>JBIIFA010000163.1:0-4404 GCA_044237565.1 Flavobacterium sp.
ACATTGGAATTGGTGCTAATTTATCGGTAACGCCTCTATCCGAAATGATAACAATATTGCACCCTTCAGAAACAGCTTTGAAAGTAGCTTGCACACATTTTTCTAAGGCACGTTCTAAACCATTTACACCTTTTTCAATTTCATATAAGGTAGAAATAGTCACGGATTTAAAATCAGCGTGATTGATATTTCTAATTTTGTCTAAATCCTCATTAGAAATAACAGGATTTTGAATTTTTAGTTTTTTGCAATGTTTGGGTTCAATATCAAAAATATTAAAATCGCCCCCTATTGCTAGACTTATGTCGGTAATAATTTCTTCGCGAATTCCATCTAAAGGTGGATTGGTAACTTGTGCGAACAACTGTTTGAAGTAGTTGTATAATAATTGGGGCTGGTCTGATAAAACGGCTAACGGCGTATCATTTCCCATAGAACTAAGTGCTTCGGCACCAGTTGCTCCCATTGGATTTATGATGGTTTTTAAATCCTCAACAGTATATCCAAATAGGCGTTGACGGGTTTCAAAATCCATAATTTCCACAGGGATTTCATTCTCTGTATATGGAATTCTGGCTAATTGTAACAGGTTTTCATCCAACCATTTTTTGTACGGTCTTTTAGTTACAACGGCATTTTTTACTTCATCATCTTCAATAATCCGACCTTCATTCATGTCCACCAAGAACATTTTCCCTGGTTCTAACCTTCCGTGTTGAACTACATCTTCGGGTTTGATATCTAAAACTCCAATTTCCGATGACATAATTACGAAACCACTTTTTGTAAGTGTATATCTTGATGGACGCAAACCATTTCTATCTAATAAAGCACCAATTACATTACCATCTGTAAAGGGAATTGAAGCAGGGCCATCCCAAGGTTCCATAATACAAGAGTTGTATTCGTAGAATGCTTTTTTGTCTTCAGACATACTTTGGTGACGTTCCCAAGCCTCTGGAACTACCATCATCATTGCTTCTGGTAAAGATCGTCCCGTCATTAATAACAATTCAATAACCATATCCATCGAAGCAGAATCTGATTTTCCTTCTAATATAATGGGGAATAATTTTTTTATATCATCACCAAAAACATCGCTTTTCATCAACTCTTCCCGAGCACGCATGCGACTGATATTTCCTCGTAAGGTGTTAATTTCTCCGTTGTGGCACATGTATCTGAAGGGCTGTGCCAATTCCCATGATGGAAATGTATTGGTAGAAAATCGTTGGTGAACCAATGCCAATCGGGTAACCAAATCAGTATCGGACAAATCGGTATAATAACGGCTAATGTCTTCGGGCATCAAAAGACCTTTATATATTATTGTAGTAGTTGAAAAACTGCTGAAGTAATATTGATGACTTTGTGATATTTTAGATTTTATAACGGCGTGTTCCGATATTTTTCTTGCAGCAAATAGTTTGGCGTTGAACTGTTGTTCTGTGATTTCTAATCCATTTTTACCAACAAATACTTGCATGACTGTAGGTTCTTTTTCAGCAGCAATTTTTCCTAAATTTGAAGTATCAACAGGAACTTCACGCCAACCTAAAACAGTTAAATTTTGGTCTCTAATAGCAGTTTCAAAAGTAGTTTTACAATAAGCTACTTGGTTTTTACTTTTAGGTAAAAATAACATTCCTACTCCATATTCTCTTGGTTCAGGAAGTTCAAAATCACAAACCTTTTTGAAGAAATCATGAGGAATATCAAATAGAATTCCTGCACCATCACCCGTTCTTCCATCGGAACTTACAGCGCCTCGATGTTCTAATTTTATTAAAATATCTAACGCCTTATGAATAATATCATTCGACTTAATTCCGTTTAAATTGCAAATAAATCCTGCGCCACAATTGTCATGTTCAAATTCTGGTAAATAGAGGCCTTGTGCTTTAACTTTCATGCTTGATAATTTTTTACTAAAGTACTAAATTCATTGATTATAATTTAATGGAAATCGCATATCGTGAAATTTTTACTACTATATCAATTAAAAGTTTAAAAAATAATAATTACTTAATTTTGGAGTTTAAAATTAACAATTTCATAATTTGTAAATCGACAAACGGCATATAATTGTGTTTAAATCACACAAAAATCAGCATTTTAATCAATTTACTAAAACGATATAGTGTCGTATAAATGACAATCAAACTGACAAAACTGTTTATTTACCGCATTGAATTTAACAATTTGATAATGTAAATTTGATTTTTTTAATAATTAAATTCTTATTGTATTTAATAAGGAAAAACATTTCGCTTTTAACTTCATTTGTGTTATTTTTGTGCCACTTTAAAAAGTCAAAAATTTCATTATGGACATACACGAATACCAAGGAAAAGAAATATTAGCCAGCTATGGCGTAAAAATTCAACGCGGTTATGTTGCAAACAACGCTAAAGAGGCTGTTGAAGCTGCAAAATTATTAACGGCTGAAACTGGAACAGGATGGCACGTTATTAAAGCTCAAGTTCACGCTGGTGGACGTGGAAAAGGTGGAGGAGTAAAACTTGCTAAGAATTTACAGCAAGTAGAAGAAATTGCAGGTCAAATTATCGGGATGCAATTAATCACACCACAAACTTCTGCTGAAGGTAAAAAAGTACACAAAGTTTTAGTTGCTGAAGATGTATATTATCCAGGTGAATCTGAAACTTCAGAGTTTTATATGTCCGTTTTATTGAATAGAGCTAAAGGTCGTAATATGATTATGTATTCTACTGAAGGTGGAATGGATATTGAAGAAGTTGCGGAACACACACCTCATTTAATCTTCACTGAAGAAATTGATCCAACTGTTGGATTACAAGCTTTTCAAGCGAGAAGAATTGCCTTTAATTTAGGTCTTTCTGGAAATGCTTTCAAAGAAATGACACAATTTGTTGCTTCACTTTACAATGCTTATATTGGTTGTGATGCTTCAATGTTTGAAATTAATCCAGTTTTAAAAACATCTGATAATAAAATTATTGCAGTTGATGCTAAAGTAAATTTAGATGACAATGCATTATACCGTCAGCCAGTTTATGCTGAATTTCGTGATGTTCGCGAGGAAAATCCAATCGAAGTAGAAGCTAAAGCTGCAGGTTTAAACTATGTAGATTTAGATGGAACTGTGGGTTGTATGGTAAACGGAGCAGGTCTTGCAATGGCTACTATGGATTTAATCAAATATGCAGGTTTTGAACCAGCAAATTTCTTAGACGTAGGTGGAACAGCAGATGCAAAACGTGTAGAATTAGCTTTCCGTATTATCTTGAAAGATCCAAACGTAAAAGCAATTTTAATTAATATTTTTGGTGGAATTGTTCGTTGCGATAGAGTTGCTCAAGGTGTCGTAGATGCTTATAAAAACATGGGCGACGCTATTAAAGTGCCAATCATTGTTCGTTTGCAAGGAACAAATGCCGTTATTGCAAAAGAATTAATTGACAATTCTGGAATGCCAATTTTATCAGCTGTTGAATTTCAAGAAGCTGCTGACCAAGTTAAAGCTGCGTTATCATAATTATATATTTAGTTCAAATTATATAGAAATCCTAATCGAAAGATTAGGATTTTTTTTTAATAAGAAGTTTAAAAATTTTGATTTTGAATTTAAACCAAGGCTATTAAAACTGAAATCTAAAAGCCCAGATCGAAGTGGTGAGCCCGGAATAAAAAAAGGTAGTTTTTCTTGGCGAAAAAGTGCGACTGAAGGAAGCTACTTTTTTGGCTTAGAAAAACAACTTTTTGAATGAGGACTTGTAACGAAACGCTGGAAATAGCTTCAAAAAAAAGTTGTACTGAAAAAGGTGCGTTTCATCGATAATAATTTTATAACTATCTATAAATCAATACCTTTACAATTATGTAGGTTTAACTATTTAATTCAATTATTATGTATTACGATTTGTTTAAAGATAGGGAAGAGGCGGGTGTCTTGCTTGCGAAAAAATTATTGGAATATGAAAATACAAATTCAATAATCCTTGCAATTCCTATGGGTGGCGTTCCTGTTGGGTATGTGATTTCTCAAAAATTGAACCTTCCGATGGACATTATTTTGTCTAAAAAAATTCCGCATCCTTATAATAAGGAATTGGCAATTGGGGCGGTTACTATGGATGATGAAACTGTGGATTATTACCCAAATATTTCCAAAAACTATATCAATTCTGAAATTTCTAGGATTCGAGAAGTGCTGAAAAAGAAGCAACAATTGTTCGTTGGAAATGACAAACCGCTTGATGTGAAAGGGAAAAACGTAATTCTTGTTGATGATGGAATTGCGACTGGAAACACTGTTTTGGTGTCGATTAAGTCGTTGCGGAAATTGAATCCTGCCAAAATAATTGTTGCAGTTCCTGTTTTGCCGTATGAAGATTTGAAAATTTTTCAGCGAGAAGCGGA
>JBIIFA010000164.1:0-4401 GCA_044237565.1 Flavobacterium sp.
CTAATTTTTGAAAATTAAACGAGATAGAAAACTGTGAATACAAATACCCAAACTAAATCGACAAAGTGCCAATATAATCCAACTTTTTCTACCATTTCATAGCTTCTTCTTTTCTCATACGTTCCAATAAGTACGTTAAAGAAAATAATGATATTGATAACAACTCCTGAGAAAACGTGGAATCCGTGGAATCCTGTGATAAAGAAAAAGAAATCAGCGAATAATTTACTTCCGTATTCATTTCTTTTGAGATTAGCTCCTTCAACAACTAAAACGGCACTTTCTAATCTTCGCTCAGATTCAGCTCTTGTTAGAATTGTTTTATGTTTTATTTTGTTTAAAGTAGGATTGTTTTTTGGGTCTGCTTTAGAAGCTGCATTGTCTTCATAAATTACCTCTGTTCTAATTAATAAATCAGGGTGTGCTTTGAAACCAGCTTGAACTTCCGCAACAGTATAGGCTGGTAATGAAGCTTCGTCCATGAACCATTTCCCTTTGTTTCTTGTTAATTGTTCTCTTTCTTTTGGAAGAGTAGCTGCAAAATCTTCTAATTTTACTCTTTTCCCTGTATTATCAACAAACTGAAGTAAACTTCCGCCTTTTGTTTCAATAGCACCATATTCTCCTTTGATAAAATTTTTCCATTCCCAAGCTTGAGAGCCAACGAAAATCAAACCACCTATAATGGTTAGAAACATATAAAAAGTAACTTTTGCTTTATTTAATTGATGACCTGCATCAACGGCTAAAACCATCGTCACAGAAGAACCAATTAAGATAAAAGTCATCAATGCAACATAGTACATTGGAGCTGAAACACCATGAAGAAAAGGAAAGTGAGTAAACACTTCATCGGCTAAAGGCCAAGTTTCAATAAATTTAAATCTTGAAAAACCATAGGCTGCTAAAAACCCAGAGAACGTTAAGGCATCTGATACGATAAAAAACCACATCATTAATTTACCATAACTTGCTCCCATTGGCTCATTTCCGCCTCCCCAAGTTTTTTCTTCACTATTTGCAGTAGTAACTGTCGATCCCATATTAGTTATTCATTAAAAAGTTCCCAAATTTACGTTTTTTTCTTATTTAAAGAAATATAAAAACAAAAACAAATACACCCACAAGAAGTCAAGAAAGTGCCAATACATTGCACCTAGCTCAATACCAAGGGTTTGAGTTGAATTGTATTTTTGTTTAAAATGATTATAAATTATAATTAAAAGTGAAATTAACCCTCCAGCAAGGTGAGCAAGATGCACAATTGTTACAACATATAAAAAAGTACTTGTAATAGAACTCGCACTTCCTGTGAAAAAATAGCCATTATCTACGATTTGATGGAAACCTACAAACTGTAAAATAACGAATACAATTCCAAGCGCTAAAGTAGCTAAAAGAAATGAGGTTGTTGCATTTCTGTTGTCTTTTTGTATCGCTTTTTTCGCTAAATGAAAAGTAACGCTACAACTTAATATTACCGCTGTGCTTAAATAAAAGGCGGTTGGTAATTGAAAATCTTTCAACCAATCGGCTCTTGATTTACTTACGACAAATGCACTTGTTAAACCTGCAAACATCATAAACATACTCACCATCGCAAACAGCAAAATCAATTTGTATGATCTTGAAGTTCTTTCTTTGTGTTCGTTGATTGTCATTCCCATAATTATCTTAAAAATTTATCTAATATATAAACCAATTGTAATAAAGTAATATAAGAAACACTAACTAACATTAGGGTTTTAGCCGATTTTGAAGTTCGAGTTTGGTATAATTTAACTGCATAAAATAACATCCATAATCCCAACAAAAATACAATTACAGCTGAATAATACGTGAGATATAATTTTCCTGTATATCCTAAAACTGGCAATAATGAGGCAATTATTAACCAAACAGTGTAAAGGATGATTTGCAAAGCCGTTGATTTGTCTTTTTTACCAGAAGGCAACATAAAGAATCCTGCTTTTTCATAGTCTTCATATAAAAACCAACCAATTGCCCAAAAATGTGGGAACTGCCAGAAAAATTGTATTAGAAATAAAGTGCCCGCTTCTATTCCGAAATTATTTGTAGCCGCTACCCAACCTAACATAAAAGGAATTGCGCCTGGAAATGCTCCCACAAAAACCGATAATGGGGTTATTGTTTTTAAAGGAGTATAAATGCAAGTATAAATAAAAATGGAAACTGCGCCAAACATCGCCGATTTCGGATTTATCGTATACAAAAGAAAAATACCTAAAATTGCAAGTAAAAAAGCGATTGTTAATGCTGAATTTGCAGACATTCTTTTCGCAGGAACGGGACGGTTTTTGGTTCTGTCCATTAATGCATCCAATTCTTTTTCGATTACTTGATTGAACGCGTTTGAGGCGCCCACCATACAATAACCACCGATTGTTAATTTTGCTAAAACCAACCATTCTAAAGATTGAAAATCAGCAATTCCCAACATAAATCCTGCGATAGACGAAAAAACAACACTTACCGCCAATCTGGCTTTAGTGATTTCAAGGAAATCGGTGTAAATAGATTTTAGAGAAAATGTAGCTGCTGTAGCGTTCAATGCTGTTTTCATTTGGTATTTCAAAACTTGTGCAAAGATACTTGAAAAAATAGTATATCACAAAAGGAAAAACCTTAAAATGAAAGGGGTTTTTTAATTTTTAACAAAAAGATTATAAGTGTTTAATTGATTTAATAATTACCAGAGGTTGAAATTCCGCTAACAATTCCTTTTGCAGAGGAAGTTCCTATTCTTTTAACTCCTAGACGAATCATATTCATTGCTTCTTCATAATTTCTTACTCCACCAGCCGCTTTAATAGGAAGTGGCGATGCGTTTTCTAACATCATTATTATTGTTGGAATTGTAGCGCCGTTAGGAAGATTGTTTTCCGTTTTATAAAATCCAGTAGAAGATTTTACAAAAACTGAAGCGTAATTTTCTTCTTTAAAGTTTGAGATTACTACGTTTTTAATCAATGCTGACAACTGAATTATTTGCTGATTGTTTAATGCGGCAACTTCAATTATCCACTTTACAACTTTATGATTTTGAATTCCGAGTTGGGTACACTTTAGAATTTCTTCTTTTACTAAATTTATTTCACCTTTTTTAAAAGCTTCATAATTGCAGACAAAATCCAAATCATCTGCTCCATCAAGAATTGCTTGGTTGGCTTCCTTTAATTTTTTACTTAAAACTGAAGCTCCTTTAGGGAAATCGATAACGGTTCCAATATCTAATTTAGAATTTTCTTTAAGAATCATTCTTTTGGCCAAGGGGACCATTTCTGGACGAATCATTACGAGTTTAAAACGTTCGTCAATTGCTTCTTGAACACAATTGACGACTGTTTTAATATTTTCATTTTCACTTATTCCAGCTTGTTCAGCTGTTTTCAAGTAGGTTGAATCTAAATAATCTTTAATATTCATAATCGAATTTTAATACAACTTTCGAATTGTAATTTGATTATTACTGTAATTTTGAGTTTTCTTTAAATGTAAAAATATATATTAAAAGGATTGTCAAAGCAGAGAATGCTCCAGTTGCATTTGACAAAACATCTAAAAAATCTCCTTTTCTAGTTGTTGTAAAAACTCGCTGTGCTAACTCAATTAAAACACCAAATAGAAATGAGGAAATAAAAATTAATATCGCTAACTTAATACTGTTTATTTGGTTTTTATAATTAAAATATAAAAACCATAGATTTACAAATACAAAATGAAAAGTAAAATGAACATATTTATCAGCGTTTTCTAATCCAACGTCTGGCAAATTGCTAAAAGATGCTAAACAAAGAAAAAGTATGGAACAAGTCCAAATTAAAGCCGCTGATAAATATATGTTTTTAGGCACCAATTAGCGCTTTATAGTCATCACTTGAAAGTAATTCTTCAATTTGTGATGCCTCAGAAAATTTAACTTTTACCATCCAACCTTTTCCATAAGGATCTGCGTTTACAGTTTCTGGATTTGATTCTAAATTATCATTAAATTCAATTATCTCACCTGCTATTGGAAGGAATAAATCAGAAACTGTTTTCACGGCTTCAACTGTTCCAAAAACGGCATCTTTTTCAAGAGTTTGATCCAATGTTTCTACTTCAACATAGACAATATCGCCCAATTCTTTTTGAGCAAAATCGGTAATTCCAACCGTTGCAATTTCACCATCAATACTAACCCATTCGTGGTCTTTAGTGTATTTTAAATCTGAAGGAATATTCATTATATAATTATTTATTAGTTTTTATTAATTTATATACAAATGTATTGTTTCATGAGTTATTTTCAGAATATTTCGTGTTAATTTCCAAAATTATATCTCAGTGTAAATCCTCCTCTAATATTTGTCATTGGAAAGGAAGTAGAAATTACGGCTT
>JBIIFA010000165.1:0-4396 GCA_044237565.1 Flavobacterium sp.
ACCACGTGAGAGTTTTTTTTGTTGGGTTAAACTTTAGAGTCAAATTAAAGGCTCTAAATAAATTATATTGGAAAATATTTTGTAATTTCCACCACTTTTTGGAAAGGAATTACAAGAGGAAAATAAAGAATTCTTATGAATAAAATTACAGCCGCAATTACTGCTGTCGGTGGATATGTCCCTGATTTTGTACTCTCTAACAAAATCCTTGAAACAATGGTAGACACCAATGACGAATGGATAACTTCAAGAACGGGAATAAAAGAAAGAAGAATTTTAAAAGGTGAAGGTCTAGGGACTTCTTACTTGGCCATTCAAGCAGCTAAAGATTTATTAAAAAAAGGGAATATTAATCCTTTAGAAATAGACTTAGTTATAATGGCAACCGCAACTCCAGACATGTTAGTGGCGTCAACAGGTGTTTATGTAGCGTCTCAAATTGGAGCTACAAACGCATTCTCATATGATTTGCAAGCAGCATGTTCTAGTTTTTTGTTTGGAATGTCAACTGCTTCGGCATATATAGAATCTGGAAGGTATAAAAAAGTGCTTTTAATAGGGGCAGATAAAATGTCTTCAATTATTGATTATACAGATAGAACAACATGTATTATCTTTGGCGATGGTGCGGGTGCTGTTTTATTTGAACCAAATTTTGAAGGACTTGGTTTTCAGGATGAAATTATGAAATCAGATGGAATTGGTAGGGATTATTTGAAAATGGATGCTGGTGGTTCAATGCTACCGCCTTCTCATGACACAGTTAATGATAAAAAACATTTCATTTTTCAAGATGGAAAACAAGTATATAAATATGCTGTAACAGGAATGGCTGATGTAAGTGAAAAAATAATGCAAAAAAACAATTTGACCAATGATGACGTGGATTGGTTGATAGCACATCAGGCAAATAAAAGAATTATTGATGCCACTTCAAGCCGAATGGGAGTTGACGATAGCAAAGTATTAATCAATATTGAAAAATATGGAAATACTACTTCAGCTACATTACCATTATTATTATTTGATTTTGAGAAAAAATTTAAAAAAGGAGATAATTTAATATTTGCTGCTTTCGGTGGTGGATTCACATGGGGATCTATCTATTTGAAATGGGCATACAACAGAGAATAAAACTAACCTAAAAATTAATATTATGGATTTAAAAGAAATTCAAAACCTAATCAAGTTTGTTGCAAATTCAGGAGTTGCAGAGGTAAAACTAGAAATGGATGATGTAAAAATCACCATCAGAACAACATTAGAAGGGAATTCTCAAGAAATTACATATTTGCAACAAGCACCCGTTGCTCAAGCAATTCCTCAGGCCGCGCCAGCTCCAGTTGCTGCCCCTGTTGCTACTGTGGCAGATGAAAATTCAAAATACATTACTATAAAATCTCCAATTATTGGAACATTCTATAGAAAACCATCTCCAGACAAACCAATGTTTGTTGAAGTTGGAAGTACCATTGGAAAAGGAGATGTTTTGTGTGTAATTGAAGCTATGAAATTATTTAACGAAATTGAATCTGAAGTTTCAGGGAAAATCGTTAAAATTTTAGTGGATGATATGTCGCCAGTAGAATACGACCAACCATTGTTTTTAGTAGATCCATCATAAGAAATTATAAATTATGAATTGTAATTATGAATTGGCAAAACCATTCGTAAATTATAACTTATAACTCATAACTCATAATTCAAAGAAAATGTTTAAAAAAATATTAATTGCAAACAGGGGAGAAATAGCACTTCGTGTAATTAGAACCTGCAGAGAAATGGGAATCAAAACAGTGGCGGTTTATTCCACTGCTGATGCGGAAAGTCTTCACGTGAAATTTGCTGACGAAGCAGTTTGCATTGGGCCACCACCAAGTAATCTTTCTTATTTAAAGATATCAAATATTATCGCAGCAGCAGAAATTACTGATGCTGATGCCATTCATCCTGGTTATGGATTTCTTTCTGAAAATGCTAAGTTTTCGAAAATTTGTCAAGAACACGGTATCAAATTCATTGGAGCATCTCCAGAAATGATTGATAGAATGGGTGACAAAGCTTCAGCAAAATCAACTATGATTGAAGCTGGAGTACCTTGCGTTCCTGGTTCTGTTGGAATTTTAGAATCTTTTGAACAAGCACAAAAATTATCCATAGAAATGGGCTATCCTGTGATGCTTAAAGCAACAGCAGGTGGTGGTGGAAAAGGAATGCGTGCGGTTTGGAAAGCCGAAGATTTATTGAAAGCTTGGGAAGGCGCTCGTCAAGAGTCGGCTGCGGCTTTCGGAAATGATGGAATGTACCTTGAAAAATTAATCGAAGAACCTAGACACATAGAAATTCAAGTTGTGGGCGATGCATATGGAAAAGCGTGTCATTTGTCTGAAAGAGATTGTTCTGTTCAACGCCGTCATCAAAAATTAACTGAGGAAACTCCGTCGCCATTTATGACTGATGAATTAAGAACTAGAATGGGTGAAGCCGCTGTAAAAGCCGCAGAATACATTAAATATGAAGGTGCTGGAACGGTTGAATTTTTAGTTGACAAACACAGGAATTTCTATTTCATGGAAATGAATACGAGAATTCAAGTAGAACACCCAATCACAGAGCAAGTTGTGGACTATGATTTAATTCGTGAACAAATAATGGTAGCGGCAGGAATTCCGATTTCTGGAAAAAATTATTTACCGCAATTGCATGCTATTGAATGCAGAATAAATGCAGAAGATCCGTACAATGATTTCCGTCCTTCACCAGGAAAAATCACGACACTTCATGCGCCAGGTGGACACGGAGTTCGTTTAGATACGCACGTTTACGCAGGATATACAATTCCACCGAATTATGACTCCATGATTGCAAAGTTGATTACAACAGCGCAAACACGTCAAGAAGCTATCAATAAAATGAAACGTGCTTTGGACGAATTTGTGATTGAAGGAATTAAAACTACCATTCCATTTCACAGACAATTAATGGATAATGAGCAATATGTAGCTGGAAATTATACAACTGCCTTTATGGATACGTTCAAGATGAATGACACTGAGTAAAGAGTAACTTATACAAAACATAAGAGGCTGTCCGAAAAGGCAGTCTTTTGTTTTTAATTCAACTTTGATTTATTAATAGTTTATTGAATATTTGAAATTTATCGTTAAAAAATGCCCTAAGAAGTTGTTCAATTCGAAACTATAACTCCTTGAAAAAGTTATTAATAAAAAATGAAAAGCATCTTCTCAGAGTTTTTTAAGTTGCAAAAGTATAAAAGGCAAATAGAAAAACACTGAACACATGTTTCCAAATTACAGCTATTTAACCTGGTCTAATCTCTATTATTTAGAATTTAGGAATACCATTAAATCTTCTTGTTTTCTTCTTGAAATATTTAATTGAGTTCCGTCAGATAACTCAACAATATAGCCATCTCGCCTTATTATCTTAGATAAAAAATTGATGTTGATAATGTGGGAATGGTGAATCCTAAAAAAATTATCTTCAATCAGCAATTTTTCATATTCTCCTATCGATTTAGATGCAATATGTTTTTTAGTATTTTGTAAATGAATCATAGTATATCTGCCATTGGCTGACATGAACATGATTTCGGATTTCTGAATAAATAGAACTTCCCTTAACGAGGACACTATAATAGCATTATTTTTTTTTACTGGCATGGAATATTGGGGATTTATTATTACTACTTAAAATGTGTGAACTTTCATAAATATTTATACTGATTTTTTAAAGTTTGACAACGTTATTGATGACATTTCTTTCCCTTCGGGTTTTTTTTCCGGCTAAGCTTACAAAGAAAAACCCGAAGGAAAAAGACAAAAAAGTTGGTTATTTTTGTTTTACCACAAACTTAAATAATTATGCAACAATTTTATCATTCCAATGCCAGAACGAATTTAAACATTCGTTATCAATTACAAAACAATTCTAGAAGTAATTACGAATTGGCTTCGAGATTTAACATTTCAGAGCAAACCTTTTCAAAATGGAAAAATCGTGATTTCCTCGAAGATTCCTCATACAAACCATTGAATATACAATACGATTTGACCGATTTGGAAAAAGCTTTGGCGGAAATATAGATTGAACTCTATATATTGAAAAGTTTAATTTATAAAGTAATTTTTGCATCCATAAAATCTAAAACTTGCCGAAATCTGAAAGTAAATTGTTCGATATTTAGCTTGAATAGCCTACAAGTAAAGCTTGAGAGAAAACTAGAGCTTTTTTTATTACCACTTTTAAGAAATAACTTTAAGAGTTCTCTCCAATGCCATTCCTCGGGAACCTTTAATTAAAATCATGCAATTTATAAACTTGATTTCTGCAAAAGCTTCGGAAAAAACTTCAAAATTTTCAAAAAAGTAACAAT
>JBIIFA010000166.1:0-4387 GCA_044237565.1 Flavobacterium sp.
AAAATTGGAAGAAAACCCCAGACATTACTGGACGTAAATCATCATTTCCAGCTGCAAATATCGTTTTGCTTATTGCAGTTGCCAAAACATCCGCAGGAACCAAAGTCGTAGATGGATCATCTAAATTTACTGATTTTGGAAACTCATTTCCTGGTGCATACGCCAAAGCATATTTTCCAGAATTAGAACTAATTTCTATTGTACTATTTTCTTCTACAGTGAAAGTTAACGGTTGTTCAGGAAAAGTTTTTAAGATTTCCAACAATAATTTTGCAGGAACGGCTACACTTCCTTTGCTTTCAGAATCAATTTCTAAAGTTGCAGACATCGTAGTTTCCAAATCTGAAGCAGAAACGGTTAACGTTTTGTTGTCCAATTCAAATAGGAAATTATCTAAAATAGGAAGGGTATTACTACTGTTAATAACACTTCCCAACACTTGTAATTGTTTTAATAAGTACGAACTCGATACTATAAACTTCATCTTTGGCTGTTTTTTTAATCAATCACAAAACTGAATTATTCAGAATTGTGTTTATTTCATTTTACAAATATATCTTAATCTAATCAAATAGTGAAAACAATTTTATTAACAATTATTTGCTGTATTTTCTTTTTCGTAAAAAAGTGAATAGGAATCCGAAAATAATCAGCGTAATAATTGGCAAACCAACACTAATAATCTGTGACTTTGTATAATTATCATATACTTTTTCTTTGTCCAAAATAGGCAAATCAACCACTTTACTGCGAATGTTAATAAGTCCGTTGTCATCCAATAAATAATTGACACAATTCATCAAAAACTCTTTATTACCATATAGTTTGTTGGTCCATTTATCATAACCAAGTTCTAAAGGTTGGTAATCTTTATCCAATTGATTTCGGATAATATCGCCATCAGAAACAACAATCATTTTATTATTTTTCCCTTTAGATTCAAATGTTTTTTCCTGAAAAGGCATCACGCGGTTTTCAAAAACAGAATGAAATTCACCTTCTAATAAAACGGCTACAGGAATATTTCCAGTATTTTTAAATTCTGATTGTTCCGGTCTTTCTTGAACCATGTCTAATCTGACTTCAACAGGCGCACCAACTAATCTTGAATAAGGTGAAGATTGTAACAGAACGGTTTTCTTAATACCATTTTTTAAAGTATCAATCCCACTGGCAAATTCAAATTTTAATGCATCTAAATTGCTTACAATCGGGTGTTTTGTCGTAGGATAAATCATAGGCGAATAAAACCACGGAAATTGGGTGTATTGTGTTGTACTTCCTTTTTCTCCAGTAGCAAGAGCGATGGGTGTTGCCATTATATCTTTGACCAAATCAGGGTTGATTCTCACACCATATTTGAATAACATATCATTCAAATTCAAGTCGTTTGGAAAAGCCAAAGTCGTTCCTAAATCATTATATAAACTGTCCATTTCCATATTCACTTGATCCACAAGCCACAATGTTTTTCCGCCATTTATAACATATTGATCCAAAACTAATTTCTCTTCATCGGTGAATTTCTCTGTTGGTTTTGCAATAATAGCCAAATCATAATTTTTCAAATACGCCAAACTTTCATTTGGTTTTTTTGCTACAGAATCTAAAGTGAAAGTCCCGAT
The DNA here is from genome assembly GCA_044237565.1 of Flavobacterium sp. Lineage (GTDB taxonomy): Bacteria > Bacteroidota > Bacteroidia > Flavobacteriales > Flavobacteriaceae > Flavobacterium. The sequence goes on from JBIIFA010000166.1 coordinate 1,626, forward strand.
ATAGTAATTTTCGCGAACTTGCTTGATGAAATCTGCCATTAATAAATCCTGCAATTCACCGTTTCCTTTGATGATGGCAACCTTTTTTGCTTTTGCTTTAGCAATGGTATTGAACGCATTTGCAAAAGCATATTCCAAATGTTGTACCGAACTCACCACTTTTTCAGTCGTGGAAGCGCCCATCCTATTTTTTAACAACGGCACTTTCACACTTCGCCCGTGATACGTTGCAATTGCCCAGGGAAAAACCACTTCTTGCGTCTGCTTTCCTTTGTCTTCTAAAGTTACATTTATGGGCGTTAAGCCTCGATTCACAAACGATTGCATTATCGTATCTTTTTCTTCTTCGTTCTCCAATGGGTTGACGAATTGAAATATAATATTAGAATTATAGGCTTTGAATTCTTCTAATAATTGTTGCGTTTCTGTTTGTAATTTCTTGAATTCACCAGGAAATTCCCCTTTTAAGAAAACGTCAATTATCAAAGGTTCTTTGATGTCTTGAATTATTTTTAAAGAAGTAGGCGAAAGCGAATATCTGTGGTCTTTTGTTAAATCAAATCGATGAAAAAACTGACTTCCAATCCCGTTTAAAACGATTAGAACTGCCACGGTAAATAAAACCGTTTTTAGATTATTTTTTTTAATTTGATTCATTACAATTTCAAAGATTTTAATTTAAAAACAGTAAGTGAAAGGAATAAAATAGTAATACTCACAAAATACATAAGATCACGAGTGTCAATTACACCGAGGCTCATACTCTTGAAATGGCTGTTCATTCCCAAATTTGAAATAAAATTTTCTATGCTTGGAAGATATGTCGCAATTCCATCAAATCCGAAGTAGAAGAAAAAACATAAAAATACCGAAAGTAAAAATGCTACAATCTGATTGTCGGATAGGGTAGAAGTGAAAATTCCAATCGCTGTATAACTAGAAATTAAGAACAATAATCCAAAATAAGAACCAATTGTACTTCCCATATCGATATTCCCTTCTGGCATTCCAAGGCTTGAAATCACGTAAACATATATAAAAGTCGGCACAATTGCGATTACAATAAGTAGCATAGCACCAAAAAATTTACCGTTCACAATTTGCCAAATACTCAACGGTTTTGTGAGTAATAATTCTAAAGTTCCTTGTTTCATTTCATCTGAAAAACTCCGCATCGTAACGGCAGGAATTAGGAAAATTAATATCCAAGGGGAAATCGTAAAAAACGGACTTAAATCTGCAAAACCAGAATTTAATATATTGTATTCGCCATCGAAAATCCAAAGGAATAATCCGTTTAGAATAAGGAAAATAGCGATAACTAAATAGCCAATTGGCGAACCAAAAAAGGATTTAATTTCTCTAAATAGTAATGCTTTCATTTTATTTGTTTAAATGTTTAAAGTTTAATGTTTAAAGTTTAATGTCGCCCACTTTAAACTTTAATCTAAAGAAACTAATTTATCCACGCTCCACGCTTCGGGTTTGTCATTTAATAATTTTTTTGTGAAAGTCCAAACGTCATAAAAAAGTTCGGAATTTCTATAATTTTCTAAATCTTGTTCGGTTTCCCAATAGCTATAGGTAAAGAAAATACTTTTATTGGTTTTATCCTGATACAATTCAAGCAAACGATTTCCTTCGGCATTTCGTATTTTCTCTTTCATTAAATCGAAATTTTCTAAAAAAGTAGAAATATGTTCCTCGTGAAAACTCAATTTTACTATGCGTACGAACATTGTTTATGATTTTAATTATATAAATTCAATCGTAATACTATCTCTATAATACAATCCCATCAGGCTCGAAGCACTTCCAACATTCAAAGGATTACTTCTGAAAATAGCGATTTCTAGAAATCCAGCTTCGTTAAAAATAGCTAATTTATCGCCTTCGTAATTCTTAATTAGATATTTTCCTGCATTCGCAATATCAGAATATTTTGCCCAAATGTTCTTTATTGGACTCGATTTTTTCTGATTTCGCTTTTGCAATAACGGAATTTCATACGGTCTTCCTTTGGCAACTTCCATAAAAAGTTTCTTCGTGATATTTGTAACCACATTTCCAAAATTATCTATGTAAATTACATAACCCTTTATCGAATTTTTATCAGCAGCAACAACGGGTTGCAACTCTGTAACTTGTTTTATAGCAGTAATTTCTTTACCAATAACACTCAACGAACCGCCTTTTGAAAGGTGACTTGCAACAGTTACAAATACATCTAAATCGGTTGCATCTTCCGATAATCTATCGTGAATATTGATGGCAACAATTTTCTGTGGAACCACTTTTTGCGAAAGCATACTTAGAATTCCATTATCGGCACATATAAAAAAATGATCGTTCCATTGCATTGCAATATGTTGGTTTTCTTTATTCAATTCGGCATCAACACCAATGAGGTGCACCGTGCCTTTTGGAAAACTCATATAAGCTGCACCAATTATGTAACTTGCTTCAACAGTGTTAAATGGGTCGATATTATGTGAAATATCTACAATTTTAGCTTCTGAATTTTCAGACAAAATTTTCCCCTTCAAAGCACCAACAAAGTGATCTTTGAGCCCGTAATCAGTCGTAAGGGTAATTATTGACATAAAATTGTTTATAACTAATTCGAGGAATTAATCCTAAAATTCATTAAATTTGAAATGCAAAGCTAATAATTATCGGCGACTAATTTTTAATTAAATCCAACACATTTGAACGAAAGAACAATCGAGCTCATCGACATCGCTCCAAAAGACTTTTGGGGC
>JBIIFA010000167.1:0-4377 GCA_044237565.1 Flavobacterium sp.
CGCAGACGGCTATAATCAACTTGCACTATATGCCTTAATTGCAGGAATTATTTTAATATTAATTTCACCATTAGTAAAAAAATTAATGCAAGAAGTCAAATAAATTTCCGATATTTCGGCATTATTTTTGACAATCAAATTAAAACAAAAAAATTATGAAAAAGATACTTATCACTTTATTACTTGTAGTTGGTTCTTATGCTGTTGAAGCACAAGAATTGGTTTGGAACAACAACCTTAACAAAGCGATGGAAATTTCAAAAAAAACTAAGAAACCATTACTGCTTTTCTTTACAGGAAGCGATTGGTGTGGATGGTGTATTCGTTTGCAAACGGAAGTTTTCAAAAAGCCAGAATTTGCAGCTTGGGCAAAAGATAATGTAGTTCTTGTAGAATTAGATTTTCCAAGAAGAACTGCTCTATCTGCGGAATTAACAGCGCAGAATAACGAATTACAACAGTTTTTTGCTATACAGGGGTATCCAACCGTTTGGTTTGTAAATGCAACTTCAACTGATGGAAAAGTTAATTTCGACAAGTTAGGAACTACAGGATATCTTGCAGGAGGTCCTGAAAACTGGTTGAACGTTGCCAACGGAATTATAAAAAAGAAATAAATTTTTAGTTCAATCTAAAAAATCCCTTTTCGCCAGTTGCGTGAAAAGGGATTTTTTCTTTTCTACAAGTCGCTTCCCAAGACTTAATATACGTTTTATAATTAGAAGCGTCGGCAACAACCATTTCAGGTTTATACATTTGTAATAAACGTTCCAAATTCAGTTTTGGAGATTGTACAAGAACAATAATATCAGGGTCAATTTCTTTTTGGTAAACTCCCAAACTATCTATAATTAGTATTTTTTTATTTTTAAAATAGAACAGATTTTGTAGCTTTTTAGATGTTGTGATTGCACTGAAATTGGTGACCAAATACGATTTTATTGTTGGGTTGTTTGTGACCTCCTTTTGAACACTATCATTACAAAAAACAGTTACCCCCTCGCCTATTCTTTCTGTGATTATCGTATTTTTCTTTACATTAAATACGATCCATTCTTTTTGCTGCTGGTTGTTCCATTGGGTAACGAAATAAGTACTTTGAAAAAGTAATATTGTAATTAGTGCCAATGCCAATTTGTTGAAATTGGGTCGCTTGAACCATATAACAACTACAACAATTAATAAATACAAACTCAAAAGCATTTGCCAATTAAAGGGAATATCCTTAATGATAAATCGTTCAAACGAAGCCACCCAATTGATAATTTTATTTAAAAAATAGATGCTGTATTCTAAAATTTTTGATGGAATTTCAGGAACATAATCAAAAGCTGCTAAAACCATTACAAAAACTCCCAACGCCATAATGAAACTCAAAAAAGGAATAATTAATAAATTCGTTACAAAAAATAATCCGGGAAACTGATGAAAATAATAAATACTTAAGGGGAAAGCCCCAATTTGCGCGGCAAAAGAAACGGTTAAAATCTCCCAGAAATAAATTACTATTTTAGTATTTGGAGTCCATAAATTTTCTAATAATGGTTGCAGCCAAAAGATAAAAAATAACGCTACATAACTCAATTGAAACCCTACATCAAACAAAAATGAAGGCTCAAAAAGTAAAATTAAAAATATCGAAACCATTAAAGTATGGTAAATATTGGTGCTTCTTTTTAAATGTATTCCAACGGCAACAAACGAAAACATAGTCACAGAACGAACAACCGATGGTGAAAGTCCCGCCAAAATTGCAAAACTCCAAAGTGATGTAATTATCGTGATTAATCGGATGGCGTTTCCAACTTTGTTTTTGCGCAATGGTTTTAATAAAAAGGTGATAAATAGCAAAATAAAACCAACATGCAATCCTGAAACCGACAGAATATGAATGGCTCCAGCAAATTGATAATCGTGTAATATTTCAGGTGAAATATCTTGTTGTTGGCCTAAAATCAAAGCCGCTACAACATGCAATTCTTCCTTTGAAAATTTACTTTTTTCGAGGTTGTTCAGAATTTTATTTCGCAGAAAGTCCGAGTAATACCAAATGTCTTTATCAATTGTTTTGCCTATTTTTATTTCATAAGAATCGGCATACATTTGGCTCAAAATAGATTTGTTGGTCAGGTACTTTCCGTAATCAAATTGATCGGGGTTATTTGGTCTTTTATGCTTAAAAACAGCTCCTTTTATCTGAAAATTAGCTCCTATTTGAAATTGATTTTTTGCTTTTGTCTTACGAAAATTAACTAAAATTTTACCCGAACTTTCTTTGTTATCAATCCGTTTTACTAAAGCAATATAACGATCGTTTAATAAGGAACTTTTCAGTTTTTGTCGCAAAACTACTTCAACCAAATGTTTCTCTGAATCATTGATTATCTGGTGGATATAATTGTCTTTTTGAAAGGAATCAGTGTGAACAATTTGCGTGGTAATTCCAATTATAAACGCCAAAATATAAGTTGAAATTCCAAAATATACTTTCTGCTTGAAATCTTTATTGGAGAAATAAAAAGTCAGTAAAGTTGCAGTTATAGAAAGGGCAATAAGTAAAAAAATAAGCTTCGGGTTAATTGTAAAATTAGCAGAAAACAAAATTCCAAAAACAAACCAAAGGGTAATTCTCGTTAAAGGAAATTGAAGTGCTTTCATTTACCGAATGTAGTGAATTTTATCTATACATTACAATGTGGAATAAATGCGGTTGGCTTGGGCAAAAGTTTTAGTGTAATATGGTTCTTTTGTAGAGGAAATAATAACCCCTTTAGAGGTTGCGGAATGAATAAACTTTATTTCATTAGGCAAAACTTCCGTAACCATTCCGACGTGATTAATTATTTTTCTTCCATTGGTACGAAAAAAAATTAAATCACCCTTTTTAATTTCTTCGGGATTTAAAACCGTCCCTAATCGTGCCATTTCATTAGATGACCTAGGAAGTATAATGTCAAATCTACTGAACGTTGCAAACATTAATCCGGAACAATCATATCCTTCGGGAGTGTTGCCACCACTTCTATAGTTTGCGCCTAAATTCTCCGAAGCAGCATTGATCAATTGCGCTACTAAATAGGAAGTATCGCTGTTAGAAATATCAAAATCATCGGATTTATCTTCAGTACTTAATCTGCTTTTTATGTCTTTTTTTATTTCTTTTTCGGGTGCTTTTTTAGTGACTTTAACAGTAGAAACAACCTTATATTGAGGTTCTGTTTTTATAACCATAGGACTATCAGGAGTTTTATACAATCCCATTTTCTCAGCCTTAGATTTTGAAGTAATTATTATTGAAGTAGTTTTGCAACTGGCAAAAAACATTAAAATAATAAATAAGTAGAGTAGCTTTTTCAAAAGGAATAATTTTTGCGAATTTAATCATTTAATATTTAAACGTATTTAATTGCTATTTTTTACAATCAATTTTGCCGTTTTTTCACTTGCGCCACTTCCGCCCAATTGCTTTTCTAATTCATTGTAATTTACCAAAACTTGATTTCTAGAATTGGGTTCCAATAGTTTTTGAAGTTCTATTTTTATGTTTTTTGAAGTACAATTGTCTTGAATTAATTCGGTTACAACTTCATTATCCATAATTAAATTCACCAAGGAAATATATTTTAAAGTCACAATTCTTTTCGCAATTTGGTAGGACGCCCAACTTCCTTTGTAGCAAACTACTTCCGGGACTTTAAACAATGCTGTTTCCAATGTTGCAGTACCAGAAGTTACCAAAGCCGCAGATGAAACACTCAACAAATCGTAGGTTTTATTAGATATAAAGTGAACCCTTTTATTGCTTAAGAAGGGATGGTAAAACGAAAACTCCTGACTTGGTGCGCCAGCAATTACAAATTGATACTCAGGGAAATCATTCACCACGCTCAACATTACGCTCAACATTTTTGTAATTTCCTGTTTCCGACTTCCTGGCAATAGCGCTATAATTGGTTTTTCGTCTAAATTGTGTTCTTTTCTAAAAGCAATTTCGTCAACAATTGTTCGGTTTTTAATAGCATCAATTAATGGGTGCCCAACAAATTCAACAGGAAAATGATGTTTCTTCTCATAGAAATCTTTCTCAAAAGGCAAAATCACATACATTTTATCGACGTCGCGTTTAATATCTGTAATTCGATTTTCTTTCCAAGCCCAAATTTGAGGTGAAATATAATAGTGTGTTTTCATTCCTAATTCCTTCGCCCATTTTGCAATTCGCATATTAAAACCAGGATAATCAATAAAAATAAGAACATCGGGTTGAAATTCTTGAATGTCTTTTTTGCAGATTTTGATATTGTTTAAAATGGTTTTTAAATTAAAAATCACTTCAATGAAACCCATAAACGACAATTCTCGATAATGTTTCACCAA
>JBIIFA010000044.1:0-12238 GCA_044237565.1 Flavobacterium sp.
ATTTTTTTTCTAATTTGTATGAAACAACATCAGAATAGAGAAAATCTTTCATTTATTTGAATATAAAAGCGTTTTTTTTATGACAGTTTGAATAAAAATTTTATTTTTGCCACTCACTAATTTAAAATTAAATGGCAACGTACAATAAAAGAGGCTATAAAACTCCAAAAGAAAAAGTAGAAAACGATACTCAAGTTGAAAATATAAATATTGACGAAAAAGACAGCGCAACTGCTGGAGTTTTTAATTCATTAGACCAAACAGCTTCAAAAACAGAAGAATTTGTAGCTAAAAACCAAAAAGCAATTTTCGGAATAGTTGCTGTTATTGCTTTAGTAACTGTTGGTTATGTGTTATTTCAAAAATTTGTTGCAGAACCTAAAGAAGATACTGCAGCAACTGAAATGTTTTTGGCACAACAGAATTTTCAAAAAGCAACTGACGGAACAAAAAGTGATTCTCTTTATAATTTAGCGTTAAAAGGTTCCGAAGGTAAATTCGGATTTGTTGATATTGCTTCAAAATATGAAGGAACAGACGCTGGAAATTTAGCGAATTATTATGCTGGAATGTCTTATTTGAACATAGGAAAATACGATGAAGCAATTTCTTATTTAGAAAAATTCAAATCTGAAGATATGGTATTAAGTGCTTTAGCAATTGGTGCAATTGGAGATGCTCATTCTCAAAAAAATCAACCAAAAGAAGCATTAGAATTTTATATCAAAGCATCTGAGACAAATAAGAATGAATTCACTACACCACGTTTCTTGTTGAAAGCAGGTCAAACGGCTTTGGGTTTAAACAACAAAGCGGATGCATTTAAATATTTTACTGAAATTAAAGAAAAATACGAAGCAACTCCAGAAGCAGCAAATATTGATGCTTTAATCGGTTTGGCACAATAAAGTAGCACTAGGATTTTGCATTTATAATTGAAGAATTTCTTATCTTTGATTGTATATACGGAACAACATTAAAATCCTTGATTATGGCAACTGTAAATAAAAATTTATCAAATTACGATAAGAACACAATCCCAAGCGCGAAAAATTTTCGGTTTGGGATTGTTGTTTCAGAATGGAACGAAACCATCACCGAGGGTTTGTATTCGGGTGCTGAAGCTGCATTATTAGATTGTGATGCATCATCGGAAAACATTATTCGTTGGAATGTTCCAGGTAGTTTTGAACTTATTTACGGAGCCAAAAAAATGATAGCAACTCAAAATGTGGATGCCATTATTGTAATTGGTTGTGTGATAAAAGGCGAAACAATGCACTTTGAATTTGTTTGTGAAGGCGTAACCCAAGGAATAAAAGACCTGAATGTTAAATTTGACGTACCTGTAATTTTTTGTTTGCTAACCGATAATACCGAACAACAATCTTTGGATAGAAGTGGTGGAATTCATGGAAATAAAGGAACGGAAGCCGCAATTGCAGCATTAAAAATGGCTTATTTGAGAGAACAAGCAACTTTGAATTATCAATTTCAAGACCAACAATTATTGTCCTCCGGGCAACTGCAAATTGAAGAACTGCAATTGAGAATTGAAGAGTAATTATTTAAATATATAAATTTAGGCCTCTGCATTTATTAATTTGTAGAGGTTTTTATTTTTATAATTTTGGTATGAAAACCCAATAGAAATTTGTTAAATTTGTAATCTTTGTAAAGAAGATTCAGTCCCTAAATTTTAAAACTAAATTTTTTAATGTCGAGTATTATTCAATTACTTCCGGATCACGTTGCCAACCAAATTGCAGCTGGAGAAGTTGTTCAAAGACCCGCTTCGGTGGTCAAAGAACTGCTTGAGAATGCAGTTGATGCAAAGGCAACAGACATTAAATTAATCATTAAAGATGCTGGAAAATCATTAGTTCAAGTCATTGATAATGGACTTGGAATGACTGTTACCGATGCGCGTTTGTGTTTTGAGCGTCACGCAACTTCCAAAATTCGTCAAGCCGAAGATTTATTTTCCTTGCATACCAAAGGATTTCGTGGGGAAGCATTGGCGTCAATTGCTGCGATAGCTCACGTGGAAATGAAAACTAAGCAAGAACAAGAGGAATTGGGCACACATATTGTTATTGAAGGAAGCAAATTTGTATCTCAAGATGTGGCTGTTTTGCCAAAAGGAACTTCATTTTCGGTTAAAAATCTATTTTTTAATATTCCCGCTCGTCGCAATTTCTTAAAGTCGGAAACTGTGGAACACCGCCATATTGTTGATGAATTTCAGCGTGTGGCTTTGGCGCATCCCAATATTCATTTTACATATTATCACAACGGAAGTGATTTATTCAATTTGCCACAATCGAATTCAAGACAACGAATTGTTAATATTTTTTCGGGTAAAACCAACGAAAAGTTAGTTCCTGTTCAGGAAGAAACAGAAATTGTAAGTATTCAAGGATTTGTGAGTAAGCCAGAATTTGCTAAGAAAAATCGTGGCGAACAGTTTTTCTTTGTGAACGATCGCTTTATAAAAAGTGGTTATTTACATCATGCTGTTATGGCTGCTTATGAAGGATTGTTGAAAGATGGTGCACAGCCAAGTTATTTCTTGTATTTAAATGTGCCTCCAAATACGATTGATATTAATATCCATCCTACAAAAACGGAAATTAAATTTGATGATGAGCACGCACTTTATGCCATTTTGCGTTCTGCAATAAAACACAGTTTAGGACAATTTAATGTGGCCCCAATTTTGGATTTTGACAGGGATTCTAATTTGGATACTCCTTATAATTACAAAAATTCAGTAGCTTCTACACCAACTATTCAAGTTGATGGAGCTTTTAATCCGTTTTCTGATGAGACACCAAATAAACATTTTACAACCTATCGCAAAACTGAAAATACTGCGAATTGGGAAAGTTTATATGTTGGTTTGAAACAAGATACAGAGGAGATAGGTAATATTGAATTTGAGAGTGATGAAGTTACAGGATCGTTATTTAATGAAAATGAAATTGAACAAGCTACCAATAAAATGTATCAAATTCATAAGAAATACATTGTAAATCCTATTAAATCTGGGATGGTTATTGTAGATCAACAGCGGGCGCATCAGCGGGTTTTGTACGAGCAATTTCTTACAAATATGACGGTGCATCAAGCTTCAAGCCAACAATTATTATTTCCTTTAAACTTGTTTTTTTCGAAAAGCGAAATGAAATTGATTTCCGAATTACAACTTTCACTAGTCAATACAGGTTTCGTATTTGAGGCTACAAATGACGATCACGTGGTAATTTCTGGCTTGCCGATAAATGTCACAGAAAGTGAAGTTTCAATGCTTTTGGAACAATTATTGAGCGATTTGCAAGACGGAATTCCCGAAAGTAGTTTCAGTCAAAATGATAGTATTGCCAAATCTATGGCGAAAAGTTTAGCTGTAAAAACAGGAACCTATTTAACAGAAAAAGAACAAGAGAATCTTGTAAATGGACTTTTTGCATGTAAAGAACCCAATGTTTCACCATTTCAAAAACCTACTTTCATCACGATGCGTGTGGAAGACTTAGACAAAAAATTCGCACTATGAGAAACGTAACCGAAACGGTCAAGCAATTAATCATCATCAATATTATCTTTTTTATTGGGACACAAATTTTAGGAGATGTAGCCTACAAATACTTGTCTTTATATTACCCCGAAAATCTAGATTTCAAGTATTGGCAGCCGTTGACGCATATGTTTATGCACGGAAATGTAATGCATATTTTCTTTAATATGTTTGCTTTGTTTTCATTTGGAACTGCTTTAGAGCAAATGTGGGGCGCCAAAAAATTCTTGTTTTTCTATATTTCATGCGGATTAGGAGCAGCATTTATTCACATCCTTTCCAATTATTATTTCTTCCACGAAGAATTGAATACGCTATTGGCAAATGGAATTCAGAAATCTGAAATTTTACAGGTTTTGGGTGAAGGTAAATATGATTCAAGATGGACAGAGATTTTATCAAAATCGGGTTTTGAAAGTTTTACGTCTGCATTTATGACTCCCGCAGTTGGTGCTTCGGGTGCTATTTATGGAGTTTTGGTTGCCTTTGCATTTATGTTTCCTAATGCTGAACTGGCCTTGATGTTTATTCCAATTCCAATAAAAGCTAAATATTTCGTACCTGTAATTGTAGGGTTAGATTTATTTTCAGGTGTTACTGGATTTTCTGTTTTTGGCGGTGGAATTGCACACTTTGCTCACGTTGGTGGTGCATTGTTCGGATTTTTAATGGTTTGGTATTGGAAAAAAAATCAGTTCAATTCAAATCGTTGGAATTAATTCCTAAATCTAAATTCTTAATTCTAAAATTAAATGAACATACTTGAAGACTTAAAATTGCAATTTAAAATTGGTGATGTTGTAACAAAATTGATATTTTGGAACATTGCTTTTTTTGCTATTCCAAGTATTGTATTTGGCGTTTTACCTTTGTTTAAAGTCAATATTGATTATCTCAATTATGTGAGTTTGTCTTCAAATCCATTGGATTTACTTTGGAAACCTTGGACAATTTTTTCGTATGCCTTTTTCCATTTTGGAATTTTTCACATTCTTTTTAATATGTTGATGTTGAATTTTGCAGGAAGATTATTCTTGATATTCTTCAACCAAAAGCAATTGTTGAGTTTGTATTTTGTCGGTTCGCTATTTGCGGGCTGTATTTATATGCTGAGTTATATGTTTTTTCCCGCTTTGGCAAATGTAAATACGTCTTTGGTTGGCGCATCTGCCTCAGTAATGGCAATTCTTTTTGCAACAGTTTCCTATTCTCCTTTGATGGAAATTAGATTGCTGTTTTTTGGAAATGTAAAATTATGGCACATTGCTTTGGTTTTAATTGTAATTGATTTGTTTCAATTGCCAATGGAAAATACAGGCGGACATTTAGCGCATATTGGTGGCGCTTTTTTTGGTTATATTTACACTCAATTATTGAAGAATGGAACTGATATTTGCGGATGGTTTACTTCAATTTTAGATTTTTTCGCCACTATGTTCAGTGGAAAAAAAACAACGCCCTTCAAAAAAGCGCATAGAAATTATAAAGCACCCGTAGCAAAAAAAGTTTCTAAAATTGTCACAAAAGATAAAGGGCAACAACAAATTGACGAAATTTTAGATAAAATTAGCCAATCTGGTTATGATAGTTTAACAAAAGAAGAAAAAGAATTCCTTTTTAAAGCAGGGAAATAAGTGTTCAGTTTTCAGAACTCAGCATCAGTTTGAAGTAAATAATTGTTTTAATTTAATAAATGAAAAAGCTTTCTTGGTTTAATAAAGTAGTGTTTTTTATCAATATAGTTTTAGCTGTATTGACATTTATTGCGTATGTTTTACCGTTTTTAGCACCTAAATTATTCCCAGTTTTATCAGCGTTAACGTTGCTTTTGCCATTGTTTTTAATTCTGAATGGTCTTTTCTTTATTTATTGGGGCATCCAACTCAAACGACAAATAATTTTACCCGCATTGGTTTTGCTGATGGGAATTACATTTATCAATAAATTCTATAAATTTTCATCTACAGATTTACCTAAAGAAGAAAAAGATTTTGTGGTAATGAGTTATAATGTGCGCTTGTTTAATTTATTCAAATGGTTGAACGATGACAATGTTCCCGACGAAATTTTGGATTTTATAAATGAGCAGAATCCTGATATTCTTTGTATTCAAGAATTTTCAACAGCAGCCAAATTAGATTTGAAAATTTATCCTTATAAATATGTTTTTATGCAAGGAAAAAAAATAAAAACGGGACAAGCAATTTTTTCTAAATATCCAATTATAGATGAAGGAAATTTAGTGTTTCCAAATTCTAATAATAATGCCATTTTTGCTGATATTAAAAAAGGAAAAGACATTATTCGGGTTTATAATATGCACATGCAATCCATTAAAATTTCACCTGATGTAAATGAAATCTCTGAAAATATCGATGGAATCAACCAAGATAAATCACAAGTTTTGATTATTAGAATCAGTAAAGCATTTAAAAAACAACAGCAACAAGCTGAGATTTTGATGAATCACAAAAAAGAATGTGAGTATCCAATTATTATTTGTGGCGATATGAATAACAGTCCCTATTCCTATGTTTATCGAAGTATTAAAGGGTCTTTAAATGATTGTTTTGAAGAAGCAGGTTCTGGTTTTGGACAAACCTATAATTTCAAATATTATCCAGCTAGAATTGATTATATTTTTGCAGACAAAGTAATGAAAGTCAAAAATTTCACCAGTTTCCCCGAATTTATAAATTCCGATCACAGTCCTGTAATTACAAGATTGGCAATGGATTAATTTAGATTTGCTGCCCTTTCAAATAATCTAAAGCAAATCGACCTTCGTTAAAAAGTAAATCCAAAACACTTAAATTATTAATAAATCCGTGTTTGTCTTCAAATACTTGTGTGTAAGAATCAAAAGTAGAAGTATCTTTTTTGCCGTCTGCTAAATTTCTATAATCGATACAATTAGTCGCTTCGTGAAAATATTCATTAGTTTTTTCAAATTCTATTTTCATACCCAAGCATTTCGAAACAATAGCGATTGTTTCAAAATTTAAATCAATTAAAAAAGTATGTTTTTTAGTAAAAATGGGTTGTAATTCATCTTCGAAATACTCGAAAAATGGGGAAGTTCTATATGCTGCTTCAAGAGATTTGAAATGCTGTTTTTGCCAATCGAAAGCTGTTTCAAGTTTGATTTCTTTCGTCTTTTGATGCCTTTCTTTACTATGTTTTACAGGAATATTCAACAACAAAATTCCATTTGGACTATAAATATACGTTCGGTTTCTATTGGTTTGCTTCTGAAAATTATCTTCGACTTCAAACACAATTGAATCCGCTTTTGCCATAGCCGCAAAATTACTTATTGAAGGGAAATAGGAGGGAAGAAGTAAAGCGGTCATTTGGTTATTTGTTGATTCGGTTATTTGATGTAAATCATGAATTTTCTGCACCTTTTGATAGTTGATAGGTACGAAGTCCATTTAATTTGTTCGTTACACTTTCTACTTCTTGTCGAAGTTTTAGATAATCATTTTCGGTAATGAAATTTAATTCAAATGAAAGTATCAATTGATTTAGCAAATTCCTTAGCTTCATTCCAAACCTCTAATTTCTCAAAAGAATAAATATACATAGCTCCAATTTTTCAAATCAACAAATCAACGAATAACCAAATTTACTAATTTTCTTTTCTCTTTCTAATAATATAACTAATACCGAAATACGCTATTAATGCAAATAAGAAATATTTGAAATACGATTGTGGTTCACCATCACCGCTAACGGTTGTGAAAACTCTATCCCAACGAATTTTGTTCAAACCTTTTCCATTTGGATCTAAACTCATCCAAATAAATACTGGTTTTCCAACGATGTGATCTTCTGGAGTATAACCAAAATATCTTGCGTCCAATGAGTTGTGACGATTATCTCCCATCATCCAATAATAATCTTGTTTGAAGGTGTAAGTTGTTGCAATTTGTCCGTTAATTCTAATTTCGTCACCTTTAACTTTTAAATCATTGTTTTCATATTCACGAATAATCGTTTTATAAAAAGGCAAACTTTTAGTATTCAAAGCAATTGTAACTCCTTTTTTAGGAATGTAAATCGGACCTAAATTATCCAAATTCCATTTTGTATTATATGGAAATATTGCCGCTTCTGCTTCGTGAGAAATATTACGAATTACACTTTTTACAATCGGATTCAAACGCAAACGATTGGCGGATTCTTCTGTTAATGCTCTGAAATAAAATGTATTTTGAGTGCTTTGATAAACACCATCTGTAATATTCAATTCTTTAGTAATATACGTTTGGTCAAAACCATTTCCGTCGGTGGTTACCGTATAGGAATATTGAGGTTTTGCTCTTTCTGGCATCGGCATAATTTTGCCATTAATGTAAACAATTCCATCTTTTATGGACAAACTATCCCCCGGAATACCAACACATCTTTTTACATAATTGGTCTTTTTATCAATTGGTTTATCATATCTTTTGTCGGCAGCTTTGTACATATTAAATAAAGTATCCGCAGGCCAGTTGAAAACTACAATGTCAGTTCTGTTGACTTCTTGCATTGCAAAAAATCGGAAATAGGGTAGTTGTGGTTTTTTGGTATAAGATTTTACATTTAAGAGAGGCAAAGTGTCGTGAACCATCGGCGCAGCAATTGGCGTCATTGGCGTTCTTGCACCATAGTGGAATTTGCTTACAAATAAAAAGTCTCCCACTAACAATGATTTTTCTAAGGAAGAAGTTGGAATCGTATAAGGTTGCATCACATACGTGTGAACCAAAGTCGCCACAATTATTGCAAAAAGTAACGAACTAACAGTGTCAGCCGTTTTGTTTGTTGGTTCTGTACTTCTATTTTGGATGTAAACTAATTTCTGAGTATAGTTGATGTAATAAATATAAAAACCCAATGTAAATACTCCTAAAAGGGTATCCAATGTTGAGTTTTTTCCAAAACTTCTCAAAGTTTCTACCCAAACAACAGGAAACATAATAAGATTTACAACGGGAACAAACAATAATATCGTCCACCAAGGGGAACGGTTTATGATTTTCATCAAAATAACTGCGTTGTAAACTGGAATTGCCGCTTCCCATTTTTTTCTACCTGCGGCTTCATACAATTTCCAAGTTCCTAAAAAGTGAATTACTTGAACAATCAAGAAAAATACAAACCATTGAATTAGTGTCATACTATTTTATTTTAAAGTTTAAGATTGATAATCAAATTAACAAATAACCGAATTACCAATATTTAATACGTCTTTCATGGTGAAAACTCCTTTTTTACCCAAAATCCATTCAGAAGCAATTACTGCGCCCAATGCAAATCCTTCTCTATTGTGTGCCAAATGTTTTATTTCGATTAAATCAACATCTGAATTATAGGAAACGGTGTGTGTGCCAGGGACATTTTCTATTCTTTTGGCATCAATTACTATATCATTTGGCATTGGATTTTCCAAAGTCCAATTTTCATAATTACTATTTTTTATGATTCCATTTGCCAATGAAATTGCTGTTCCGCTTGGCGAATCTAATTTTTGCGTGTGATGAATTTCTTCAATGCCAACTTTATACGCATCAAATTTTGACATAATTTTTGCCAAATACGCGTTCAATTCAAAGAAAATATTGACACCCAAACTAAAATTAGAACTGCTAATAAAACCAGTTTTTTTCTCTTTGCAAAGTTGTACCATATTTTCATATTCGCTTAACCATCCTGTAGTTCCAGAAATTACTGGTATTCCAAGTTTTAAAGCGGTCGAAATATTTTCAACAGCAGCATCTGGCGCACTAAAATCTATTGCAACATCAGCATTTTCAAGTCCGTCGAAAGTATCTTCTATCGATTTTCGCAATACAATTTCATGGCCGCGTTGCAACGCAATTTTTTCAATTACTTGCCCCATTTTCCCGTAACCTAAAAGTGCTATTTTCATTAAAAATGGTAATTTACAGTCAGTCCCAAGTTTTGTTTGTAATTAATTTCATTCTGATACAGTTCAGGACGAAAGGATAATTTGTCATTTACATTGAATTGCATCAAATGCGCATCAATATTGGCATCTACAATATTTAATACATAAAAACCAACCGCTACAAGAGTTGACATGTCTCTATTTCGTTGATAAAAACGTTGTCCGGCAATCAATCTTGAATCGTCTAAATATTTATATTGGTCATCATTATAACCTGCCAATCTTCTTTTATAAGCGTTTCGATAGTTGTTGTATTTTGTATTATTTAAAGAATAATAATACAATCCAGCACCAATTCCACCGTAAGCTAAAGGAATTTTCCAATATTTTTTATTATATGCTTGTCCCAAACCTGGCAAAATTGCAGATAAAAAAGCCGCCTTTGCAGGTGCCAAAGGATTTATTTCTTTGTATTTTAAAGTGTCTTTTACAACCAAAACGGCAACATTTTTTTCTTGTGCAAAAGTTTTTGTTCCAATTAAGAACGCAATTAAAAATATGGAGTAGAATTTAAGCACTACCCTTTTATTAATTTGATAATTCTATTAAAATCTTCTTCGGAATGAAATGGAATTGTAATTTTTCCTTTGCCATTTCCAGCAATTTTTACATCAACTTTAGCACCAAAATAGTCTGTAATTACTTTATTTGCCTCGTCTGCAATTTTAAATGTTGCTGTTTTTGATTTAGAAGCTGCTTTAGGTTTCAAACTTTCTTGATAGTTTTTCACCAATGTTTCCGTTTCTCTTACTGATAGATTTTGGCTAACAATTTTTTGGTAAATATCAGTTTGTATGTCTTGATTTTCAATATTGATTATCGCACGACCGTGACCCATAGATATAAATCCATCACGAATTCCCGTTTGAATAATTGGATCTAATTTCAATAATCTCAAATAATTTGCAATCGTAGAACGCTTTTTCCCCACGCGCTCACTCATTTGCTCTTGCGTCAATTGAATTTCATCAATCAATCTTTGGTATGACAACGCAATTTCTATAGGATCTAAATCGTGTCTTTGGATATTTTCCACCAAAGCCATAGTTAGTGATTCATTGTCGTTCGCAATTCGAATATAAGCAGGAACCACATTCAATCCTGCTAGTTTTGAAGCACGCAATCTTCGTTCTCCAGAAATTAATTGGTATTTGTTAAAGTCTGTTTTTCGAACCGTAATGGGCTGAATAACACCTAATTCTTTGATAGAAGTTGCCAGTTCTATCAACGATTCCTCATTGAAATTACTTCTTGGTTGAAACGGATTTATCTCGATAGCATCAATTTCTAACGCGACAATATTTCCTACAACTTTGTCCGCATTTTTATCATTAACCGACTTAATATCGTTATCTGGGTCTTTCAATAAAGCCGACAATCCTCTTCCTAATGCTTGTTTTTTTATTGCTTGTGCCATAAATTAATTGCTATTTTTCTTAATAATCTCCTCCGCTAGTCTTAAATAATTATTTGCTCCTTTGCTCGTCGCATCATAATTAATAATACTTTCACCATAACTTGGAGCTTCACTCAATTTTACATTTCTCTGAATTATCGTTTCAAAAACCATGTCGTTAAAATGTTTTTGAACCTCCTCAACCACCTGATTTGACAAGCGCAAACGAGAATCAAACATGGTCAATAATAACCCTTCAATATCTAAATCCGGATTGTGAATTTTCTGAACACTTTTTATCGTATTCAATAATTTTCCCAAACCTTCCAAAGCAAAATATTCACACTGAATCGGAATAATCACCGAATCTGCAGCTGTCAACGCATTTAAAGTCAATAATCCTAATGATGGTGCACAATCAATCAAAATATAATCGTATTTATCTTTGATGCTTTTCAAGGCCTCCTTCAACATGTATTCTCTATTTTCCTTATCAACCAACTCAATTTCGATGGCTACAAGGTCTATGTGCGCAGGAATTACATCCACATTCGGAGCGGTACATGTAACAATTGCTTCCAAAGGAGTATTACTATGTTCTAAAATTTGGTAGGTTCCAATAGTTACATTTCCAACATCAATTCCCAACCCTGAACTTGAATTTGCTTGAGGATCAGCGTCAATAAGTAAAACTTTTTTTTCTAAAACGCCTAAAGAAGCCGCTAAATTTATCGAAGTTGTTGTTTTTCCAACTCCTCCTTTTTGATTGGCAATAGCAATGATTTTACCCATTTATTTTTTAAAATTTTGAAACGTAAAAATACAATTAATTATCGTTTGGTAAAATCTATTTTGTTAACAATTGTTAATGTTTATCAACTTTGCCTATTTACTTCAATTTTTTTGAAGCTATTTCGAGCTTTCCGCTACAAGTCCTCGTTCAAAAAGGTGTTTTTCTAAGGACAAAAAGGAGCTTCCTTCGGTCGCACTTTTTGCCCAAGAAAAACTACCTTTTTTCACTGTGGGCTTTTCGCTTCAATCTGGGCTAGGACATTTTCGATTCAATTTCGTTTTTTACTTTAAATTTGTTATGATTCATTATAATATATTTTTTACTTTTACAATTCAATTTAGTTTATGAAAATCACACCAGAAATACTTTCTCAATTCAAAGAAATAATAGGAGATTCCTATGTTTTTACAGATCAAGAAACCCGAAACCACTACGGAAAAGACGAAACCGAAGATTACGTTTTCCCTCCTTCAGTAGTTCTAAAACCAGCTACTCCTGAAGAAATAGCTG
>JBIIFA010000045.1:0-12162 GCA_044237565.1 Flavobacterium sp.
TTTGAGATAAAAAGCAATTGACCCAATAAAATGAACGGGAACTTCTTTGCAATTTTCATATTGTGTAATATAATTATCTATAAAAACTTGCATGTCTTTTCGAACCAATTTTTGACAATATTCATCGTCTTTATTTTGTATTAAAAACTTTGCAAAAGTAGCCATATAGGCATTTGGATTTGGTTCTTTGTATAAATTATGTTTGATTACATCGGCATCTAAATCGTATGCTTTTTCAAATTTCTTAGCCAAATCTGAAGGCATTTTTCCAAAATAATAATCCCGAATTAATTGTCGTCCAAATTGATTTCCACTGCAATCATCCATAGCTATATAACCTAACGATTGTACTTTTTGATGCAGCACATTTCCATCAAAATAACTGCAATTAGAACCTGTACCTAATATGCAAACAATAGCTTTTTCATTTTTAGGAGTTGTTGCATAAACCGCAGCATACGTATCTTCGTGTACCACTATTGCAGCATTTGGAAAATACTCTTGAAACACACCGTGCAAAAAGTTTTTCATTCTATCGGTTCCGCAACCAGCACCATAGAAAAATAAATGAGATACATTTTCTCTATTCAATGAAAGGTCGAAACGATCATTTAAACGTGAAATAATTTCCTCTTTAACAAGAACTTCAGGATTTAATCCTAATGTTTGTGTTGTGAATAATATTTTTCCTTCTTCATCTATAGAGATCCAATCGGCTTTTGTAGAGCCGCTATCAACTAATAATTTCATACTTTATAGTTATTTGGGCTTAAATTAAAACACAAATCCCCAAACAAAAAATTCGGGGATGTATTTTAATATTATTTTAAATTAGCAATGTGAACTGATAAATCAATCAATTTACTTGAATAGCCATATTCATTATCATACCAAGAGATGATTTTGAAAAAAGTAGCATTCAAACCAATTCCTGCATTGGCGTCAATGATTGAAGTTCTTGGATCAGAAACAAAATCTTGAGAAACTACTAAATCTTCAGTATATCCTAGAACACCTTTCATAGTAGTTTCTGACGCTTTTTTCAATACCGCCATTATTTCTTCATAAGAAGTTTCTTTAGCCACTTTTACAGTTAAATCTACTACAGAAACATCCGTTGTAGGAACACGCATTGACATACCCGTTAATTTTCCGTTCAATTCAGGAATAACTTTTCCAACTGCTTTTGCAGCTCCTGTAGAAGAAGGAATAATATTTACACTTGCAGCACGACCACCTCTCCAGTCTTTTCTTGAAGGACCATCGGTTGTCATTTGAGTTGAAGTTGTAGCGTGAACAGTAGTCATCAACGCTTCAACTATTCCAAAATTATCATTAATTACTTTAGCCAATGGCGCCAAACAGTTTGTAGTACATGAAGCGTTAGAAACTATTAGATCTGTTGCTTTTGCAGTTTCGTGATTCACACCCATTACAAACATTGGTGCATCTGCTGATGGTGCAGAAATAATTACTTTTTTCGCTCCACCTTTAATATGTTCTTGAGCGGTTTCGATTGTTGTGAAAAATCCAGTACATTCTGCAACTACATCTACTTCAACTTCATCCCATTTCAAGTCTGCTGGATTTCTTTCAGCTGTAATTCTGATGTTTTTATCATTTACGAAAAGTTTTCCGTCTTTAACTTCAACTTTTCCTGCAAAGCGACCGTGAACAGAGTCGTATTTTAATAAATAAGCCAAATGATCTACATCTAATAAATCATTAATTGCTACTACTTCAACATTATCTCTGTTGTATGATTCTCTAAATACGATTCTTCCAATTCTTCCAAAACCGTTAATTCCTAATTTTACTGTTGACATTTTTTTTTGGTTTAAGCAGTAAGTTCAATACTTATTGCCGGTTATAAATAATAATTAATTTTAATTTTTAGTTTAAGCCAATGACTTAAAAATTTTATGTTGACATTATATCTGAAACTCTCAATAGTTCTTTATCAATTTCAGTATGTCCTTTTATGGCTTGTTCTAAGGGTGTTAACATTATTTTATCACCCAAAATTCCAACCATAAAATTTGTTTTTCCTTCTAATAAAGATTCAACAGCTTTTACACCCAATCGACTTGCTAAAACTCTATCAAAACAGGATGGAGAACCACCACGTTGCATGTGCCCTAAAACAGAAACACGAACATCGTATTCTGGTAAATTGGCTTCAACATAATCTTTTAGTTCAAAAACACTTTTACCCATTTTATCGCCTTCAGCAATTACAACAATACTTGACGATTTACCAGATGATTTACTTTTTTCTAGTGATTCTAACAAACGATCTAAACCTAAATTTTCTTCTGGAATTAGAATTTCTTCAGCACCAGCGCCAATACCAGCGTTCAAAGCAATGTGTCCCGCATCTCTACCCATAACTTCTACGAAGAATAATCGGTTGTGAGAACTCGCAGTATCACGAATTTTATCAATTACTTCAATCACGGTATTTAAGGCAGTATCGTAACCTAGTGTGTGACTTGTTCCAAAAATATCATTGTCAATCGTTCCTGGAATTCCCATTACTGGAAAACCAAATTCGCTATTGAATACTTCGGCTCCTGTAAAACTTCCGTCACCACCTATAATAACAAGCGAATCAATTCCCGCTCGCAATAAATTTTCATGGGCTTTTTTTCTACCTTCCACCGTCATGAATTCTTTGGAACGAGCCGATTTTAGAATTGTACCTCCTTTATTGATAATGTTATTTACACTTCTGGGTCCAAGTTCTTTAAAATCGCCTTCGATCATTCCTTCATAGCCACGGTAAATACCGATACATTCAATGTTATGATAGGCACAAGTTCTAACAACAGAACGAATGGCAGCATTCATTCCAGGAGAATCGCCTCCTGAAGTCAAAACCCCTATTTTTTTTATTGTATTACTCATTTTTTGTATATTAAAGTGTAAATTTACTATAATTCACGCTTTAAAAAAGTGGAATTTTCTTTAAATTATTAAATCACTGAAATTCAAACGTTTTCGTTGATAAGTTTTTAATTCAATGTTTTGGCAACACTATTTTGTTATTATAAAAAATCATTTTTAAGAATTTTCATCTATTAATCCCCCTCTTCATTTAAAACTCCTTCAGTGTTCGTTTTTAAAATTTTATTGGATTTGCTTTTTTTAGTTTTAAAAATAATTCCATCCGAAGGCAAATCAGAATCCGATTGCGTAGTATTTTGAATAGCCTTTTTAACGGGCGCTTTTTTCTTAAAAATGGTATTTACCAATTCCTTAAAGGTATCAAAATCTATTTCATAGGAAATCCCTAATCCTTGTGTATATCCAATTCCTTGACCTATATAACTAACATCATTTTCCTTATTAAATACTCGTAAATTTAATGTACCCTCTTCATTTACGCGGTATTGAACTTCCACATCACCAACAATTGCCGATTGATTAATTCCACCAATAGGCACGCCAAGTTTTCCATTAAAAGTAATTCGATCATTGATTTTTGAGGAAACTGTAACTCCAAATCGTGCATCGGTTTGAACTCCAGAGCGCTTGTCCGCTAATACGTAATCAATACCTAAATTGAATTTTCCTTCTTCATCTTGGAATATATCATTGAATAAACCGCTTGCTTTTTCAAATAAATTCCCTGTTAAATCGGACTGGCTCACTCCTAATTGACTTAAAAAACCACCTGATGAAAGCAAGTACAAAGCTTGTTTTTGTCTCGTATCTTTATCATCTAATTTATACTGAATCTCTGATTTTAACACGGAGCTTACTGTAGGGAAATTGATTGAAAAATCAGGTTCTGGATTGCTCAAATTTCCCTTTATTCCAATTACAACCTCCACAGGTACTTTTTTGTTAAACGATGGGTTTTCTAATAAAACTGCAGGATTTGCTGTGGTTTCGTAAACTGCTTCTAAATTCAAAATAGCACGAAGCGGATCGCCTTCCCAAACAATAGAACCGAATTTTTTTACCTTAAATTTCTTATCTATAAGTCCACCATATTTAAAATTATAGGTTCCATCATAGACTTGGAAATCCCCAGTCATTACAAATTTTCCTAAAGTATTTATTTCTAATAATAAATTTCCATTACCGCGACCTTTCATCCCATGACCTGAATTTCTATTCAAGATTACTTCGATATCTGCATTTTGGTTGATGTCTAAATTGAACTTTAATTCCAATCCGTTGTAGTTTCTTGTTTTATCAACAACCCCTTTTCCAAGGTTGTATTTTTCTTTTGTAGTTAAGAAATGAATATAATCATTGGTTCCAACAGCATCGGCATCATTAATTGGTATTTTAATGGCGGTTCCTTTTTCAGATTTAGCATCAATTTTTATCAATAATCCACTTGCTGGCCCAATTATAGAAGCCGTTCCATCGATAAATGCTGTTCCAAAATAAGCTGCATCTTCACTATCTTTAGTATCTAAAGCTAAAAAGCGATTGGATTTTATTTTCAAATCCAAAACCCAATCCGATAATTTATCGTGACGAACCCTACCTTCTAAAATTCCTTTTGACTTGAATTTAGAATCAATAATTGCGGCATTTCTAACGATAAACAAACTTTCGGTAATATCTACAACCGACTTATTTTCAAATTCATAATTCACATTCATATAAGGAATTGAAATTCCTGCATCGTCCAAATACATTCTACCGTTAATGGTTGGATCTGATAAACTTCCCTCAATATTGGTACTTCCCGAAGCAAATCCTTTGATATTTGTAATAATATCGCCACCTATTAATCCTAAAACCCCTAGATTAAATCGGTTAAAGCGCAAATCTAAATTTGTGGTGGTTTGCTCATTTTCAAAAATAAAATCCCCTTTTGCATTGAAAGATTCTACATTTTCATTTTGAATTGAAGAATTTACATAAAACTTTTTCAAACTATCATCGCCGGAAACTTCTAGATTTAATTTTCCTAACACCGCTTTATTGATACTCAAACTATCAATAGACAAAGCTGCTGTGGGCTGATAAATTTTATTTTCTTGCTTTAAATTGACACTTCCATTCAAAATTCCATTGAATATAAAATCAGGAATATCGGGTGTTAATTTATTAATATCAATATTGGTGAAATTCAGGTTTAAATCTTTCGTATCTGCATTTTTTAAAAATCCTTTAAGATCTATTTTTTGATTTTCGTGCGATAAAACGATATTATCAATCGAAAAATTCTTTAGCTTTTTATCGAATATAATTTTGTTTTGGTTGTCCTCTTTTTCATTTAAAAACCATAAATAATCCTTGAAATTAATTTCTGATTTTTGAATTCCAACAATATTATTATTCTGCTCGTTAATGGTATGAAAGAGATTTAATTTGTAATAATCATCGGCTTTGTTTCCACCTTTAAATTCTGTTCGAATGTGTAACGTGTCTTTTTGAGTTACATTTATCAAACTAAAATCGGAAATCTTGTAATTCTTAGTTTTAATGCTATCCAATTCGATGAAAGTATTATATAATGGATTTTTATTGTCAACTCGAATATTGATTTTATCAAAATAATTCTCAAATGCAGCAATTTGAGGCGAATTAAAATTAAATTTAAAATCGTTGGCATCTGAATTTATAGAACCTTGTAGCACCGTATTTGGAGCGACTGAAATCCCTGGATAAAATACCTCAATGATTTTGTTATAAACCGAAAAATCAAATTTCAAGAATTGCCCTTTTACCACTTTATTTGGAGAATAATTGGCGTAAAGACTTCCCAAAGAATTCTCTATCATTTTTTGAAGTTGATCTATTTGGAATTTCCCAACCACTTTTCCTTGAACGATATCTGGAGAATTAATAGAAATAGTTCTGATATTGTTTTCATCAAAACTGGATTTCAAATCAAAATCATCAAAGTAATAGGTGTCTTTTACATTTTGGTACGAAGTATTTTTGATATTTACAGCTCCTTTTAGGTTGTCTAAATTGGTACCCGTAACTTTCATGTCAATAATCCCTTTGAAAATAGAAATAGAATCTGATTTTACAATATTCAACTTTGCTAAATTGGCATAATCAATTTTTGCATTGAAATTATAATTGATGTCTTTCTTTTCTAAATCGACTAAACCGTCAAAATCCATAAATAAATTAGGGTCATTTACATATAATTTCCCTTTAAATAGTGGCTTTTTGAAATTTCCATCAACAACGATATTTGTATAATCGTACCCTTTATAATTAATTTTATAAACATCCCCCGTAAATGATGTATTCAAATTGGCCACTTTAAAACCACGCCCATCAACATCCAAATTCAAAGTCACCATCCCCAAATCTTTCTTTGAAAGTAATTTTCCAATTTTGAATTGCTCTAGAATTACATTTCCAGAATAAACAGCATTATCAATATCATCAATGGAAGTCATCTTCAATTTGGATTGAATGTTTCCTAAAGAAGTAGTCATATAAAAATCGGCATCGATTGTAGAAGTCGTGATTTCAGTTTTACCTCTCAAATTAAATTGTCCTAATTTACTGAGAGAACTAGGTAATTTCTTGCCTAAAATATTAGGAAGTATTGTCGTTAAATTTTTATAATTGGAAGAAATTTTATTGAAATTTCCTTTCATATAAAATTTTTGCTCTTTAGTTCCAAATAGGTTTTTGAAGTTTACATTTCCTATGATTTGCGAATTATTCTGATCAACCAAACTTAATTTTGATGCATACAAATCATTTAAAGTTCCTCTGATAATGGAAGATAATTTGAATTGTTGATTTTTACCTAACTCGTTGTAAAAATATCGAATATCATTAGTAGCAATGGTTGCCGAATCCAATTGAACGTCAAATTGTACTTTATTATTAAAATCTACAAAATCTTTTCTATCGTAATTCAGAACGGCATTTCCCTTCAAAAAAGAGGCTTTGGTCAAGATATTAAATTTTTCTAATTTGATGTGTTTTAAAGTATAGGTGAACTTTCCATCTAAATTTTCAACAAACAATCCACGATGATCTAAAAAAGACATTTTCATTATGTTCGTTGTAAGATCGGGGCCGAATATTTTGAAATTACTCAATTCGATATTTAGCTTTTTGAAGTCTAAATCCTTGGGAACACTATGATTTTCATCTGTTAACAGAAAAGTACTGTTTGAAATATAAACGTTCTTAGATTTCATCAAAAACTTCTTAGTTGATGGCGTTCCAGAATCAAAAAGAGCAACAAATTTCTCAATATTGGAATCTTTTTCGCTTTTGTAGGTTTTTAAATTAAAGAGCAAACTGTCAATTCTAATTTCACCAAAAAGCAAATCGCTATTGTACATTTTTTGAAAACTCAAAACATTCGTTTTAATACTTTTAGCAGAAAATAAAGTGTCTTTGCGGTAATCTTTAACCAACACTTTTTTTAGCTTTACACCTCCAAAAATAGAAACGGAAACCTGTCCCACATTAATATCTGCTTTGTACTCTTTGCGAAGCATTTCGGTAACATACTTACCGATTTGGGTTTGAACCACTGGCAATGAAAGGGAAATACCAAGTACCAATAAAAGTAGGATTAGTCCTAAAAGGGAACGAAATACTATTTTTTTAATTTTTTTGATACCTAAACTTGTTAATTAATTTATATATATTTTATTTTGACTGAGTAAACGAGAGCACCTTAAATAAAAATTCTTTAATTTTGGCTTTTCCGAACCTTATTTAGGAATGGATTGTCAAATATAATTCAAAATTTATGCCCTTTTATGCTTAATCAGCCTGTTTTTATACTTGCAATAGAAAGTTCTTGTGACGATACGGCTGCCGCTGTTTTACAAAACGATGTAGTTTTGTCGAACGTAGTTGCCAATCAACTTATTCATAATCAGTACGGTGGCGTTGTTCCAGAACTTGCTTCACGGGCGCACCAACAAAACATTGTTCCTGTTATCGATGCTGCACTTCGCAAAGCGAATATACAAAAAGAACAGTTAACGGCAATAGCTTTTACGCAAGGACCTGGATTAATGGGTTCGTTATTGGTGGGAAGTTCTTTCGCGAAATCATTGGCATTGGCATTAAACATTCCATTAATTGCCGTAAATCACATGCAAGCCCACATTTTAGCGCATTTTATTTCAGAAGAAGGATTCGAAAAACCAACTTTTCCGTTCATAGCTTTGACTATTTCTGGAGGTCATACCCAAATTGTGAAAGTAACTGACTTTTTTGAAATGGAAATAATTGGCGAAACCACGGATGATGCCGTTGGAGAAGCCTTTGATAAAAGCGCAAAAATCCTAGGATTGCCTTATCCTGGTGGGCCTTTAGTTGACAAATATGCGCAATTAGGAAATCCGAAAGCATTTGCATTTACAAAACCAAAAGTACCCGGGTTGGATTTTAGTTTTTCAGGATTAAAAACGGCAATCTTGTATTTTATTCAGAAAAAAGTAACTGAAAATCCTGATTTTATTGCTGAAAATTTGAATGATATTTGCGCCTCCATTCAACATACAATCATAGAAATATTGATGGACAAATTGATATTGGCTGTTACAGCAACGGGAATTAATAAAATTGCTATTGGTGGTGGCGTTTCCGCAAATTCTGGAATTCGAAACACATTGGCTGCAGCCGAAAATAAATACGGTTGGAAAACCTATATTCCAAAATTTGAATACACCACAGATAATGCCGCAATGATTGGAATTGTAGGGTATCAAAAGTTTTTATTAGAAAATTTTGAAACTTCCGATGTGGTTTCTAAAGCAAGAATTCAATTTTAATTTATATGCAATTATTCTATAATCCCAACATAAACGAAACTACCGAAAGCTTTTCTTTTGACAAAGAAGAAAGTAAACACATTATTAAAGTCATGCGTAAAAAAGGTGGTGATATATTATTTGTAACCAATGGTTTAGGTTTTTTATTTAAAACTGAAATTGTTTTAGGTTCCGATATAAAATGTACCGTTAAAATTGTATCTATCGAAAAATCGGAACAACCGAAATACCATTTGCATTTAGCAGTGGCTCCCACGAAAATGAACGATCGATACGAGTGGTTTTTAGAAAAAGCTACCGAAATGGGAATTTCAGAAATCACCCCGATTATTTGTGACCATTCGGAACGTAAGTTTGTAAAAAGCGATCGTTTTGACAAAATACTGCAATCGGCGATGAAGCAATCGGTGCAATTTTATTTGCCAAAATTAAACGAACCAATCACTTTTAAAGAGTTCATAAAACAAAAAAACGAAGGCTTACTTTTGATTGCACATTGTGAAGAAACAGCTAAAAAATCATTAAAATCGGTTGTGAAACCAAATGAAAGTGTAACTTTATTAATAGGTCCTGAAGGCGATTTCTCCAATAAAGAAATTACGCAAGCACTTGAAAATAAATACACACCCGTAACTTTAGGAGCTACCAGATTACGAACAGAAACCGCTGCAATTGTTGCTTGTCACAGTATCGTTTTTATAAATGAAATCCCCCTAGCCCCCGAAGGGGGAATTAAAAGTAATGCGTAATTTGAAATCCATTTTATGAAAAAAATATATGTATTAGTTATACTATTTTCTTTAAATAGCTTTTCGCAAGAAATTGCGTTGTTAAAATACAGCGGTGGTGGCGATTGGTATGCAAATCCAACTTCATTACCGAATTTAATTAAGTATTGCAACCAGACCATAAATACAAAGATAAAGCCTAAAAATGCAATTGTAACCCCAAGCAGTCCTGATATTTTTTCCTATCCTTATGTTCACGCAACAGGACACGGAAATGTAGTTTTCAGCCCTTCGGATGTTGAAAATCTTAGGGATTATATGACTTCGGGAGGTTTTCTACACATTGATGATAATTATGGAATGAATGAATACATTCGAAAAGAGATTACAAAATTGTTTCCTAATACTGCTTTAGTTGAAATTCCTGCCAACCATCCGATATTTCAAAAACCTAATTCATTTCCTGCGGGGATTCCAAAAATTCACGAACACGATGGAAAACGCCCTCAAGCTTTTGGAATTTTCATAGACAATCGATTGGTTTTACTTTATACGTATGAAACTGATTTGGGCGATGGTTGGGAAGATGCTGATGTGCATAATGACCCTTTAGAAGTAAGAGAAAAAGCACTGAAAATGGGTGCTAACATCTTGAATTATATTTTCAATAATTAGTTTAAATAAAAATACCGTTTGGATAGTTCGCTCCTACATCCTGAAATTCAAAAATTTATTACTGCCAATATTGGTGCTGATAGTTCCAAACTTGCCCTTCAAAAAAATCCCTTTCCAGAGGTTAATTGGATTGCAATTTTAAACCAAATAGCTGCCAAAACTAAGGCAAAGGAAAAACTTCCCACATTTTTTAAAACGGAGAACATCATTTACCCAAGTAAAATTTCAGTAGAGCAAACTTCCTCTGAAAAAACAGCGCTTTACAAAGCTTCCTTAGTTAGCGGCGATACTTTAATTGACTTAACAGGTGGTTTTGGTGTTGATGATTTGTACTTTTCAAAAGTAATGAAAAACGTTATTCATTGTGAAATTGAGGCAGAATTATCAAAACGTGTGCAACATAATTTTGAGATTCTTGGAATTCAAAAGATACAATGTGAATTGGGTGATAGTTCTACTTATTTAGAAAAAACACAATCTAAATTGGATTGGATTTACATCGATCCTTCGAGGCGAAACAATACAAAAGGCAAAGTTTTTATGCTTAAAGATTGCTTGCCAAATGTTCCCGAATTATTGCCTTTTTACTTTACGAAATCAGATAATATCTTAATAAAAACCGCACCGATATTAGACATTTCAGCAGGATTATTGGAATTATCAAACGTGAAATGCATTCATATTGTGGCAGTTGATAATGAGGTTAAAGAATTAATTTGGGAATTATCAAAGTCATTTAGTGGTGTTACAACTATTAAAACGGTCAATATTACAAATGACAAAAGAGAAGAATTTAGTTTTGAATTGAATTCAAATGCCCAATTTCCGAACTATGGTTTGCCGAAAAAATATCTTTACGAACCCAATAGCGCCATAATGAAATCGGGTGGTTTTGATGAAATAGGCATTCAATACCATCTTGAAAAATTGCACCAGCATTCCCATTTGTATACATCGGAGGATAATATTGATTTTCCAGGGAGAGTTTTTGAAATTCAGGAAGCCTTTTCGTATGCTAAAAGTGAAATGAAATCCTTTTTAGAAAATAAAAAAGCGAATATTACCACTCGGAATTTTCCTGATAGCGTGGAAGAAATTAGAAAAAAATGGAAAATAAAAGACGGTGGAAATGTTTATTGTTTTTTTACAACTGATAGAAATAACCACAAAATAGTTTTAATTTGCAACAAAATAAAATAACATGAAACACTTACTTTTCTCAATCATTTTGCTATCTAATATAAGTTTATTTGCTCAAAAACCCTGTGAGTACAGCGTGAATGTAAAAGACAGTATTGGAATTTACAAAGAAACCAAAAGCAATATCGTGCACGAACGGGTATTTGGAAATACCTCAAGTTACGTGTTTTTTGCATTGGCCGTAACGGATGATTTACCTACTTTAACGGTTCAAATTCTTACTAAAAGTAAAGATTTTATTCAAGTAAATTGCTTCGATAAAAGCTCAAAACTCTTTTTACAATTAGATAATGGAAAAATTGTCACGTTAATTGCTACGGATCAAGAAAATTGTGGTGCTCCCATAAAAGATGATTTGGGGTTCAATAACCGTATTTTATCAGGGACTTTTATGTTTTTGAAAGGAACATTGGAGGATTTACAACAATCGCCAATGTCATCAATGAGAATAAAATTTACTACAGAAACAAAAGATTATATCTTCAAAAAAACATTGGTTTCAGAGATGAATAGCGAAATTTATGCTCCAAGTACCTATTTCATAGATTATTTGTCTTGTGTAATAATTAAGTAAGTCGAAAGTTTTAATGTCGTAAAGTCAAAAGTTACGAGTAGTAAAGAACTATTTAAAATCAGCAAATTACAATTAATTATATATTTTAAAAATACGCCTCTTTATTATTCTTACTACTTAATTGCATTTCCATTTGAAATTAGAAACGGGATCTACTTTGGCGTTTTTCAAATTATAATGCCACCATTCCGAATCAAATGATTGAAACTTGTACCGCAACATAATTCTTTTCAAGAGTTTCCTA
>JBIIFA010000169.1:0-4349 GCA_044237565.1 Flavobacterium sp.
TTTAACTCACTCGTGGCACACGGAAGAAATACTGGCGAAGAATTTGCCAATAGTTTTTCTAACGCTGCGGAATCATTCAAAAGCAGCTTGGGATTTTATGCTACGGGAGAAATTTACAATGGCAAACACGGAAAATCATTAAAACTTGATGGCTTGGAAAAAGGCATAAATGACAATGCCAGAAATCGAGGAATCGTAATGCACGCTGCCGATTATGTTTCTAATTTTTTTATAAAAGCTCATAATCGATTGGGAAGAAGTCAAGGATGTCCAGCACTTCCTGCTGAATTTACTATGAAAATTATAAATAAAATTAAAGACAAATCCTGTTTGTATATTTATTATCCAACACCAAAATCAAAATTGATTTCCTAATTTTTGATACAAATCGGCATCGAGATTGTAAATATCATCTCTAAAAAGGAGCGTGTTTTTTTCACTCCACGCAGTCCAATAAAGCAAATGAAAAAGCACTTCTTTTTTGATTGAAACATATTTCGTTTTTTCATTTTGCAATGTTTCCGTAATTTTTTCAAGATTCCAATTTTCTTTATCGTCCAATAAATATTCTGTTAATTCTAACGGATTATCAACTCTGACGCATCCTGAACTCAGGGAACGTTCATTTTTATCAAAAAAATCTCGGTGGTTTGTATCGTGCAAATACACCGAAAACCGATTTGGAAAAATCAATTTCACCATTCCTAACGAATTGAATTTGCCAGGAATTTGAACGTATCGAAAACTTCGCGCATTGGACAAACTCCAATTTCTAGAACTCACAACATTTCCGTTTTTATCAATTAACCGAATGTTTGTTTTGGCTAAATAACTTCTGTTTTTCGAAATGGCAGGAATTACATCTTCCCGCAAAATAGTTGGTGGAACCGTCCAAGTAGGATTGAAAATCGCCTGCGTTAATTTAGATGATAGCACGGGGGTTTTCCGTTTTGCTCTGCCAACAATCACTTTATGAACCCGAAGGGTGTCCTTGTTTTTAATTAATGTTAAACGGTATTCGGGTATATTTATAATTATAAATTCATTTCCCATATTTTTTGGATACCATTTCCATCGTTCTAAATTGGCAAGAATTTGTTCTTTACGGTCTTTTTTAGTGAAATTTAAAGCCATTATGGTTCCTTTTCCGATAATACCATCGGCGGCTAATCCGTGTCTTTTTTGGAATTTTTTCATAGCGATTACTGTAATTGAATCATAAATTACCGATAAACTGTCTTTTAGTTGTAAATCTTTCCAATAAACCAATCTTTTTTTGACTTCAACTATTTTGGAATTGCTATCATTTTGAACTAATTTCCCTTTGATTTCGATTTTTTTAATATCATCATTCGGAAAAGAATTGATGATTTTAAGCGCTTTTTTTAAACGTTTGTAAACAATAAAATTAGGTTTCAATTGTTCTAATTTAAATGATAATGAATCGGTTTTCAGCAATTCAGAAACCGTTTCTTGAAGATCAATTTTATTTTCTTTCAAATCCCAGTTTTTATATAATTTCTTGGGATTTAGTCTTCCGTTCGTTAAATGTGAAATGTATTTCTGAAGATTATAAGTCAATAAAACATCATATTCTGCACATTCATTATCTGAAAGCGAATCGTATTTTGACTCAAATGCATTAAGTTTATTTACAGAATAATCCAATGGATTCAATCCTTCTTCATCAGATTTATTTAAAAATTCAAGAATAATTTTACGCTTTTCAGAAGTTGTCCAAACGGATTTATTAGAATTGGTATTGTAAAAATTGGTTAGGATTTTCGAGTGAAAGGATTCTAATTGAACCAAATCAATTGCAATTGCTGCTTTAGTATTTGATATTTCAGAAGTGTCAGAAACTGATTTTGGTTCCAAAACAAATTTCGAAGTTTCATTTTTACAATTTACAAAAAGGAAGAAGACTATTAAAAGGAAGTGATTTTTCATAACGCTTTTAATTTCCTACAATTTACGGATTTTCATATTCTTTTAAAAGGTTTTTGGCATAAGATTAGCGTTACAACTTTTTAAATAATACATAATGAATTCCGATATCTGCAATTTCAAAACCATCGCCAATCTTTTGATATTGATACTTTTCATAAAAACCAATTGCAGTTTGTCGAGCGTTAAACCAAATAATTTCAACCCTATTATTTCTGATTTGGTTCTCGCAATATTTCAAAAGTGCTTCGCCAAAACCTTTCTTTTGATGTTGTTCTAAAACTGCCATTCCGCGAATTTGGAATTGGTTTTCTTCAAAAAATAATATACTTTTTTCTTCAAATACTGAAATTACTGCTGAAAGTTGATCTTCATAAAACAAACCAAAATGTGATGTAGTTGGTAAATCGTCTCCTTCAAACCGACAAGTTTCTATTGGTTTCCCAAAACGAAGCACTGGATGTCTGACAATAATTGTTTCAAAAGCCGAGATTTCTTTGATTTCAAACATTTTTTAACGGGATTGATTTAAATTTATTAAAGCCATAACAATATCATAATAAATTATTTACGTAGAAAATAGAACGCTATCAAAAATAAAATTTTAAAAGAGATGTTTTTTTTTGAAAAAAACTTGCAATAAACCCAACTTATTATCTATATTTGCACCGTTGTAAATGCGAAAGTAGCTCAGTTGGTAGAGCTCCAGCCTTCCAAGCTGGTTGTCGCGAGTTCGAGCCTCGTCTTTCGCTCCATAAATCCTCAAACATAAAGTTTGGGGATTTTTTTATTATTAGTTGTGGCGAGAAGTTTATCCAGCTTTTTAGCGGGAAGCCTCGTCTTTCGCTCCATAAATCCTCAAACATAAAGTTTGGGGATTTTTTTATTTCAAATCACTCAAGTCACTACCCGATTCCAATTCTTCGGGGTTTTTATTTTGTCTGAATAATCGAGCCGAAAGACTTCCTTTCAATGTGATTTTTTCGCCTTTCACTTCAAGCCAACTTCCTTCACGCAATCCTAAAACAGGTACAGTATTGAACTGGTGATATTCTTTAATTCGTGTTTCCCGAGTTTCGCCGTTGTGTTTCAATTGCAAATCGGCATCTAAATAATGTGGATTCAAATTGAAAGGAACAATTCCTAATGTTTGAAAACTTGGCGGGTAAATAATAGGCATATCGTTGGTTGTTTGCATCGTTAAACCGCAAATATTACTACCTGCGCTAGTTCCTAAATATGGGATTCCATTTTTTATTGCATTTGCCAAAGCGTCCATAACGTTGTTTTTATACAATTGGAAAACCAATAAAAACGTATTTCCACCACCCGTAAAAATTCCTTCCGCTTGATCGATTGCCGCTTTTGGACTTTCAAACTCGTGAATTCCTTTTACAACTAAATTTATATTGGCGAAAGTCGCAGCAACTTTATTGGTATATTCTTCATACGAAATCCCACTTGGTTGCGCATACGGAATAAAAAGAATCGTTTTGCAATTCTTGAAATGCTCCGATAATTCAGGTAAAATATAGTCTAAATAGTCGCCTCCATAAAGAGTTGACGTACTTGCAATAATGCAGTTTTTCATTTTAATTGTGGTTTTTTTAATGCGTTCAAAGTTACATTATTTTCTAATTTTCTAATCTGAAATTTCGGTACTTTATTTATTAACATAACTTTACCAAGCAATTTTCATTAATTTAGAACTCACTTAAATACTTTTACAATTAATAAAAGGTGTTAATTATTATTTTATGAAGAACTGGTTTGTTGTCCTATTATTTTTTGCGACATTCTGCACTTGGTCACAAACCAGCAACGAAAAAATCCTACACGGAAAAATTGTCGCTGATTCTGCTTCGGTGGCTGGAATTGACGTGGTGAATTTAGGCAATGAAAAAGTAACCGTAACCAACAATAAAGGAGAATTTTCTATTTTGGCAAAAGTCGATGATATTTTGGTTTTTTCATCAATGACTTTAGAAATGAAACGAATGTTGGTTGATGAAGACGATTTGAAATCGGAAACGATAACCATTTATATGACTCCAAAAATCAATGAACTTAATGAAGTAATTGTCAAAAAAAATGCAGCCGAAGGCATCAGTATAATTCCTGGTCAAAAGCATTATACTCCTGCGGAACGAAAATTATATACCGCAACTTCAGGATTATTAGACGCGCCGCTAAACTGGCTTTCTGGACGAACAGAAATGCTAAAAAAGGAAATTATAGTGGAACGAAAAGAGCGAATGTTAAATAAAATTGGTGTTCTATATGAAGATAAATATTATATTCAAACCTTGAAAGTCCCAGAAATCTATATTGATGATTTTCAACGTTACTTAATAGAAGACAAGGAATTTGCTGCAGCTTTAAAAGTAAAAAACCGAACAATG
>JBIIFA010000046.1:0-12148 GCA_044237565.1 Flavobacterium sp.
AAAATTGCAAATTACTCATTGGCGTTTTGCTTGGACTCAATAGGTTTACACCCGTATCCGTTGCCAATGACCAATTGTTGTGTTTTCCAGAACCGTTAACGCCTTTAAATGGTTTTTCGTGCAACAATACTTTCAAATCGTGACGCTCGCCCACTTTGTGCATGACATCCATCAGCAAACAATTGTGATCTACAGCCAAATTTGTTTCTTCAAAAATGGGTGCCAACTCAAATTGATTGGGTGCGACTTCATTGTGACGCGTTTTTACGGGGATTCCAAGCAACATACATTCTTGTTCCAAATCTCTCATAAAAGTCAATGCTCGCGTTGGAATAGACCCAAAATAATGATCGTCCAATTGTTGTCCTTTGGCAGAAGTGTGTCCTATTAACGTTCTTCCTGTCATCATTAAATCGGGGCGAGAATTGGCTAATGATTTATCAATCAAGAAATATTCTTGCTCCCAACCCAAAGTGGCGGTTACTTTTTTTACATTTTTATCAAAATATTTACACACATCTGTAGCCGCATCGTCCATAGCAGACAAAGCACGTAGCAAAGGAATTTTATTGTCTAATGCTTCTCCTGTATAGGAAATGAAAACTGTAGGAATACACAAAGTTGTTCCATATATAAATGCGGGTGATGTTGGATCCCAAGCCGTATAACCTCGGGCCTCGAATGTATTTCTGATTCCACCATTTGGAAAACTGGAAGCATCTGGTTCTTGTTGTACCAATTGTGCACCGCCAAATTTTTCTACTGGGTCACTTCCATCGTAGGAAGTTTCAAAAAAAGCATCATGCTTCTCTGCTGTAGTTCCGGTAAGGGGTTGAAACCAATGCGTATAATGAGTCACGCCTTTTGACAGCGACCATTCTTTCATTCCCATGGCAATGTAATCGGCTAATTTTCTATCGATTTTTGTCCCAAATTGAACAGCATCTTTAACAGCTTTGTGCGCATCAGAAGTCAAATATTGCCTCATCGCTTTGTCATTGAAAACATTAGAACCGAAAATATTCGATTTTCTATCGGTCTCTTCAAATTTGATTAAACTTCTATTGGAAGCTTCTTTTAATGCTTGAAAACGTAAATTTGCCATAAAAATTGATATTAAATTTAATAAATCTTTGCTATTGATTGCAAATATATAAAAATGTCTAAAAACTAACTTTAATAAATTGTCAAATTAATCATTAATCACGTTAAAAAATAACTTTTTATAATTTTACCCCCCTAAAAAATAAAATATTACTAAAAATATAATATGGTTAATAAAAACTACCCCCTAATTTTAGGTCTATCTGATTTTTATTTTATTTTTGTACTTTAATTACTATTTAATTTCTATCACCATGGCAAAAATAAAATTAGAGTACATTTGGTTGGACGGTTACGAGCCAACTCAAAATTTAAGAAGTAAAACTAAAGTAGAAGAACATGCAAATTTTCAAGGAACTTTAGCTGAAATCGGAAATTGGTCTTTTGACGGTTCATCAACAAAACAAGCAGAAGGTGGTTCATCTGACTGTTTGTTAGTTCCTGTAGCAATCTACCCAGACCCAACTCGCATCAATGGTTATTTAGTAATGACTGAAGTTATGAATGCTGACGGTACGCCACACGCTTCAAACGGTAGATCAACTATTGACGACGACGGAGATTTCTGGTTCGGATTTGAGCAAGAATATTTCATCATGGACACCAAAACTTTATTACCATTAGGATTTCCAATTGGCGGTTACCCAGCTCCACAAGGAATGTACTATTGTTCAGTAGGTGGAAAAAACACTCATGGAAGAGCTTTAGTTGAAGAACATGCAGATTTATGTATCGAAGCTGGAATCAACTTTGAAGGAATTAATCAAGAAGTAGCTTGCGGACAATGGGAATTCCAATTGTTTGCTCAAGGTGCTAAAAAAGCAGGTGACGAAATTTGGGTTGCCCGTTATTTATTAGATCGTTTAACCGAAAAATACGGTTACTATATAGAGTACCACCCAAAACCATTGGGAGATACCGATTGGAATGGTTCAGGAATGCACGCTAATTTCTCTAACGAAGTGTTGAGAACGTGTGGAGACCAAGCAACCTATGAAAAAATATGTGAGGCGTTCCGTCCAGTAACTGCAGAACACATCGCAGTTTACGGAGCTTATAACGATTTGCGATTAACAGGAAAACACGAAACAGCATCGATTCACGATTTTTCTTATGGCGTTTCTGACAGAGGTTGTTCCATCCGTATTCCTTTAATGACCGTTCAAAAAGGTTGGAAAGGTTGGTTAGAAGACAGACGACCAGCATCAAATGGTGATCCATACAAAATTGCTGCCAGAATCATAAAAACGGTTAAATCAGCATTATAATAAATACAACTACTACAACTACAACAATCAAAAGTGCTTTCAGAAATGAAGGCACTTTTTTTATTTGGGCGCGCCCCTCGAAAAGTTCGGGTCAGGCTCTTCACTACAATCTCTGCTCCACTTTGTTGCACAGAGGATTTCCGTTGCGATCCTTCGCGCGAGAAACGATTTCAGATTTACGATTTTAGATTTCTAAAAGCACTAGATTCAACTTTACAAATAGAAAGTCCTTTTGAAGATTTGTAATAATAAAATACTATATTTGAAAATAAATAATGTCTGCCTTTTGTCAGACAAAGCGACCCGATTTAGGGTTGATAAGTCTGACTTTGTCAGACCTATATACAAGATGTTAGGCAATCCCTCCGGGCTTACCTAACATCGGCTCCCGGCTTCGCCTGGCGATGCGCCCACCACTTTCAGGGACAGCCGACATCACCGCCTTGGACGCATTTCTTTCGGGAGAAAACTCCCTCAGAAACGACGACCATGCCGGGAGCCGTTGTGTGTGATTTATAAAATGTCGAACAGTTCCTAAAATCGACAATAAGAAAATTGGAGGAAAGGGGAAAGCCGAAAACCTATTAGAGTAGGCAATATTAAATGAATAAAAAATGAACAAACTATTTGTTAGTGTACTTACAGTTTTACTGTTCACTCTTGCGGGGTGTGAAAAAGACGATAATTTCGTTGAACCCAAAGAATTTACTTTTAATTTTATGAATAATGCAGAGGGTTGGTTGGGAGACTTTGCGGATTATCCAAATGACCCAGGTGTGGAAGACTTTTATGAATTGGAGTTTTCACATGCTACGTTACCAAGTCCTTTAAATACAAGCGAAGGTGCCTTACGACAGTCAGGTAATAATCATAGCGATGATTTGTTTATGTTCGTTAAAAAGAAAATTACGGGATTGAAGCCGAATACGAATTACAAGATTGAATTGGAAATAGAATTTGCCACCAATGCAGCAAGTGGTTCTCTTGGGGTAGGAGGTTCACCAGCAGAAAGTGTATACATTAAAGCTGGTGCATCGACCAATGAACCAATGAAAGTATTGGACAATTCAGACAACTATTACAGAATGAATATTGATAAAGGTAATCAAAGGCAAGACGGTACAAATATGAAACTTATTGGTGATTTCGCTAATGGCACAGATTTGTTTGTGTACAAACTAAAATCTTTAAGCACAACAATGCCCATTAATGTTATTTCTAATTCAAACGGAGAACTTTGGGTAATTATAGGAACGGATTCTGGTTTTGAAGCAACAACTACAATTTATTACAACCGAATTACTGTAAATGTAAAATAAACCACACACAACATCGGTTTGGCAATATGGCGGCTGAAGTGCTTCTATGAAACATTTGTGCAAGATTCAACAGCAGTATTTCTAATGAGTTTTTGTGCTGAAAATCCGCCACATCGCCAAGCCGAGAAACGTTATGGGCAATTAGAAAAACAAAGACAAGCTTACAATTATAGCACTAGAACTGTATAATTTGGTACTGTGGACAAATAACCACCATTAAAAGTGGGCGTAATCGAAAAGGCGAATGAGTAGAAAGTATTATATACAAAAAAAGGAGAAAAAACATGAGAACATTATTATTGATTTTAGTTTTATCGGCATGGGCTTGTAATACTTTTGCCCAAAATGGGATCAATCTTTTCAATGATAACATACTACATAGGATTGAAATATCAAATGTTGATACAATTAAAACATTAGATCCGGCATTTCGCAATGTTTATCAAAATGTAAGCATAAAAATTGATGGCAATGTCTACAGCAGTGTCGGGCTTTCAACAAAAGGGGATAAATCATTTATAGCGGCCCCAAACGGAAAGAAGCCTTTTAAAGTGAAAATGAACAAATATATTCCAGAAACGAAATACGATGGTATAATGCGTTTTAATTTGAACAATGGTTTATACGACAATTCCTTTATTCGCGAAAAACTGACATTTGATGCATCTGCTCAATTGGGGATACCTTCGCCCAAAATCGCTTTTACTGAATTATACATTGATGACAAATATTGGGGAGTTTACACAATAGTTGAAGCACAAGACGAAATTTACAAACGGTTTTTTGGAAATGACAATGGAGTTACCATGGAAGCCTCAGGTACAGGACTACCTGTAAACACTTTGCAATATTATGGCCCCAACGAGAGTGATTATGGGGGTTTGTACACATTTGATAAGGGTGATCCTTTAATTGCATGGCCCTTATGGATTACAACATTAGACAAATTAAACAATACACCCGATGGTAATAACTATATAGATTTAACTTCCCCATATTTTGATTTTGCAAGCTTTTTTAAATTTAATGCAGTGTTGGATTATAATATGAATGCTGAAGATAAAGGCAGGAATGGAATTTATTACAGGGACGCAACAACAGCTAAATTTTATACCATTTGCTGGGACCAAAACGTTGCTTTCCCCGATTCATTCGACCCAGCTTTAGGAAGTTTTATTGTAACATATAAAATTGCGATTCTGAACAAATATGCCCAATATTCGCAGTTTTCTGATTATTATAACGGTGCAATTTGTACTTTGAGTCAAACTATTTTTACACCAACTTCATTGTCCGCAAAAATGACCCTGCTTCGAGGAATTATTGACGATGCGGTTAGAAGAGATTATCGCAAAGGGTTCGACTTTGCTACATACGAAACTAGTTTTACTAATTTGATAAATTTCATTAACACTAGAAATATAAAATCGTCAGCTTTTCTTGCTAGTGCTAACTACACTTGCAATCCTATGGGAATTAACACAATAAATAAAGGCAATTTTACTATTTATCCCAACCCATCTGATGACTAAATTACAATTCAGGTAAATTTAAATTCATTAAGTTCTACGTATACCATTACTGATCTACAGGGTAGGACAATCCGTACTGGATATATTAATTCAGAAATAACGCTCATTAATATTTCTACGTTGCCAAGAGGAATGTATTTAATTAATTTTAGCGGTCAAAATAATATATTTAAAGTAATTAAGAAATAAAAACCTGCCCATAACAACGTCTATACCCAATAAGGGTTTCAGAGGTTTTCGAGCAGCATTACCCGCATCAAGTTTTGTGTCGGTTGATAGTGTAGCTCTCCGAAAACCCTTACTGGGCAGAGCCGCTAACGTTATTAGGGCATAGCAGTAGCAAAACAACTGAAATATATACTCATGTTAGTACAAAAAGTATTCAACAAATAAAAAGTCCTTTTGATGATTTGTAATATTTATATCATACATTAGCAAAATAAATAACGGAGGTTATTATGGCACAAAGCCAACCCTTTTTGGGTAGATTACAGCCATTTTATGGCTGGTATATATGAGTTGTGCTCAATTTTTTTTGTAGACCAGATAATTATTAACGTATAACAAGCCATATGAAGAAGTTACTAGAAAGTGAAAGAATTCTAATGATTGCAGTGGGTATCTTATTGCTCTCCATATTATTGATGATCATAATACTACCTGGGATTTTTTATGATTCAGCGCCTCAAGCAAATCCTAAAGGTGCTGCCATTGGAATATTACTTGCAATTTTAATTCATCTGATAATCTTTGCTGGGTTCATTAAAGTTATACGTAAAACAAGGATTAGCACCAGGTATAAAAAAGGAGAATTCCTAGCTATTGGAATTCTATTGTTGGTTTTTGGATTTATATATTTGGACGGTGCTTTTGCATTTTTATCTCATAAAAATATATTTTATGTGTCCATTTTAATGTTCATCAGTGTATTATGTGATTTAGTTGCTTCGACAATTAGTATTATAGTTTACTTTTCAAAGCCATTAAAAAAAGTTTAAATCTTTCATATATTCAAGCTAATTGGAGAAGTTTTAAAATAATAAAACTGAGCACAACACACGCTACAAGCAATTTGGGTTTTAGGCTTAATTGAAAGTTGGTTTTGTATTTGGGATGATTTTGCAAATCCGAAAATAGGGCTTAATTTAGTCCCAAACTGCGTGTAGCGCGGGGACGTTAAGAAATGACATAAAGGAATAACATAGACAAGAGAACCACAGAATTCTAACATTGACAAGTCTTAATAGTTAGTCGGAAGCGTTCTAAAACTTAATTTTACAAATGGAGACTAGTGACCATTTTAAAAAACGGGGCGATACTGAAAAGCCAGATGAGTAAGAAAATAATAATATGAAAACAAACGTTATTTGGATTTATTTGCTGGCTTCAATTTTAGGTGTTATTTCTATAGTGCTTCCAACATTTTTTCTACCTGTTTTGAAACAGTACGATTCTCCGTTGTTTCCCCTGATTAGAACCGGAATTGAAGGGATTTCAATTTGGAGTTTTGGCCTATTACTTTTAAGCGGTTTTGGCGTGAAACTATTTAGTAAGTTATCAGGTTGGAAAATTGGTTTAACAACGATGGCCCTTTTCCCAATAATGGCAATATTTGAAATGATTGTTGATTCATCATCGCACAATATGTTCCCAATTGAATTCATTTTTTATGCTCTATATTCTGTTCCTGCAATAATTGGAGCTTACCTTGCTCAGGGTACTAATAATATTTTAGGTAGAAATTAATCTTCTTATTATGAGTTTATTTTGTCTAGAAGTGAAGCAAAACCAAAAAAAATAAAAAGAAAACCAGCCCATAACAGCGTGTATAAGAAATAGCGGGTTCATTGATAAATCAAAGGTCAGTGCTTTTAATAAAAGTCAGTGCCAAACTGAAAGTGAAGTGCTTCGAAATCGCCACCTTCGGATAGCGGCAAACCGTTGGCGGGCAGGCTAAAAACATTACAAGAAACGGAACGGAGAAAAGCGATGATGATGAAAATTTTATGGAAATACTGATTGACCGCATAGTACGACCGACTATCTTTGTAATAGACTCATTGATAGCTGTTAGTGGTCTTGAAAAATATAAAAAAAATGAAATACTCAATAATTTTAGTCGCACTCGGCTTATCCGCTGGTTCAATTATGAAAGAAATTTATAATTTTTCAATTCAATCGAACATCAAGGAATGGCGTATTGTCAACGATGGTGTTATGGGTGGTATATCCAAAAGTTCATTAGTGCTTAGCGATGCAGGACATGGACAATTTTCAGGTCACGTTTCATTGGCGAACAACGGAGGATTTGCCTCAATTCAATTGAACACAAGAATCAAACTAGCAGAAGAAAAAACATTTGTTGTTTTGCGCGTAAAAGGAGATAGCAAGGCCTATGAATTTCGTTTGAAGAGCGAAATTTCGCAATCTGAGTCTTACGTGCACCAATTTACTACTACTGGAGATTGGGAAAATATCAAGTTACCAATTAGTGAATTTTACCCTCAGGTTCGAGGGCGCAAATTGAGCATCCCGAATTTCAATTTTAAAAGCATTGAACAAGTGAGTTTTTTAATTGCCAACAAGCAAGAAGAAGATTTCAAATTGTTGATTGATTGGATAGGTTTGGAGTAAATTTAAAAATTGACAGCAACTATTTTGAAGAAAAGTAAAACATTCGGTCGACAAGAAGTCCGATCCGATAA
Organism: Flavobacterium sp.; assembly: GCA_044237565.1. GTDB lineage: Bacteria > Bacteroidota > Bacteroidia > Flavobacteriales > Flavobacteriaceae > Flavobacterium. Next base: position 7,929 of record JBIIFA010000046.1, read on the forward strand.
CACGGGTTTGGCAAAAGTGGCGGTTCAGTGCTCCGCATCAACATTTGTGGTTAATCAAACATTGGTTCTCCGCATCAACATTTGAGGTGAAAATCGCCACCTTCGCCAAGCCCGAAAACGTTAGCGTGATTTCCGTCACCTAGCTACCGAATTCTTTAGTGTGGCTCTATTATTAGGAAATTTGTTATGAAAATATAAACGTGAAATTTTAGCCCCGATAGCAGCGGCATACTGTTGTGGCGGGGTTCGCCACAACAGATATAGCGAATAGCGGGAGAAATCGAGTGGTAAAAAAAATCTTGTGCTCCAAAAAAATAAACTAAAATTTATGCTCTTTTTTAGTAATAACCAATAAAGATACAAACGAAATTACGGCAGCAACGGTTAAATAATAGCCAACAAAATCAATTCCGTAGTTTTTAGCTAGCCAAATGGCAATCATGGGTGCAAAGGCAGCTCCTATGATTCCTGCAAAATTAAACGTTAGGGAAGCGCCTGAATACCGCACTTCAGTAGGGAAAAGTTCCGATAAAAAAGTTCCCAAAGGGCCGTAAGTCATTCCCATTAAGGTCATTCCAATACTTAAAAATAGGGAAACTAAGGTGGTGTTTCCAGAGCCCAAAAGCAACGAAAATAATAATCCAAATACGGCAATTGCAGCAGAAATTGCCATTAAAACGGTGCGTCTTCCAAATTTATCGGCTAAAAGTGCCGAAATGGGAATGGCAATACCAAAAAACACCACCGATAACAATTGTAAAACAAGGAAATCTCTTCTTGTGAATCCTAAATCGGTTGTTGCCCAACTCAAAGAAAAAACGGTCATTAGATAGAAAATTACAAAAGTCGCCACCGCTGCCAAAGTCCCAAAAACAAGCTCCCTACGGTAGGATTTCAGTAAGGTAAATAAGGGAATTTTTACGCTTTTTTTGGTTTCAACCGCATTTATAAAAGAAGGGGTTTCGGTAATTTTTAAACGAATATAAAAGCCCACAAGCACCAAAACAGCACTCGAAATGAAGGGGATTCTCCAGCCAAAATCAAAAAATTGGGCTTCTGTTAAGGCGTCATTCAACAAAAGAAAGGTTCCTCCAGAAAGCAGCAAACCAATGGGAGCGCCCAATTGCGGGAACATTCCGTACCAAGCGCGTTTGTTGGGCGGTGCGTTTTCGATGGCTAATAAAACGGCTCCACCCCACTCGCCTCCAAGTCCTAAACCTTGACCAAATCGGCAAAGCATCAATAAAAAAGGTGCTACAATACCGATTGAAGCATACGTAGGTAAAAACCCAATGGCCACAGTAGAAATTCCCATGGTCAATAAGGCAAAAACTAAGGTTGTTTTTCTTCCAATTCGATCACCATAATGTCCGAAAACAGCCGATCCTATTGGCCGTGCAAAAAAGGCTATTGAGAATGTTGCCAACGATTGAAGTATAGAAGCTGTAGGATTTGAACTTGGAAAAAACAATTGTGGAAATACCAAAACCGCTGCATTAGCATAAATATAAAAATCAAAAAACTCAATAGAAGTTCCAATTAAACTGCCAAAAAGAACGTGTTTTGTAGAATTTACTTTGTTTGAATTTGGGATTTCATTCATATTAATGCTTTTAAAATTGGGTTTAAACTGTTGTTAACTTTTCAAATATAATGAATATTTGGTTTTAAAAAAGGAAATTTTGGGGGCACTTTGGAAACCTCTTAATTTTGAAAATGTTATATTTGCGACCTATTACAATAGCTATAAATACAAAACCTAATGTTTTTCAACTCGCTACATTTTGCCGTTTTCTTGCCAATGGTATTTTTATTGTATTGGGCGGTAGGGAATTCGTCCAAGAAAACACAAAATATTATCTTGATTTTGGCGAGTTACTATTTCTACTCGTGTTGGGATTGGCGGTTTCTATTTCTATTGGTTTTCTCCACATTTTTAGATTATTTCACGGCACTCAAAATTGAAAAAAGTGAAAAAGAAACCCCTCGGAAAATTTGGTTTTGGTTAAGTATTGGTATCAATTTAGGATTTTTAGGTTTATTTAAATACTATGATTTCTTTGCGGTATCCATGGCAAACATGGTGCAATCATTAGGTTTTGAAGCCAATCCATTGTTGTTAAAATTAATTTTACCCGTTGGAATTTCGTTTTACACCTTCCACGGATTGTCCTACGTAATTGATATTTATTACAAACGCATTACCGCCGAACGCAATTTTGTAGATTATTCCTTATTTGTAAGTTACTTTCCACTTTTGGTTGCAGGACCAATTGAGCGTGCCACGCATTTATTACCTCAGGTGAAAGTCGCACGAAAATTCAATTTTGACCAAGCCAAATCGGGTATTTATCAAATTTTGTGGGGATTATTCAAGAAAGTCGTCATCGCCGATACGTGTGCCATGTATGCCAATGCGATATTCGACAACTACCAAAGCATGAATTCGCTTTCCTTAGTTTTGGGGGCTTTTTACTTTGCCTTTCAAATTTATGGTGATTTTTCAGGCTATTCTGATATTGCGTTGGGAGTTTCAAAACTCTTTGGAATTGACTTATTACGGAATTTCAATTACCCTTATTTTTCAAGAGATATTGCCGAATTTTGGCGACGTTGGCACATTTCATTATCGTCGTGGTTTCGAGATTACGTCTATATTCCATTGGGCGGAAGCAAAGGCAGCAAGGGGAAACAAATTCGAAATGTATTTGTAATTTTCCTATTAAGTGGATTTTGGCACGGCGCGAATTGGACATTTTTAGCTTGGGGAGCCATCAATGCGCTTTATTTTTTACCGTTATTACTATTGAATAAAAACCGAACCAATATCGAGGCTGTTGCAATTGATTTTTCGTTTGCATCTTTAAAAATGTTTTGGCAAATTCTAAGCACTTTTATATTAACGTGTTTCGCTTGGATTTTCTTCCGTTCGTCAAGTGTTTCAATGGCATTGGATTATATTAGAAGGATTTTTACGCAAGGTAAATTTACAGAACAATATCTAAAAATCGAACGTTACAATTATGAAATAGTACTTTTGATTTTGTTGTTCATTGGAATTGAATGGCAATTTAGAAATAAAATAGAACCGCTTTCTGGTCGGTATTCTTGGTTTAAAGTAGCATTGTGCTTAATTGGAATTGTAGTTTTGGGCGTTTTTTCGGATTATAAATCTTTCATTTATTTTCAATTCTAATGAAGAAATTTCTCCTTTTTACAGCCAAAATCATCGGATTATTTTTCGTTTTGCTTTGTGTACTAGACTTGGGATTTACGCAGATTTATTTAAATGACAGTAAACACAACAAAACCAACTTCGTTTACAATTCCGTAAATAAAAATTTTGATGTCATTTTCTTAGGTTCTTCAAGAGCCAACAATCATTTTGTACCATCAGTTTTTGAAGAAAAAGGGCTTAAAACCTATAATTACGGAATGAGTGGGTCGCATTTATATGAAACCGCTTTACTGTTTGAATTGATGTTGGAGCGGAATTACAAAATCAAAACGGCCATTATTCAAATTGATTTGAACATTTGTGGAGATGAACCATCTCCAAAATATTTAGCTCAATTTCTACCATTTATTCACAATTCAGAAACGGTGGCCAACTATTTATCTTCGGAACCCGATTTTAATCTTTGGAATTACATTCCGTTTTACAGGTATATTGAGTATGAAACTGCAATTGGTTTTAGAGAAACTTGGAATACTTTGATTGAAAAACCCAATAGTCTGTTGCAAAATGGTGGCTATTATCCGTTGAAAAGAAAAGGTATCAATATGAAAAATAGCTTGATTGGATTGAAACCCATTCGCAATGCGAGCTACGAAAAAATCAAAGCGTTGTGTTTGAAAAACAACATTCAATTGGTTGCGATGACGACTCCAATTTGTGAAAACACTAAAAATCGCGATTATTTTGATGCGGTTACAAAAGTGTATCCCGAAATAAAAAGATACGATACTGTGGTGAAATCCGACCGCTATTTTGCGACTTGTGGGCATCTAAATGTAGAGGGCGCAACACTTTTAACTAAAAAAGTATTGAAAGATATTTTAAAGAAAGACTAATTACCCATTTTTTTTGGTATTTTTACTCAAAACAAATTTCCCTATGCCAACGGATTGTATTAGCTATCAAAATTCTGGATATTTCACTCCTCTGATGAACGATTATTTGAATCAGAAATCAAGTTTAGAGGCGCTTTACAATCATT
>JBIIFA010000170.1:0-4331 GCA_044237565.1 Flavobacterium sp.
ACCAACTATTTGGAAATTATTAAATGTCGAACAAGAAATCGGAGTTAAATTAACCGAAAGTATGGCGATGTGGCCCGCTTCTTCCGTTTCAGGATATTATTTTGGGCACCCAGAAAGTAAATATTTTGGACTCGGAAAAATAAAAGAAGACCAAGTAATAGATTACGCTAAAAGAAGAAATGTTTCAACCGATGTAGCAACAAAATGGTTGAATCCGAATATAGCAGATTAATAATAGCAGATTAATAATAGTTGATGGTTGATAGAAATTATCTGCAACCAACAACCAACAACTATCAACCAACAACCAATAACCAACAACCAATAATATGAAAGTAACACAACATATCGAAGACGCAAAAGGGAAAACCTTATTCTCTTTTGAAATTATCCCTCCACAAAAAGGAAAAAGCATACAAGAATTATACGATAATATTGACCCGTTAATGGAGTTCAACCCGCCATTTATTGATGTAACTACTTCTCGCGAAGAGTTCGTATATATTGATAAAGGAAATGGATTATTGGATAAAAAACTCACAAGAATGCGTCCTGGAACGCTTGGTATTTGCGCGTCTATAAAACATAAATACAATGTTGACACTATTCCGCACGTGCTTTGTGGTGGTTTTACGAAAGAAGAAACGGAGTATTTATTGGTAGATTGTCATTATTTAGGAATTGATAATGTAATGGCTTTGCGTGGCGATGCAATGAAGGATGAAAAATATTTCATTCCAAAAAGCGGTGGAAATGACTACGCGATTGATTTGGTGAAACAAATAAAACTCCTAAATAATGGTAAATATTTACACGATTTATTAGACGTTGACAACAAATCAGATTTTTGTATTGGCGTTGCAGGTTATCCAGAAAAACATTTGGAATCGCCATCGTTGCAATCGGATTTGAGAAGGCTTAAGGAAAAAGTAGATGCTGGGGCTGATTACGTGGTAACTCAAATGTTTTTTGACAATTCAAAATACTTCGAGTTTGTAGATAAAGCAAGAGCATTGGGTATTACAATTCCTATTATTCCAGGAATTAAACCAATTGCCGTAAAAAAACACATGCAACTTTTGCCTCAAGTTTTCCGAGTAGATTTACCTGAAGATTTGATTAGCGCCATCGAAAAATGCAAATCATCTGCAGAAGTTAAAACGGTTGGTATTGAATGGGCAATTCAGCAATCTTTGGAATTAAAACAAGCGGGAGTTCCTGTTTTGCATTATTATTCTATGGGAAAATCCGAAAACATTAGACAAATTGCAAAGGCAGTGTTCTAAAAATTATATATTTATTTCCCCAAATTTACCATACAGGATCTAATGATATGGTTGTAAATCCATCAGAAAGTATCATTGGAAAAGTGGTAAGTACAGGAAATGTAATTTTGAAAAAAAATACGCCAACTATTGATGTGCAACAATTATATCATGGAAGAGTAATTTATAATTAGAGTTATTCTTTCGTAATTTCTCTGAAAATAGTTTCTAAATTTTTATTCTTTTGATTCAATTGCAATGTTTTTAAGCCATTGTCATGAGCAAAATCAAAAACAGTTGGGCGCATGTCTTTATCAGATATAAAAGTCAATTCCCAAACCATATCGTGTGTATTTTTATAGGATTTCAAATGTGGCATTCTCGCAACAGCCTCTTCCTCAATTTTATAATCAAATTCAACTTCAATAATTTGCTCTTTATCGGCTGAAATTAATTTATCTAATTTTTTATCGGTAACAATTTTACCGTTATTGATGATTATCACGCGGTCGCAAATGGCCTCAACTTCTTGCATAATATGAGTAGAAAGGAAAACAGTTTTGTCTTTTCCAACATTTTTAATCACATTTCTAATTTCAACCAATTGATTTGGATCCAATCCTGTAGTAGGTTCGTCCAAAATTAAAACGTCTGGATTGTGCAATAATGCATTCGCCAAACCCACACGTTGGCGATAGCCTTTTGATAATTGTCCAATTTTTTTATGACTTTCCGATGACAAGCCAGTCAATTCTATAACATCGTTAATTCTTGATTTTGAAACCTTATATACTTCGGCATTAAAAGCCAAATACTCTCGAACATACAAATCTAAATACAGCGGATTGTGCTCCGGCAAATAACCAACAGACAACTGAACCGCTTTTTGATTTGAATTTACATCAAACCCATTTACAGCTGCTGAACCTTCATCGGCATTGATATACGTTGTTAATATTTTCATTAAAGTTGATTTTCCTGCTCCATTTGGACCTAAAAAACCAACGATTTCTCCTTTTTTGACAGAGAAAGAAATAGCATCCAACGCTTTTTGGGCACCGTAACTTTTGGAAATATTTACAACTTCAATTGACATACTATTTGATTTTGAACAAAAGTAAGGAGAAAAATTCTGTTTTTACTATAATGTAGATTGCAAAATGGGCAGCACTTTTAAATAGGATTTAAATATCTTCAAAAGCTAGAGAATACTTGAAATTTATTCAACGGAAGAACAATAGGCTAAATTTAAATAAATCGCATTATTAGTTCCATTTTTCATTAATTTAATAAAATTTACGGGTTTGATTTGAGAAATCATTTTTAATTTAAAAATTCTATTTTTTTATAGTGTTTAAATAAATTTTATACATAGCTTTGCGGTACAGTTAAAAATTTAAAATGAACAATAATTTCAATTTTACACTTTCTTATTATTTCTTCTTTAGTAGAAGTAAGGATTGTACTGTGGTTATTTGAAATAAATAAATAAACAAATAAAAGCTATACAATCTTGATGAAAATCAGGATTTTTTTTTGACTATATATGATACAAAAAGTTGCAATACAAGGAATACAAGGTTCGTTTCACCATCAAGTGGCATTGGAATATTACAATCAAGATATTACAGTTGATGAGTGCATGTCGTTTGAAGAATTGGTAGATAGTTTGTTGTCTGGGAAATCAAATCAAGCGGTTATGGCTATTGAGAATTCAATTGCGGGTTCAATTATTCCGAATTATGCCTTGATTGACAAGAATAATTTACATATTATTGGTGAATATTACATGGATATTCATCAAAATTTTATGGCTTTGAAAGGTCAAAAAATGGAGGATATTTCAGAAGTACATTCGCATCCTATGGCTTTGTTACAATGCATGGAATTTCTAAAAAAATTCCCAAACATAAAATTAGTTGAGGATAAAGATACCGCTGAAACTGCCAGAAGAATCCATCAGAATCAATTAAGAGGAATTGCAGCAATAGCAAGTAAAACGGCATCAAAAATGTATGATTTAGAAATTTTAGCGCCAGAAATACAAACCATTAACAACAATATGACTCGTTTTGTAATTCTAAATAAAGAGAATTCATTTGTTCCAAAACAGGAAATAAACAAAGCCTCTTTGAAATTTGAATTGGATCATAAACGTGGGAGTTTGGCTGCGGTTTTGAATGTAATGAGTGATTGTAAATTAAGTTTAACGAAAATTCAGTCGCTGCCAAAAATTGAAACGCCTTGGAAATATTCCTTTTTTGTAGATGTAACTTTTGATGATTATGATGATTATTCCAAAGCAAAATCTTTATTAGAAATTATGGCGGAGTATTTTAAAGTTTTAGGAGAATATAAAAACACAAAGCCTAGCCCCCGAAGAGGGAATTAGCAGAGCAACAAATAGTAATATTTTAGATTAAATAACAATAAATAAATTGGAAAATTTAAAAAGCAGCACGATTTCTTCTACGGCTCCCTCTCCTTCGGGGAGGGCTGGAGTGGGGCTTGCAAACCGTATCGCCATAGTTGAAGAATATTATTTCTCATCAAAATTGAGGGAAGTTCGCCAACTCATTTCTGAAGGAAAACCAATTATCAATATGGGAATTGGCAGTCCAGATATGGCGCCTTCAAAAACTGTTATTGAAGCAATTCAAAATGCCGTTACCGATGAAAATGCGCATCAATATCAGAGTTATCAGGGGCTACCAGAATTGAGAAATGGAATGGCTGATTTTTATAAAAATAATTTTCAAGTAGAATTGAATTCTAATTCTGAGATTTTACCTTTAATGGGTTCAAAAGAAGGGATTATGCATATTTCATTAGCTTTTTTGAATGAAGGAGATGCCGTTTTAATACCAAATCCGGGGTATCCAACCTATACTTCTGTGACAAAATTAGTAGGTGCAACGCCTGTTTTCTATGATTTAGTCGAAAATAATAATTGGGAACCAGATTTTGAAAAATTGGAACAACAAGATTTGTCCAAAGTGAAAATGATGTGGGTTGGTTATCCGCACATGCCAACGGGCGCAACTGGAAGTTTGAACTTGTTTGAAA
>JBIIFA010000003.1:0-39124 GCA_044237565.1 Flavobacterium sp.
GTCAAGGCGTTTTCATCACCTGCTACGTAATTTTTTACCAATAGTGCGTCTGGGGTTTGTACATAAGCCATAAAAATACCTTTTAGTTGTTAAATAAATATGAGAATTATCTCTAAAAAGTAGTTTTTTGTAATAGGCAAATGTTAAATTAAAATTAAAATAAAATCAAATGTACTATAAATAAAATTAATAAAACAACATAGAACTAAAAATTTAACATATTTGTTGTGGTAACCTATAAAAAGAGTTTTAATTATATGTTGACATATTAATTGATAAGATAGAAAATAAAACTAAATAATTATTATTTCAAAATAATTTTTTTTATAATTTTATTATTATTTGAATAAGCTATAATTAAATACATTCCTTTGGATAAATTTTTCATATCAATTCTACTAACATTGTTTGTAGTTTTTAAAACCAATTTCCCTAACATATTAAAAATCTCTACTGTGTCGACCACATTATTACATTTAATATCTAAATAATCCCCTACGGGGTTTTGAAATGACAATTGATCTAAGTTAAATTGATTAGACACTTCAAGTGAACAACTGCTACCCACTACATAGGAAATGTATTTTGTTACAGACAATCCACCAGCATAGGCAAATTTACAGGCATAATTAATGGTTGAACCTAGGGTTTGACCCGAAATAGTTTTGGTAAAAATATTTCCATTAACGCGAGTCACAACCGTTTCGCCGAAAGGAGACTGTTTCCACAAAATGGCTTCTACACCCACTCTGTTAGTATCTAAAAGCTCAAATGTTATTTTAACATCTGTTCCAATAGTTTCGAAATTGTATTTATAACCCAAACTGAAAGAGCCTTGTTGTGCTTGCGTATCAGTACCTCCACAATCTAAAATTACAGTAGTTTTGGCATTAAGCACAATAGGGTTATTTATAAAAGTGTTCCCTGAGGCATCCGATGCCGAAACTGAAAATGAATAATCAGTATTGGGCGATAACCCAGAAATAACAAATGATTTCTGCACACCCGAAGGACTAAAAGTTGAAGCTGTACCATTAGTACCATATGTCACATTATAAGTTACATTCCCTGAATCATCAGTAGCGTTTAATAATAATTCAACAGAAGATCCAGAAATTGTACCAACAGTTGCAGTGAAATTTGTTGGCGCTTGCGTGTCTGGAGTGGTATTTTGGTATACTCTTATGTAATCAATATCCATAGCAGTTTGACTGAAACTTGAATCTATTGGTCCCGCTACTCCCCCCATTGCAATGTTCAATAAAAAATATTGTTCTTTATCAAATGGCCATGTATTGGCATTCTTAACAGATGGATTATAGGTATAAAATACAACATTATCGACAAGAAATGAAATTTGATTGGGCGACCAATTCATAGAATAAACATGATAATTATTGGCAATGTTATCTCCTACAACTACACCACCAATGTCAACAGTGTTTCCAAATGAGGATGGAGTATGCATGGCACTTTGGATATAATTATCTGGTTTAGAACGAGTAATGCCATATTCCAATATATCTATTTCTCCACAAGCGGGCCAGGAGGTAGTGCCATATCCTAAATTATCAAAATAAGCGCCGTCTTCATTTACATTTTTGCCAAGCAACCATAACGCGGGCCAAGTTCCAGCATCTTTTGGAATTTTTGCTTTAATATCGACACGACCGTACAAATATGCAAATTTAGAATTCAATCTCGCTGAGGTATATTGCTTCGTTACTGATTGATTAGTGTAACTCTCTTTTTTGGCAACTATTTTCAAACTCCCATTATCAACATAAGAGTTCTCTATCCTATTGGTGTAGTGCTGCACTTCCCCATTAAACCAGTTTCCACCAGCGGGCAATTGTGTTTGATGAAACCAATTAGTACTATTGACAGGACCATTAGTATTAAATTCATCTGACCACACTAAATCTTTGTAAACCACATCGACTTGTGCTGAACACAATTGACTAATTAGAAAAAATGCGAATAAGATTTGAATTGGGGTATTTTTTTTCATTATAACTATTTAAATTTTATAAAACTACTTGTAAATTTGAAACTATTTTTAAGTGATTAATTTTGCAAATTATTTATCTTTTCAAATTAATTTAGACCGCTGTCTATTTTAAAAAAGATCTGCTTTTTGCTTTCAACTAATCTAGGTTTACGATGGCAAAGGGACACTTCACAGCTCTCGTTTTCTTGCATCTAATTCATTTTTTATTTCATAGGATCTTTCCTCCGTCAAGTCATAATTCCTCATTACCCACATCGCTATCAATGTGCCTAAAATCGGGATTCCCGAGAAGAATAGTCTTAATCCAGTAACTGCTCCATCAGCTTGAATAGGTAAAGATGGATCAAAGCCAACAAAGGACATAATAACTCCCGTCAGTAATCCTGCTATGGCGAAACCAAATTTTACCATCCACCAGTAAATTGCACCAAAAATTCCTTCTCTTCGTTTGCCAGATGTCAACTCATCCATGTCGCAAACATCCGCTGTCATTGACATCATCAAAGTAAACAAACTTCCTATACCAAAGGAAAAGAAGGGCAAGGCGAAAATGAACATATAAGGTTTTCCTGGAATGAAGAGAAACCAAAGTAAAATATATCCAAAAATTGATATTCCCTGACACACTAAAAAAGCATCTTTCTTACCTAATCTCTTGGAAATATTTGCAACAACTGGTATTACAATAAAAGTAGTAGACAAAGCTCCTAAACATCCAAAAAGTGTAGGCCAAATGCCTGATTCTGAGGTATTTCCATTAAAAAGATAATAAACGACAATAAAAAAAGTAAAAGCAGCAACTGTGTTAAAGGCATTAAAAATTAAAAAAGTAGCAATACAAAGTTTTCTGAAAGGCTTGTTAACAAACGCTTCTTTGAAACTATTAAAAATTTCCTTTAAACTTCCACCAATTGTTCTAAACGTTAATGGCGAGAAGTTCACCTCGTCTACAGTCGACTTACTTTTGATAAAAATAGCAGGAATCATTGCTAAAATCATACAAGAAATACCTACCCAAACGGCTAAAGTTCTGGTTGCTGTATCTGCGTTGGGAAACCATGTTGGATCGTACATCACAACCCAAAACCAAGGTGCAATTACCCAAGCCCACTGACCAATCCATTGTGATATGGCCATAATACTGGTTCGTTCATGAAAATCATCGCTCATTTCATATCCCATTGCTACGTATGGAACACCAAAAACAGATAGCCCGATATAAAAGACAAACGACCACAAAAGGAAGTAAATAAAATTATAATCAATCCCATTTTCTCGATGCAATTGCCACATTACAACAAAAGAAATCCCCATCATTATTGCACCACTAAATACATATTGTCTTCTTCTTCCCCAAACAGATCTTGTATTGTCAGTAATAAATCCCATGATAGGATCAAAGAAAGCGTCAAATATCCTTGGCAAGAAAAATAACATTCCCCACATCCAAGCGGGAAATTTTAAATCTTCAACTAATACCACCATGAATATACCTAGCGCTGCAGGAAACATTTGGTTGGCTAACATACCTAATCCAAAGGCGATCTTTTGTCCCATTGGAACCATCCGTTTGATGTTTAAATTATTTGACATACTCATAGAATTATAAATTATACTTTTATTTGATTTAGGACTTGATAATTATTGTTTGCAAAGCATTTCCATCGATAGAAATTATTTTTGTTTTGTTATTTAGTTTTATTTCTAAATTATGTTTTTCCGAAGTTGGATTAAAAATAACTATCGCTATGGTTCCGTCAGGATTTTTTACCGCAGTCGTCACAAGGTCTTTATGATTGATCGTGCAGCCAATTTTTACTGCTCCCGGCCTCATAAATTTGCTGAAATGTGCCATCGTATAATACAAAGGAGTCAAATAAACTTCATCCTTTTCTGTATCTACAATTACGGGTGCAACGCACCAATTTTTAAACCAATTGGGCCCTCCTTGTTTGTCTAAAACCATGTTCCAATCGACCCAACCATCAACCCAGTTGTTTAAGCATCCAATGATATCTGTGGCATAGCGATTAACCGGAGCATATTTTGGATGCAAATGTTTGTCTTTTTCAGATGCCCAATCCCAACCCCAATCCGTAGCTTCTTTTTTCCAATACCAAGCATCATCATTCCAATGTGGAATTTCAGAATCGACACAGGCCTCGGTTTGAATTAAATATTTATTTGGTGCTTTTTTGTGGGCATATTGCAAAGCGTCCGGAAAATAATCATAAGTGCTTTCATACCAATGAATGGCTGTTCCCGCATAGTATTTTGATGTTTTTTCATCTTTGAACATTTCGTCAACCCATTCCTGTAAACCAGCTCTATTTTGGTCGTAGCCTAATATTTTAATATCTGCCCAACCATCTTTTTCAAATTTAGGCCCTAGATGATTTTGTACAAAATTAGTCATTTCTTTAGGCGAAAACAATGTGCTCTCCCAGTTATTTCCATTGCCATGAGGTTCATTTATAACCGTAACTCCCCAAATATTTATTCCTTCTTTTTTGTACGCCTCCAAATATTTTGAGAAATATAAAGCAAATGAATCATTAAATTCAGGCAATAATTTTCCGCCTACATATTTTTTGTTGTCTTTCATCCATGGTGGTGATGTCCAAGGGGAGGCTATGATTTTAAAACCTTCTTTTGAAATGGCTTTCGCGTCCAAAATCATTGGAATAAGATCGTTTCTATCTTCTTCAATCGAGAAGTCTTTCAATAGTTTATCATTTTCAACTTTTGCATATGTATAATTACTGAGCGAAAAGTCACAGGAAGCAATGTGTGTCCTGGTCAAAGAATAGTTAGCTCCTTCTTCGCTAAAGTAAGCGTTTAATACTTTTTTACGATTTGCTACACTTAATCGATTGAGTAAATAGGCCGATGATTCCGTAAACGAACCACCAAAACCTGTAATAGTCTGAAATTTTTCTACCGGATTTAAAGTGATTAAAACGGGATTTTCATCTTTTGAGAATTCCGTTATTTTTTTCAATGAATTTCCCTGAGCCGAAGTTTCATAAACATCTACATCCAAATCTTTTATCGCTTTACAACTATTCATTGTGAATGCCATACTAAAAATCAATATTAAAATCTTGAATTTTTCCATAACAAATTATTTTTTAAGCAATGCCGGAGGAGTTTTAACATCCATCCACAAAGACTCTTCTTTGCCATTATATGTTTTTGTAATGGATTTTCCATCACGTATCAACCCATTAAAAACTCCTTTATCCACCATTTCCCAAAGAGCAAATTTAGCTTGACCTTGTAAATTTATCAATCCAAAATGATTCTCTGATCCCAGTGGATTTTGGCTATCCTTCCATTGTTCGTCAAAACCTTCAAAATAGAAACAAGAAATCCCTTCTTTATTTGTCCAATCTCTAATCAGCTTGTAATATGCTGCTGCTTTATATTCATCTGTAGCTTTCGAACCTACGTTTCCATAAAAATTACTGTCGTCAGAAGCCCAACCTGTTTCACCAATATGAACCGGTTTGTTTATACCAATTGATTTCATGTAACTAACTACACTATTGTACTGTGAAATAGCATAATCTCTTGATCGAATCATTGCGGCATCAATTTTTTCTTTGGGAGACCATTGCGCTTCATTGGCCAGAGTTCCCCAAAATTTAGGATTGTAATGTGTGTCATGCATCGGATAAGTGTGCAACGAAATATAATCTACGGACTTTATGAGTTGTTTTAAATCTTCAAATTTATACTCATTTCCTCCACCTCCCCAGGAAGCGAAATTATCTGAAGTAGTTATCCAAAGAGATTTTGGTAATTTTTGCTCCTTTTTTAAGCTTTGCAAATAGTTTACCCATTTCAAAATGATGGCAGGTTCAACATAATAACTGGCTGCCCATTTTACCATTGCTTCATTCCCGACTGCTATAATCTTTACAATCTCAGGATATTCGTTTGCTAATCGAACTGCTTCAGCAATTTCTATAGCATTTCGATCACTTTCTTCATTATGAATTGGAGAAAGTGCTGTCCAAGCGTTTTTGCAATCAATCCAAGCACCTAACATGAGATACATTTCAAAATTAGAATCTTCTTTATTTAATTCTCTTATGGCGAGTAACAAATTTGAAACCTCTTTATTATGTACGTTATAAGTTCTCAGCACTTTGATATTCATTGCCGAAAGTATTAGCAAATCTTCTTTTAGTTGAGCAATCGTTGGTTCAATTTCCCTTGTTTTTTCTCTAAATCCACCATAACAAATGGCTTGATATTTTGAATTTCCCAGTATTTTTTCAGCAGTTACATCATTAACCATTGCCGAATTACTGATCTTACAGCCACTAAACAACAACGTCAAAACCAGTAGAAAGGATAGAATGATACTCTTGTTCATAAACTTAAATATTGATACTTACCGCTACTTGAACAATTTCTCCGGTTCGTTGAAATATTTTTTGACTCAACTCGTGACTCAATGTCAACGTTGAAAAAGCTTCTATTTCGCCGTTTTCATATTTCACTTCTATTTGATTACTATCCGCAATTTTATAAATTATTGGCACTTGACAAACCGTAAAGGCCAAGTTTCCTTTTTCCAAAGTTATAGCTTGTGGATTTTCCTCTAAATCTATAAAAGTCACTGTTTCCTCTTGTTTCAAAAATTGATTTTTGTTTAATAAAGTAGGTTGAAATCTAAGTTGGCCTTCTTCTACTTTTATACCCAATTCTCCTTTTCTGGTAAGAACATCTTCTTTTACTTGCCCCGTCATTCCGGGTTGTTGTGCACCTCGATGCGAAGGCGTATGCGAGTATGGATCTGTAGGGAAAGCTCCATAAACTTCGGGAGATTTATGAACACCGATTCCTTTGCCTATTTCATCATAATGCAAGGCCAATGTTCTAATCACTTCAGCATCTGCATTGTCGCGATAGGCTTTTTCTATAACTTCCTGAACCGCCAAATGTAGTTTAGAAACCATATGCCAATAAATAGAACCCAATCCTTCGTAACTAAAGAATGTTCCCGATCTACCCGTAAAGGCTTTGTGATTGAAAACTTCTTCAAAAATCTGCAGGATATCTTCTGATTCCTTTGCAACCAAGTCGCGATACTCTTTGTTTTTATTCAGTTGTGCCAAGGCTTCTTTTAAATCATTGGCATTGTGGAAATTTCCATTAAAATGGTATTCTCCTTTAACATCTTTATCAATGATCGAATTATTGTTGTTGTCCATCAGTTTTTTCAATAAAACGGATTGCTCTATTTTTACTTTTGGAACATTATTTTTTTCCAAAAATTTAGGCAATTCTTTATTTGGATACAAAATATAACTGTTTTGATCGGGACGATACAAAGCACTATTTCTTAGAGCATTCAGTATTTCTAGTGATTCATTTGCATTCAAAAATCCGGAACTTAAAACAGCCACTTGTCCTTCGAGCATTTCGCTGAGATTCGAAATAACCACACCATCATTTGTAATAGACATCAAATTATAAGCTTGATATAATTTATCTGGTCTTTGATTAGCTTGAATAGAATGTTCTATGAAAGCTAAAGCTACTTTTGTGAATGTTTTTAAACCTGCCATAGAATGGGTTCTTTTCTTTCCCCAAAACCCACTATTATAAACTTGAAAACGATAATCAGAAGCTGCTTTTCCTAATCGATCTAAAATAGTTCTACGTGAATTATCATCAATTTTTCCGGAAAGCAAATGTTGATTTTCTACCAAACATTCTCTAACTTCATGATAAAATTCGACCATTTCATTAGAAATTTTGATAGTTTCCAAATCGGAAGATTCTAATATATTTTGGAAAGTCTTCAAAAATCTTCGCAAATAACTCAAGGTTACCATAGAAACACCATTACCAACTAAGGCATTATTAGCATCATTCCATTCTGGTCTTTGGGTGTTCATCCAGATTCCTCCTTCGGGAATGAAGTTGGACATTTTGGCCAAAACGGTTGCCAATATTTTTTCGATGAAATTTACGTGGTAAATTTCATTGTTGTTCGCACGTATCAAAGCACCGTCAGCACCAATTTTTGCACGTTCTGCATTTATTTTTTTCTCCCAAGCATGGTCGTATTCTATAGTCTCTTTTGGATTTTTTAATATATCTTCATACGGTTTTATAGTATAAGGAATGGCCGCATACACGAAACAATCTTTTTCAAAATAAGAGTTTAGTTTTCCTGGATAGTATTTTTCGATAAACTCCAAAAATTTCAATAAATAAATAATTTGGTGATCACCCCAATATCCAATGTAAGACCAAGGATTATCTGGCTCAATGGCTTCCCAATCGAAGCCGCTTTTCGTAACTCGGTAAGGATTGTATCCGTCAAAAGTGGAAGAATTCAAGAATTTGTGAATCATTCCTTCGATGAAATTAGGATAGGCATACGCCAAAGCTTCCCAATTTTGGAAAATATCTCGCCAGTTTCCTTCGTAGTCCAAAATTTTGGATCCATCAATTTCACTTCGCGTGTTGATAGAAAATTTATTCCAAGGACGACTTGGATCTCCGTGACGACGGCTAAATTTTAAAGGTAAATATTCTGTACAAAGTCTAACTAAATCTTCGTCTTCGTGATTTTCAATTAATTGAAGCAACTCGATATAAGAGAATTCGTCCTTCAAATTATTTACAAACGCACGGTTTTTTTCAAACACTTCACTATTTGCCTTTACTAAATATTGTGTAAAATCCTTTTTCCCAATTTGATAATTCTCATCAAAAATTCCTCCTCGCATAATATTGAAAAGTGTATTGGCAAAATGGCGAGTATCAATTAATTTATCGGCAGTAAATTGTAATCCATCGGCAGAAGCGTTGAGAGCAATAAGATTTTGATTGCCTAATTCAACATTTTCATGAATTTGATTTTCCAGCGTTTTTTCGTGTATTATTGACTCACAAAGCTGAATGACTTGGGATTGACTTTGATTGACATTGGCAATAATTTTCCAATTTTTTGAGGAGTTTTTCGCCAAATACAAATCATTAGAAATAAAATAGGCTCCTTTTTCGCCTTTTACGTCTGTTTCTCTTGTCAATTTTTGCAACTTTCTAAAGGCAGGAAGTTGTTTTGAAGACAATAAATAAGTTGGATTTTTCACCCCTAAAGACCAAACCACATTAGCTTTTAGCGCTTCGCTAGGTTCAGCTTTGTCCACTATAATGGCACTTAATGCAAAAATCCCCAAACCACTTTCGACTTGTAGTTCACTTCTTTTATAAGCATCAACTAAATTGCTGGTACTATTTTGCAAATCGCTGCTTACGCCTTGTGGCATAATGTTTTGAAGACCGTCCAAGACTGTGATCGAATAATCTTTGTCGGAATCATTTCTGATTTCCGATTTTTTTACAAATCCAAAAACATTACTTGAACTCCATTGGTATCTAAAAGTCAGCTTCAAATCGTTATGAATCTCTTCGAAAATGACTTTGTTTCCGTAAAAATTTTTATATAAATTTCTAGTTAAATCGTAGTTTTGATTAAACCTTTCCGAAAAAGGTTCCCAAACCAATTCTTTATCCTCAAACCGAATTTGAAAAATAGATTTACTTCCTGTAATGTCAGCAAGTTCTGTTATTTTATCATCTGTGTAATAAGGGAAGAGAGCGAATTCAGCATTTCTTCTCCCCGCAGATAGTCCGCCATTACTCGAAATAAACATCCAATGATTAGAATCACTAACGATGCTCATGAAAAAAGGCCGAATAGTATCGTGGTTTTCTATTTTATAATATTTCTCTCCTTCTAATTCAACTATTTTCATTTGTATATGTATTGTTTTTTAACTCTAATTAAAAAAGAGGTAGAAAATGCAAATTGTTTTTGTTTTTTATATTTATAAAGAGTCTGTCTATTTAGTATAAAAAAGGGCAACAAATAAAAAAATTAATAAGTTACCCTTTATATCTATTTACTAAAACATCATCACTATAAATAACTGGCTAACAGCATATAAACTAATGCTGTCTGCCAGTTAAAATTATTACTATGGGTTAATAATCACAGAAGCATTATCTAAATACAAAGTCGAACTACAACCCGCTACACCGCCACATATTGCTACAAACTCCAATGTGATTCCACCACTTACATCACCCGCATTTACAGTATAGGTAGTTGTAAAATTTTGCCAAGTATTTGTTGGAGTAACTGAAATATTAACTGTTTGATTAACACCGTTTGTAGCTTCAACAAAAGATTGTATAGAATAAGTCCCGCTAATACCGGCTAATGCTCCCTTATAATCAAATGTGATTTTAACCTTGTCTCCAGCTTTAATTCCACCTGCACCCTTTCTTTCTTGCTTAAGCGTTGGATTTTTTCCAGTATCACTAGCAACAAGTTTAGCAGACCATGTTCCCGTTTTACTATCGGTATTAACAGCTTCTATAATTCCTCCATTTTTATATACTGCCCAACCGTCAAGGTTTCCTAATTCAAAACCACCATTTACAGCTATATCGCCAGTTGCTGTGCCGCCGCCACCGCCACCGCCACCGCCACCGCTGCCAGTTCCATAAAATGTAAGGTCATCAAAATAATAAGTATCAGAATCTTTATTTTCAAGATCAAAGAAGATTACTATTTTGTTATATTTACCACTTGCAGTACTAGGAAAAGCAAAACTTAGTTCTTCCCATTCACCAGTTTTTGTTCTTGTTGCTGGTACATCTCCTGAATTAGTTCCTGGAGTTCCTATTAGTTCAAGTTTCATTGTGACTTTTGTTCCTGGCTTAAGGGAGTATACTTTCATTTTTAAACCCGAATGAGTAGTAAAATCTAATTTAGCAGCTAAATCAATTTGGATATTATCCCAAGGAGCAATCCCTAAATTGACTACTTTACCTACTTTACAAGAAGTGTTTATACCAGTATCCGATTTAGGATTTGATACATATTCAAAAGAGGATCCATCTTTAATAATATTTGCAGTTTGATCTGATTTAAAAGTTACATTCAAGCTTGCTGCGCTCATTGATTCTGCAGTTTCTGCTGCGCAAGCGCCACCACCGCCACCACCAGTTCCGTACAATGCAAGGTCATCAAAATAATAAGTATCAGAATCTTTATTTTCAAGATCGAAGATAATTACTATTTTGTTAAATTTACCACTTGCAGAAGCAGGAAAAGGAAAACTTAGTTCTTCCCATTCACCAGTTTTTGTTCTTATTGCTGCTACATCTCCTGAATTAGTTCCTGGAGTCCCTATTAGTTCAAGTTTCATTGTAACTTTTGTTCCTGGTTTAAGGGAGTATACTTTCATTTTCAAACCCGAACGGCTGGTAAAATCTAATTTAGCATCTAAATTAATTTGGACATTATCCCAAGGATTGGTTCCTGTATTTGTTACTTTACCAGCTTTACAGGAAGTGTTGATACCTGTGTCAGATTTAGGATTAAATACCCATTCAAAATTTGCTCCATCTTTAATAATGTTTGCTGTTTGATCTGTTTTAAAAGTCACATTTAAGCTTGCTGCACTCATTGATTCAGCAGTTTCTTCCAAACATGGTGGAGGAGGTGTTTGAATTTGCATTATATCATCGATATAAAAAGCTCCTGCTTTTGTTCCAGCGGCGTCCACAAACAATGTTAACTTTGAATACTTGGCAGACGAATTAAAATTAAACGATATAGTTTCCCAACCAGTTCCAGTATGTGTAGTTGTTTTTTCAACAGCAGCAGCTGTTCCATTTTCTAGTTTTAACAAAACATCCACAGCTGAATTTGACCAGAAATTCATTTTAATTGTTTTGTTTGAAGTTAAATCTACTTGAGTTCCTAAATTTATAGATATACCTTCATAAGTCACACCAACATTAGTTATTTTCCCTACTTTAGAAGCTATATTATTTGTACCCGAAACTGATGGATTTGCAACAATTTCGAATGCAGCACCATTAAAAGCAGTAAAATTATAAACCACAGCAACTTCGTCAAAATTAATAGGTAAAGTTGCAGGTCCTTTTCTAAGTATAGTTATTGTATCTTCATAAGTGTCAGAAGCTCCAGATGCGTTAAATGCTCTTAAAACGATGGTATAAGTTCCGCTTGCATAGCTCTTTATAGGATTAATTTCGGTAGAAGTTGTTCCATCTCCAAAATCCCATATATATTTTGATGCATCTGTTGTTGTGTTAATAAAGGTTACTGTACCCGTAATTTCATTAATCGTATGAGTAAAACCTGCAATAACTTCAGGTAAATTATCATTGTCATTATTTTCACATCCGTTTAAGGATATTGCCAAGATTAATATAGCAATAATGGCTTTCGCATTTTTAAGTAATTGTTTCATAATTTTTAATTTTTAGTTTAGTCTTTTAATTTTTATATACTCTTACATAATCCACCAACATGGTTTGAGGGAAAACGGTTTCGCTATTAGGATTACCTACAAAATTTCCTCCAACAGCTAGGTTAATAATGATATAGAAGGGATGGTCAAAAACCCATTCTCCAGTAACATCGGCAGGTGTTATTTGATTGTACAAAACATTATCTACATAGTAATTAATATATTTTGGTCCCCACTCAATGCCAAATATGTGAAAGCCCGTATCAAAACGATCATTTAACAAACTATAGCTTTTTGTAATTGATGCTCCACCTGAATATCCAGGACCGTGAACCGTTCCTAACAATTTCGTAGGTTGTTGTCCTCGATATTCCATAATATCGATTTCACCACATTGTGGCCACCCCACTTCATCAATATTGGCACCTAAAAGCCAAAAAGCAGGCCATATCCCTTGCCCATACGGCAATCTAATACGTGCTTCAAAACGACCATAAGCTTGATCAAATAAACCTTTGGTTGTTAGTCTTGCAGAGGTATAGGAAGCCCCATTGTAAGACTCTTTTTCAGCAGTTATTAATAAATATCCGTTTTCAACTTTTACATTTTCGGTACGTTTTGTATAATACTGAAGTTCATTGTTTCCCCAACCTGCTCCTGTAAGACTGTTACCCGTACCCAAGTCATAGCCCCAGATAGTGCTATTAGGAGCACCGTCTGTATCGAACTCGTCTTGCATTACTAGTTGTGTAAAAGTAGCCACTTTTTGAGTTTCATCAGTGGAACAACTAGAAATTACAAATATTGGTAGTGCTAAAATTAAAGACTTAAAAACTAGTCTTTTTATTAGCAATAAATTTATTTTTATTTTTTTCATTTTTATTTGTTTTAATGTTTTCTTCATTATTGTTACTCTTTATAGAAATACATATTATCTACGTAAATAGCTTTTACATTGGAAGATTTTATGTTTTCAATAATGATTAAATTAACTCCTGTCTGATCCAATGAAGTTACTGAACTTGGTCTAATAGGGACTTTTACAGTTAGCCATACTCCAGCTTGAAAATCGGTATCTTTAGCGACGACTGGAGCTCTAGGATCGAGTTGATAACTTTGACCAATACGGTTTTGTTGAATAGTAGTAGTAGCAGAATTTTCATTCTTAAATGTGAGAAGAAGGTCAATATCAGTTGGTAATTCTAACAACAAGAGATCAATACTAAAATGTGTCATCTGGGTAATATCTAATGGAGTCGTAAGCTGAGTACCAACAAAATTAAATTCGGTATAGTTTAGCACATTCTGGCCACCTATAGTGGTTTGTCCACCTTTGGTAGTTTGGTAAGGAGCCCAATAGCCATTATAATAATTTACGGGTAAGCTTGTGTATTTGTCACTAAATATTGAAATTACTTTATTTTGAGGCAAAGTAGGAACAGGAGCAACAGGAAAGCCTCCTGGAACATTAACCGTTAAAGATCCGGTTGCTTTAACACCCCCTAGAGAAGCTGTTATTTTAGATGTACCCGGACCAACAAAAGTTACAATTCCTGCATCACTAACTCTAGCCACTTCAATATCAGATGATTTAAAAGAAAAATAAGAGGGTGCTGCAGTAATTGTTTGATTTGCTCCAGATTCAACATTAAATGTTTGTGTCAATCCATAATTAGCCATGCTAACTGAACTTCCCAAGAACTGGGTTTCTACTTTATCCTCGCCTATACAAATAGAAGGTCTTGGCTGTGCAATAGTTCCTAATTTTTCAAACTTTAATTCATCAATCCAAAAGGTATAACCCTTACCATTTTCTGGTCCTTCAGCGTACCAAAACAATCCTTTTTCAGCTACTAATTTAGCTGCATCAGGAATCGGAATAATATATTTTTTCCAATTAGTCGTAAGCTGTAAATTGGTAGTCACTAAGTACTTGTTTTCAATAAAATCTTGACCAAAACCAATTTCATTTATTAAACCTGGTGTTGTTCCTTTTGCCCAAAACGTTAAGGCATCATAACTTGTTAAATTACGCTCGCTAGCTAAACGAAAAATAGCTCCAGCATAAGCACCCGAGGGGTCACCAACGTTTGGTACGTCAAATCGCATCGCTGCAGATCCTTTGTATTTTGTTTCTTGATCGACAGTAAATGCTCCATAGTAGGAACCTTCAAATGGAAAGTAATCCAATCCACCACTAAAACCGTCTATAAAAACTTCGGCAGTTTTTGGAAAAGTAGCGAACGCTACTTCATCTGAAATTTCTCTTTCACAACTTAGGGTAACAACAAAAAGCAAACCTAAAAGGAAGATATTTTTTAAATTTATAAATTTTATATTTTTCATTTTTCTGTTATTTATTTTCCAATGTTGATATGTATATATGTTCTAATTTCCCATTCGTTTCCATTCCCAAATCCAACAGGACTTATTGCAGGTATCGGCGGGTATGTATTTGGTGGCACTACATTTGGGGAATACCTTGGGGAATATTGATCCAGGGAACGCCATGTTCCCCGAATTCCTATTTGGGTATTTGGTAATATAAACCAATCAGGTTTTCCAAGGGTTGTAGATAAATCCAACATCAATTGTACTGGATATGTAAGGTTGAAATCGCGATGGTAGTCAAAAGGCCCCCAGTCGTTAATTTTTAAGGAATGAGTTAATTTTATTTTATTATAAATTAACCGTATATCCCCTCCAAAACGTTCCACAAGTCTAGCATCGCTACCATTAGCTTGTGCGTTACCAAAGTACATATTGGCTATTATTCCCAGGTCTTGTCTTGCTTTAGACACAATACGAGAATTAAACTCCCATAAATCTTGAGCGGGTGCAGAATTGGGAAAAGCAAAAGCAGTTCTATTTGCTAAAAATCCAATGGAAGCATCTTGCGCTGTCGGCTGATGGCGAAAAACAAAACCAAGATTAAAGGCAAACTTGGCATCTTCAGCTCTGTCATTATCCCATTCATACATCCAGGTGCCTGGTGTTGGATCATACGAAATCAATAATTCTCCTGCAGTGGTTTCTCTGTTTGCTCTTACTGCAAATGGATCATCCTGAATGTTTCTAAGTCTTCCAGGAGTTTGCACGTCATTAGGCATTGCATCAACTATAGGTTTTTGCCATAAAAAATTAGGTGCTATTTGAAAATCACCAACCTGAAAGGTAAACCCTGAAAGGATGTTCGTCTGGTTTCCGCTACCTGTATCTTTCAGTCTCCAACCCGTAAACGTTTTGGTTTGATCTGCCCCACCATTGGCTACCAAACCCTGATATGCCGCTTGACCATACCAGTTGAAAGACCCTTTTGAAAAAGTCATTTTTGCTTTTGCCCCCCAATTGTCGTTGGTGTTAATTTTATCGGTGTACACAATATATTTTGCTTCAGAATTAGATACCAATGGATCAAAATTCGGATTGTCAAGAGCTATTTGAAATTCTCTTCCGTTTAAGGGCTGTCCTCCCCATATACCCCCAACTTCAATACCAAAGTTTCCAAATTTTCTTTTAGCATGCAGTGTCACTCTTCGTGTTTTGGGAAGTGGAATTGCAATTGAAGTAACGGCTTCTCCTACTTTTGCTATGTCTTCATGATACACTGCAGTCATATCAATCTTAGCAATTGTTTTACTATATTTTAAAAGTACCGCTGGGTTTGCTCCCCACCATAATTGGGGTCCAAAGGCGGCTTTTAAACCTGTTAATGCTTTTTTACCATCAATCTCAAAACCCATTATTTCTCCATTATAAATATCTAGATTTGGACCATAATTGGCTTCTGGATATAAACCAAAGAAATCGCCTTCATAAGCCCAATGATAATGACCCGTTCGATAGAATCCTCTTAAATCAAACTCTTTGGCGTTCCATTCAAACGCTGCATTATATACTTTTACTCGATTTGGATCCGTAATGTTCACATTTCCATCATCTGTTTTTACTGCAAACGGACGTCCTGTATTTTCATAAAATATTTCATCAATAGGGTTTTCTGCTATATGTCCAAGCACATTAAAATTGACATTGGCTTTCATATTGGGTGCAGGATTACCTTCAACTCCTATATAGTAGGATTGCATGTGGTCAAAACCTAGTTTGTTTGGATAGCCCATATTATCTGGATCTGCCGTATTGGGTGTTGTAATTAAACTCCCTCCTGTATTAAAGGTAGTAGACTCAACTCTCAAATTACTAAGACGGATCTTATCGTTTGCATCAATTGACAAAGCTGCTTTATCTCCCCTGGCTCTCAGGGTAGCATCCATAATTTGAATTTTGTCAAAATGATTATCTATTTCATTTAATGTTTTTCCTTTAGAATATGGATTAAGCTGATGTACATCTTTTAAAATGTAATAAGCTGATCGAGGATACAATTGATAGGTACCATTAGAATTTGTAGGTCCTTTTGCACAAATACCAAACCATTCTTCATTCATATTATTCTCCCCTTTTACATAGTCAAAAGCATATCCTCCATTTGACCAAGAAGCATTCGTATCATGAATGTCTAAATTTTTAGTTTGACCAAATTTCCACCAACCATCACTAAATTGGAAAGTAAAACCACCTAAACTATTACCGCTTTTACCAAGGCCTGCTGCATTTTCATAAATTTCTTTCCAATTCCCTTTTAAAATATTGGCTTGTCCATTTTGTTCTTCGGCATTGACAACAGCATTAAAAGCATCGGATCCAAATTCTGAAAGTAATACAGGTTTTCCATATTCTTTTTTAACGCGTTCAAACATATCTCCAAATGAAATTCCTCGATAAGCATTAATCGCAAGGATATCAACTTCCTTACATTCTTTGGCAATAATATCTAAAAACAATAAGTCTCCATTACAAATCGCCATTGGATGCGAAGTATCGATTGACTTCATAGCCACAACAGCTTCATTAAATAAAGAATACATGTATTGAGCACGTTTTGTAGACTTTCTGTCTTTAACAGGGATATTTTCGGTTTCTGCACCATCCCAAAACAAACCATAATTGTTTTCATTACCTAACAAAAACAAAAGCAACCCTTTGGTATTTTTATATTCAGTTGCCATTTCCTTTACTTCCTTCAAAAGTAATTTACGTGTTTTAGCGTCTGCATATTCTGTTGTTGGCACCCAAGCTCCATCTATTGTTAAGCCATAACGGCCAAAAGAGTGGTTTAACATTGTATAAATACCATAATTAGTGTAGACATATTCAATCCACTTTTTTGGCATACCGATATACACTCTTATTGTATTTACTCCCATGTTCTTCAATAAAGACATTTCATCGTCTAATGCTTGCTTAATAACACTCTCTGGTTGTGTCCACAGACTGTAATTGAAATTGGTTCCAATGGGGAAATAATCCCAGTTCATCCCATTTATAATGAAATCTTGTCCGTTTACTCTGAGTTTCAATCCAGAATCTGCTTTGTCTATTGTAACCTTTTCTGCTTGGGAATAAATCGTCAGCGAAGAACTCCAAAAGATTATTAAAAGAATGATTTTTTTCATAGGTAATACTTGGTTTAAATAAATAATAAAATTTTATAGAAATAAAAAAAAATATTTACAATAAAATATGTTTTGTGAATTGTAAATATATTTGAATACATTAAAAATACTTCAAAAAGAACGGCAAAAAAAACCATACAATATAAAAAAAAGGAGTTTAATCTATAATATTAAAAAAAAAGATTGTATTTATTGAATATTTACGAATAAAATCATGTGAGATAAAGATAGAAAAAAGGACCTATCTATGTTAATGTTGTGGCAATGTATAGTTGATTATCCCTTAAATCAACAAGCTATACAGACTATATAGCAATAAAAAAAGCTGAGTTAGTGTGGCAAATCCATTTTATTACGCAAACGATATCTTTTTATTTCTAAACTTCGCAAAGAAATATTAATTAAGTAAAGTGACGATTTCATTGGATGAAAGTTTTAATCTAAGGTTATAACAGCAAATTATCTAGAGTTAACAAGATAAAACTTGATTTTTATTCTTTTATATAAGTTCAAAGGTTTCTATAGTAGCTTTATAAAAAATCAATAATAATAGACCTTTTTTTATAAATTTATTTATCAATTTGAAATTCATTGAGTTCCTGGTATAGTTTTCTACTGGAACTTCTTTAGCTAGAACTTTAATTATATTAATTATAGCCGCTCTATTTCTTTAAGTAGTAGTACAATTGTACAAAATCCAAATTCTCATCGGTGGAAAAGAAATTTTCTTAAGGAATTTTCTATAATGTATTGTCAATTCTACTTTTAAAAATCAATTATTTCACAAGAATTGCTTCTAGTTCTTCTAAGGATTTCCCTTTCGTTTCGGGCAATAATTTAATTATTAATAGGAGTCCGAAAAAGGCAAAAAGTCCAAATATCAGAAAAGTTAATGTTGTTCCCAATCGTGATAATTCCCAAGGAAAAACTAGCTGAACCAAGAAGCTCACAGCCGAATTAATGAATCCAACAAAAGAAATAGCAACTCCTCTAATTCTGTTTGGAAAAAGCTCCGAAAATAACACCCACATTACTGGTCCTAATGAAATGGCAAATGAAGCCACGAAACCTAAAATACAAAATAAAATTAGTGATGAATTCATTTTTATAGAAGCCCTTATAAGTTCTGATTAATATTTATTGGCAACTGACATACCAATGGTTGCTGCTAACGCATTTTTAAATTCGGTATCCGATTCAAAAGTTATATTTTTCAAAGAATTCAATTGTCCGTCTGATAATTCAGTTGGCAGCTTATCCACTGAAGCATCTGTCAAGGTGTAAGTTGCCGCATTAAAACTATAAGCCAATACGAACATACTCAAAGCAATACCGCTTACGCCAATTACAAGCAGTGGTTTTCTTCCTAATTTATCAATTAATGCCATAGCAACAATGGTAAAAACCACGTTGATAAGGCCCACTAAAATAGCTTGTATAAAAGAAGCGTCTGTACCAATTCCTGATTGTTCAAAAATCATTGGAGCATAGAAAAATATACAGTTAATACCAACTATTTGTTGCAATATGGCAATACCAACACCAATGGTCATGACCAATTTCATTGAAGGCAAAAACAATTCCGTAATGGATATTTTTTCTTTTGGAGCGGAATCCAATAAAATACTTTCTTTGATTTCGTTAACTAATTTTTTGGCAACTTTTTCATCTCCAATGGTTTCCATAACATCTAAAGCCTCTTCGTATTTACCTTTCATAATGAGCCATCTAGGACTTTGGGGAACAAAGAATAAAAAGATAAAATAAAATAAGGCTGGCACGAATTCTATTCCCAACATCCATCTCCAGTTGTATTCTCTAATTTTTAAAGTATCAACCCAAATAGCGTCAGAACTAGCCAAATGAACTATAAGATAATTGGTGAAAAAGGCAACTGAAAGCCCAATTACAATATTCAACTGATTGAAAGAAACCATTTTTCCTCGTTTATCAGCTGGAGCTATTTCGGCAATGTACATTGGTGCAATTAGTAGAGAAATTCCAACTCCAATTCCAGCCATCATTCTTGCAAATACCAAGATAAAAAAAGTAGGAGCTACAGCAGATAAAACGGCAGAAACTGCATATAATAATGCGGAATATTTCAAAACAATTATTCTGCCATATTTGTCACTTACAGGTCCCGCAAACATCATTGCCAAAGTAGCCGACAATGACAAAGAAGCAACTGCCCATCCCAATTCTAGTTTTGAAAGTTGAAATTCAGGCTCAATGAACTTGATTACTCCGGAAATAACTGATGCATCAAAACCCATCAGAAACCCACCCATTGCCACTACTAAAGCAATTAGTGTTACTGAACTTCTTTTTGTTTTCATTAAATTTGGGTATTTGGGTTGTTTGTTTGGTTAACTCTAGTAAATAATACTTTTAATTTTGACCATTATTCTATTATTGTATATCGTATTTGCTTTTAAAAAAATTATTTACTGAAAATAAAACAACTATTAATTGTAAACTCTTACGTAATCAATTTCAAAGGAGGAAGAAACAAAATTGGGATCAATTGACCCCCCAAAGTTTCCGCCCATTGCCACATTGAAAATGAGGAAAAAATTCTGGTTAAAAGGCAAACTGGCCGAATTCACAAAAGTTTTAAACAACTGACCATCAACATAAAATTTGATGGTATCTGCTCTCCAATCTATAGAATAAATATGGAATTCAGTAGTTGCGGTAGTATTCGGAATTATACTAGACGAATCACCACCTCCACCGGAATGACCGGGATAATGAAGTGTAGCATGTATTTTATTTAAGTCATTACCTTTATGTTCCATCATGTCGATTTCTCCACAAGCAGGCCAATTTACAGTATCAATATTACTTCCCAACATCCATAAGGCTGGCCATGTTCCCCCTCCAGAAGGTAGTTTTGCCCGTATTTCTACTCTACCATATTTGAAAACAAATTTACCTTTAGTAAGAAGTCTTGCAGAGGTATAGCTACTTCCTAAATAATTCTCTTTTTTAGTAATAATTTTCAATACGCCCCCTTGAACAATTGCATTTTCAGGTCTACTGGTATAATATTGGGATTCATTGTTTCCCCAACCACCAGAACCTGTCCCTATATCATAACCCCATTTTGAAGCATTTGGTGCTCCATCTGTGTTAAATTCGTCTGCCCAAATTCCAGTAGGAGCAACATACAAAGTTATAGTAACAGAAGTGCTAACAAAATTGGATCCATTATAGGCAGATACATAAACTTTAAAGGTATTAGTTCCTAATGTCTTGTAAGTATAGTTAAAAAGCCCACTCGTCACATCCTGAATATCTCCATTTCCAAGATCTATTTTATAAGAAGTTGCATTAGTTGCACTGATATTAAAATTCACTGTTCCATTGCCATCACCGTTTGGATATTGTGTACTTGTACCAACTATTTGTGCTGTAAGCACAAGATTAGAAGGGGTTATTCCTATTGGTCCTCCACCTCTGCCACTACTATCAGAACTACAAGAAACAAAAGCACATAGTATTAAACTACTTATAAATATATTTATTCTCCAATTTATTGATTTAGAAACCATGGCATTACAGGTATAGGTAATCCGGAACCCATTTCTTTAACAACACAGCTTATATCATAACTTTGGGCAAAACCAAAAGTAGATAAAAGCAGAAAAATAATCAATAGATAGTTTGTCTTCATAATTAATGTTTTGTAAATTGTAAATTTATTGGAACTAACTAATAAATCTTCAAAAAGAACCACAACAAAAAACATACAATGCAAAAAAAAGAGACGTTTAATCTTTAATATATAAAAAATCAAGGTGTTTAGTGAGAAATTACAAAAAACACCATATTCTAAATAAGAATATTAAAGTAATAAATAACGATAATGTTGTGGTAATGTTTAGCTGTTTTAACATCAAAGTAGTAGTACTATACAGACAAAATATACTCAACAAGACTTTGTTCGTGGGGTAAGTCCATTTTTTTACGCAAACGATATCTTTTAATTTCTACACTACGCACAGAAATATTAAGCAAAGGTGCGATTTCTTTAGAGGAAAGGTTCAATCTAAGATATGAACATAATCGTAAATCATTAGGCGTCAGCAATTGATGCGCTAGTTTTATTTTTTTTAAAAAGTCTTTATCCACATTATCAAAAGCTTCTTTAAAAACCTTCCAAGAATCTTCTTCTGTTATGTTTTTATTAATTGTTGTTATAACAGATTTAATACCGGATCCCCCATTTTCAGAAGTTTTCTTCAAGTCTTCTTTTATGAAAGTTAACAACTCATTCTTACTATTTAAACTCATAGAAGTAGCTGCCAACTCACGACTTTTCAAATCCACATCTTGAGAAAGTTGCTCATTTTCTAATTTCATTAGCTGTTGCTCCAATTCTAGCTCTTTAATTTCTAACAAAAGATTATTTTCCTCAATTAGTTTTTCCCTCTGTTTATGATAATAGTTTTTGTATGCTTTATGTATATAATTGGATATAATCAGCAATAGAATTATATAAATAAAAATAGCTAAGTTTGTTGCATAAAAAGGTTTAAGAACTGTAAATGTATAAACTTCAGTATTATCAAGATACGAATTAGCAAATTTGGCTCTTAGCTTAAATACATAATCCCCCGGAGAAAGATTTTTAAAATTTATTGTTGACTTAGTGTTCCATTGACTCCATTCATCCTGAAATCCTTCTAATAAATATTCATATTCTGCTTTAATATACTTATTGTATTCTGGGACAGTATAACTAAATGTAATATTATTTTCGTTATATTTAAATTCGCCCTCTTTTTGAATAGAATTATTCCCAAAGCTTTTGTTTAATTTGTTTGTTGTAATTTCAGTAATATAAACTTTATAATTTTTAAAACTCAAATCATTAATATTCAAAACGAAATAGCCGTCAGTAGTACCAATTAAATAATTAAAATCTGACGTTTGGCTTATGTTTTCATAGCCTGGCATAGCATTAGAAAAGTAAGCTGAAATAGGAATAATGTTTTGCTTGAGTTGATTACTCAATTTACTTAACGAAAAATAATGAATATGATTTTTTGAAAACATCCAGATTCTATTAGAATTATCAACAATCATTTTTCCTGAAGTATATTCATCTTTTTCAAAAACAGAACTCAATAAATTGTCTTTTTCAAATTGTTTTGTTGTTGCATTCAGTTTAAAAACACCATCTTTATAAGCGTAATAAATAGAATTATTAAACTTAACCATACCTGCATTTTTACCCTTTTTTGGTGACGAATAGGAAATAAATGGACTTGTCTTTAGCAATTTATTGTCTAGTTGTAATTTAAAAATACCTTGGTTTTCATGACTAATATACACTCCAAGTGAATTATCAATTTCAAAATATCTTGAGGAGTAATTAAATCCATTTATTTTATTTCTATATACCCATTGATTATTTATTTTGGTTAATACAGAAATTCCAAAATAATTTCCTTGTAGCAAAAATGATTTTTGATTTGGAACAGATACAAATTTCCAAGTTCCTGTCACTGAAAAAATATTTTTAGCCGTATCATTTTCTATAATAAACGTCCCTGAATCATGCCCGCAAAATAAGGTTCCATCAAATTCAAATAAAGACCAAACCTGACCTTTTGTCCCATTTATTAATTTAAATTCTTCGTTACTTTTATAATTCTTATAAAACAATCCTTGATTTGAGCCTATATAAAGTTTTCCACGATACAATATTGAGGCGTAAACCGTTCCTAAAACACCTTTATCATCACTATAACTTTGTATAGGTGACAAGAGATTTAAACAATTGATTCCATTATCTGAACCAACCCAAAGATTTTTATCAAAATCTTCAAACAATGACAAAGCGGTATTATTAGTCAGTCCATTAATTTGTGTAATATGGTATTTTACCTTTCCTTCTTTTGTCAAAATAAAAACACCATTTGACACTGTTCCTATTGCAAAACTTCCGCCTGAAAGCCTTATACAGCTATATACACTTGTTGATTCTAATTCTGAATCAGCATCTGTTGAAAATTTAGAAAGAACATTATTAATTAGCTTATAAAACCCATTAAATTCAGTATCAATCAAAAGTCCTTCATCAATCGAGAAAACATTAACGATTCTATTCTTTTTAAGAATTTCAGAATCTGAAATTAATTTACTCTTTCCGCTTTCAATTTCATAAAGTCCTTCATTTAAAGACTGAAAATAAATAGAATTATTTGTTCGATAGGACTTTGTTATACCTCTTTTTGAAGCTATTATTTTAAAAAAACCTGTTTGAGAATCATAGATATAAATTCTATTTAAGGACTGAAAAACAACCCATTGATCATAATTTATTATATTCCAAAAAATTTCATCATTAAGTAATTTGCTCTTTATAGTCTTACTGAGTGAAGTATATTTTAGTTTACCATTATCTTGTCTTTTCCAGAACCCAAATTCCATATAACAACCAGTATAAATCTTATCGTTGACAACTTTTACGGAACGAATAATTGTCTCATTAGGGGATGGATAAAGTAACCAACTTGAGGCATTGAATTCTAAAAGTCCTTCATGGTTTGCAAAGTAAATATATTGGTTTTTATCCTGCGAAATCATCCAATTTTGATTTCCAGCTTCATAATTTGCTTTCGTATATTTAATTATGGGTGGCAACTCCTGAGAGTAACTCCATAAAAAAATTAGCAAAAGTGCATACGTAAAATATATTGAAAGTTTATTTATTTGCATATTAAAATAAGATCGAGTAAAATTGGATTTAAAAGATAAATATAAAGATATATAATTAATAAAATAAAAAAAGGCACGTTTTTTTTTAAAACGTGCCTTTTAACAAAAAACTATTTAATCTAAAACCTATTCTTTTACAACTTTTGAAGTACTGATTTTGCCATCAATTTCTGTTTTTACTTCATAAGCCCCTTTTTGAAGAGAGCTGTTTTAATGTTGCAGAATTAGTTTTTGGACCTGCTGTAATCACTTCTTGTCCTAAAACATTGTAAACAGAAACTTTATCGATACTCCCATTGCTTTTATAGTAAGGTGTTTTTTTACTGGATTAAGGTACATTTTTACATTTTAAGTATCAAATTTAGTTAATCCTAAAAAAATTCATCAAAAAAATAATGAAAATAAAAAAGAATAACCACATCATTACTACAACAATAACTCAATTTGACTTAATGACTTATAATAATAAAGAACAATGATATATAAAATTACGAGATATAAAAGGAGTATTCATAAACAATTTAGCATTGCAAATGATTTTTTATCATCTTGTATATATTTTGTATAGGTGTTTTTTTGTGGATGCAATAATAATTGACCTTAAATTTACACACATAGAAATACATTCTATAAACCTAACAAACCAAAATTTAAATTATTATGAAAAAAATTACTTTACTTATTTTCTTGTTAATCTCATCAATGGGATTTTCTCAAAACCTTGTCACCAATGGTGATTTTGCCAACGGAAGCACTGATTGGGTATTTAGTTCTCCTGGTGTAGTCTTGAATGGAGAAGCTTATTTCAGCACTACAAATGCAGGGGGAAATCCTTGGGATACAGAGCTAAAACAGACAGGAAAGTCATTTACAGGGGGCAATACGTATACTCTTACTTTTAGAGCTCGTGCAGCGGAAAACAGAAACATATCTGTTAACATTCAAAATACTGGTATTTGGAATGATCAGTTTAGAAATAATGCTGTTGCACTTACTACTACTATGACGAATTATTCGTATGTTTTTGTTGCTACATCTACTAATGCTAATGCCCAACTTAATTTCCATATGGCTGGTATGGGGACAACAGCGGCTGTCTATATCGACGATGTTACTTTAACACTTACAGCTACTAACACCTGTAATAATGGTGTTAAAGATGGAACTGAAACTGGTGTAGATTGCGGTGGTTCTTGTACTCCTTGTACTGTTCCTCCTACAACAGCTGCGCCAATACAGCCAGCCAGAGCCGCTGCAGATGTCTTATCTGTGTTTAGCGACGAATATACAAATGTTGCACCATCTGGTGTGGAGACATTTGGCTCTGCGACATACACGAACATTACGATAGCAAATACTAATGACACTAGACGTCTTACTGTAGCAGCTAATGGCCAAGGTATGCAATATTTATATTTAGGTGCTGCTCCTTTAGATTTAACCAACTTTACCACTATGCACATAGACTTTTATATTGAAGGTGCTGTTCAAGCTGGTCAAGAATTACAGATCTTTCTTCTTGATTTTGGAGCTTGGCCTAGCGGTGCTGGTAGCACTAAATTATTTAAGAATTTTGATGTAAACGCTATCGGGTCTGGCGCATGGTACACTGCTGATATTGCATTAAATACTTTTAATGATACACCTTTAAAAAGAGATAAAATTTCATTAGTTCAGATTGTTGTTAATGGTGGAGCTGGAGCTCCGGCATTTGGTCCTGTATATATTGATAACATATACTTCCATAAAAACACTACGCTAGCTTCCAAAAAATTTGAAATAGCTGGTCTTAATGTATATCCAAACCCAGCAAGAGATAGCTGGACGGTAAAAACACAAAACATAAACATGTCAACTATTCAAGTGTTTGATGTTTTAGGTAAAAATGTATTATCATTAAAACCAAATGCAAGCGAAGCGAAAGTAGACGCATCTGGTTTAAAAACAGGCATGTATTTTGCAAAAATCAACACCATTAATGGCTCAAGCACTTTAAAATTAGTTAAAGAATAACGCCACAAACTAGTAATAGCTTTGTAAAAAGAGTGATTCATTTGAATCACTCTTTTTTTTGTATTACAAATTAGAATTTATTATTTATTATTTATTCCTAACTCATAATTTAGTTAAAATAGTGTCCATTAAGCACTATTTGGTAATAGAAAATTGTAATAAATTTGCTCTGAGTATACTAACTAATTTGTTTTAATAAAAACTATAAACCAACAAAAAGTCTACAAAAATGTACTTTATATGTTTTTTATGATAAAAAAGTGCACTATTAGTAAATGTAATTTTCTCAAATTAATCAAAAAAATCGTGATTTATAAAAAATACGTACTTGTTTTCAGATATTATGGTTAGTAATCTATCTCCTTTTATTCTAAAAATATCAGCAAAAGATACAACCATTTATTACCTAAATTCGAATATTATTAACATCGATATTAGGAATTCTAAAACAGCAATCCTTTTTGGCAATTTGCCATTCCTTCAATGCCAAATCCCATTTTAAAATTGATTACTTTTGTAAAAATTTAGTTTCAAATGCCAATTGACCTTTCTACAATAGATCCAAAGAAGAACATCATTATCAAAGGAGCACAAGTTCACAATCTAAAAAATGTGGATGTTGCTATTCCCCGCAATAAATTAGTTGTTATTACTGGTTTATCTGGTTCTGGAAAGTCAAGTTTGGCTTTTGATACTTTGTACGCCGAAGGGCAGCGTCGCTATGTAGAAAGTTTGTCTTCTTATGCAAGACAATTTTTAGGAAGATTAGACAAACCAAAAGTTGAGTATATAAAAGGTATTGCGCCTGCAATTGCAATTGAACAAAAGGTAAATACCACAAATGCTCGTTCAACCGTTGGAACCTCAACAGAAATTTACGACTACTTAAAGCTATTATTTGCAAGAATTGGAAAAACCTATTCGCCAATATCGGGATTGGAAGTAAAGAAGGATACAGTTTCGGATGTAATAAACACAATAAAATCATTAGAAATTGATAGCAAATTGCTCCTCCTCGCTCCTATTCATTTGGAAAAAGGCAGAGTATTAGAAGATAAACTAAAAGCGCTTTTACAACAGGGTTTCGCAAGAATTTTAGTTAAAAATGAAATGATTCGCTTGGATGAAATCGATGCACATTCATTAGATAATAAAGATGTTTTACTAATAATTGATAGAATTGTTATCAAAGATGAGGAAGATTTTTTCAATCGACTTGCCGATGCTGTTCAAACCGCTTTTTATGAAGGTAAAGGGATTTGCTTTTTACAAGAAGTAAACACAAATAAACGCTTTAGTTTCAGTAATAATTTTGAATTGGATGGAATTTCGTTTTTAGAACCTAATGTGCATTTATTCAGTTTTAATAATCCTTACGGTGCATGCCCTGTTTGCGAGGGTTATGGAAGCGTTATTGGAATTGATGAAGAATTAGTTATTCCAAATACCGCTTTGTCTATTTATGAAAATGCAATTTTCGCATGGAGAGGAGAAAGTATGGGTTGGTATCGAGACGAACTGGTTAACAATGCTTATAAATTTGATTTTCCTATTCACAAACCTTATTACCAATTATCAGATGAAGATAAAGCAGTGCTTTGGAGTGGAAACAAGTATTTCACTGGATTAACAAAATTCTTCAAAGAATTAGAAGATAAAAATTATAAAATTCAAAATCGGGTAATGTTATCAAGGTATCGTGGCAAAACAAAATGCCATTCTTGCAAAGGAAAACGCCTCCGAATTGAAGCATCATATATAAAAATTGGAGAAAAAACAGTCTCTGATTTAGTTGATTTATCCATCAAAAAACTAGTCGTTTTCTTTGAAAAATTAGAATT
The DNA here is from genome assembly GCA_044237565.1 of Flavobacterium sp. Lineage (GTDB taxonomy): Bacteria > Bacteroidota > Bacteroidia > Flavobacteriales > Flavobacteriaceae > Flavobacterium. The sequence continues at coordinate 28,436 of JBIIFA010000003.1, forward strand.
GAGTGATTTTGATCAAAAGGTTGCAAAACGCCTTTTAATAGAAGTTAATAGCCGATTAAAGTTTTTAGTTGACGTTGGATTGGATTATTTAACACTAAATCGAAATTCTGCAACATTATCGGGTGGCGAATCGCAACGTATCAATTTAGCTACTTCTTTAGGTAGTAGTTTGGTAGGGTCAATGTATATTTTGGACGAACCAAGCATTGGATTACATCCAAAAGATACCGAAAGATTGATAAAAGTGCTACTTTCACTTCGAGATTTAGGAAATACCGTAATCGTTGTTGAACACGATGAAGATATTATGAAAGCTGCCGATATGATTATCGATATTGGTCCTGAAGCAGGAACTCACGGTGGAGAATTGGTTGCACAAGGAACATTTGCAGAAATTCTAAAATCTGACTCGTTAACGGCTCAATATTTAAATGGAAATTTAGAAATTGAAGTGCCCAGAATCAGAAGAAAATGGGGGACCTACATCGAAATTCTGGGCGCTCGTGAAAACAATTTACAAAATGTAGATGTCAGATTTCCATTGGAAGTTTTAACGGTTATTACAGGGGTTTCAGGAAGTGGGAAAAGCACATTGGTAAAGAAGATTTTGTTTCCAGCAATGCAAAAGAAATTGGAAGGAATGGGCGAAAAAGCAGGACAATTTACGGATATGCAGGGGTATTATCACAAGATTAGACATATAGAATATGTTGATCAAAATCCAATTGGTAGAAGTTCACGGTCAAATCCTGTAACGTATATTAAAGCATACGATGACATTCGAGATTTATATGCCAAAGAAAAATTATCGAAAATTCGTGGGTATCAGCCCAAACATTTTTCCTTTAATGTTGATGGTGGCCGCTGTGAAGCCTGTAAAGGGGAAGGCTCAATTAATGTAGAAATGGTCTTTATGGCAGATGTGCAGTTGCCTTGTGATGCTTGTAATGGAAAAAGATTTAAAAAAGAAGTGCTTGAAGTTTATTTTGAAGGAAAAAATATCGACAACATATTGACCATGACAGTCGACGATTCTTTGGAATTTTTTAAAACTGCAAATCTCACTAAAATAGTTCAAAAACTGCAACCTTTACAAGATGTTGGATTGGGATATGTTCAATTAGGACAATCATCTTCAACACTTTCAGGTGGTGAAGCACAAAGAATCAAATTGGCATCTTTTCTTGTAAAAGGAAGCACAAAAGATAAAGCATTATTTGTTTTTGACGAACCAACTACAGGATTGCATTTTCATGATATTAAGAAATTACTGACTTCGTTCGATGCATTAATCGACAAAGGACATTCTATAATTGTCATTGAGCACAATTTAGATATGATCAAATGCGCCGATTACATTATCGATTTAGGACCTGAAGGCGGCGAAAATGGCGGGCAAATATTAGCTATTGGTACACCTGAGGAAATTATTAAAAATAAAGCTTCTATTACTGGTAAATACTTAAAAGAAAAATTATAGTGTTCAATTTGTAATTTTTAAATTGCTTCGAAATACAAAAACTTCGACATTAACTACCAAATTCTATATTATTCAGGAAAATTCGCCTTGAGACAGCCAATAATTTAATGTAAATGTTGAAAATTTAGCAAACGGCTTGTATTTCATTAAAATAAAGATGGACGAAATCGTTGGTTTTAGTAAATAGTTAAAAACTAATTATTTATATTAGAATACTTAGCTTTCAATTTATCAAGAATTTGGTTTATTTCAATTGAAATTTTCAATTTATAATTCAATAAACCATAAACTATTGTTATTAAAATAGATTTAAAAACAATGTTAAGTATCGGATGAAATTGGAAATCCCAAAAGTAAAATAGTAGAAAAACAAAGCTGATTATTCCAAATGAATAAACTGTTTTAATGGTAAATGGAAACAAATTCATTTTCCAAAACACAAAAAGCAATTTGATAGTATTATATATTATTACAGCAATTAAAGTTGCTAAAGCCGCTCCTACAATACCGTAAATTGGGATTAAAAACATATACAAAACAATCATCATGGCAATTAAGACAATTGAAAAAAACAAAAACCATCGGTAGTATTTTGTATTAAGGATAATTGCAGTATTATTTCCTAAAATCAAATCGTAAAATTTTGATAAGCCAATTAGAAAAACTACTGCAATACCTCCAGAATATTCTTGAGGAATTAATTGATAGAGTTCTTTGCAATTCAAGAAAATGCACAACATAATCAAACCTCCAAAAACTTGAAGATTAATGGCGCTTTTTTTATACAAAACACCCAATTCTTCAAACTTATTTTCATTTAATAATTGGGCAGTAATTGGATGAATAATTTGCATCATCGCACGACTTGGAACCATAATAACCATCGCAATAAAAACTGCCACCGAATAAAATGCGTTATTGCTAATGTTTTGATAGGCTGGAATAATTACTTTATCAAAATCAAAAAGCATAACAGAAACGGTTCCAGATGCAATTATAAATAAGGAATAACTAACTATTTCTTTGGTGTTTTTCGGAAGTTGAAACTTAAAAACGGGCCGTTTTACTCGCATTGCATAAACCATCATCGAAAAGCATTGAAACCCATAAACAGCTACTATTGAATAAACAAAGGTGTCTTTTTGAAGCCGATTTTGACTTACCAAAAAAAGTAAAAAAAGTACTATTACCCTTGTTACAACTTCACTCAAGAAATTTCCAAAAACAGATTGAAAATGTACTTTTACCCAGGCATAAAAGATTTCGAAATAGCCCATGAAAATCCCAACTAATGGAATTAACCATAGAAATGGAGCTAAATTTGGATTTTCATATAAAACAAGGAACGAAATTTGATGATAAAAAAAATATAATAATACAATCGCTAGAATTATTAAACTCAAAGGCATCAAAAGCATCAAAAGCAAAAAATTATCCCGTTCCGATTCCGAATTGTATTTAGAATAAAACCGAATTAACGTATTTTGTACACCAAATGACATCAAAGGCATCATAATATTTCCAGCAGAAATCACAAAAACTACTATTCCGTAATGCAGTTTTCCAAGAAAAATTGTGTACAAAAACAAGGCATTAATGGCTCCAATTCCAAAACCAAAATAGGTAATTATTGTATTTTTTATGGATTGGTTAATTACGATTCCCATTTTATCTTTTTAGCAAATTAGCAAGCTTTTCCGTTAAATTTCGTCGAGAATATTTTTGTAAACCAACGGCTTGCGATTTTAAATTACCTTCTAAAAACTGATTAAAATAGTTAGAAATCACATTTTTAAGTTTGTCTTTTTCTGAATAATCAACGAAGACTCCTGTATTGGTATCGGTGATAATTTCGGCAAAGTCGGAATCTTTTGGACCAATACCAATTATAGGTCTTTCGGAAACCATATATTCAAATAATTTTCCCGGAATGATGCTTTTAGTATCTTCAGAATCTATCTCAATTAGCAACAAAACCTGAGATTTTTTTTGCTGCACAATAGCTTCATCGTGAGAAACATAGCCTAAATTAACAACGTAATTTTGTAATTGAAATAAGGCAATGGCATCTAAAACCTCCTGACTTACGGCACCAATTAATTTCAATTGGAAATGCGTCGAAAATATTGGATTTTCTCTGATTAATTCTGAAATGCTTTCCCATAAAATCCTCGGATTTCTTTCGGACAAAAAAGAACCAATGTGAGCCAACGAAAATTTCTTGTCCAAAACCTGATTTCCAACTTTTTCAACATCGTAGCCATTCGTAATTATTTCAATCGGTTTTGAAGTGATTTGCTTAAATTCTGATCTTGTGGTTGGACTTGTAACCAAAATTAAATCTGCTGAATTCAGTACTTTACGTTCTAATTCTTTATGCTTATTGTCAGCAAAGTCAGCTAATTTCATGGCTTTATGATATCCAATTGTTGTCCAAGGATCCCGAAAATCAGCTATCCATTTCACATTTAATTTTTGTTTTAATTCTAATCCTATTAAATGCAAACTATGTGGCGGTCCAGAAGTAATTATTGTAGTAATTCCGTTTTCTGAAATGTACTTTTCTAAAAATTTAACCGATGGTTTCACCCATAAAACGCGTGCATCAGGAATGAAAACATTACCTCGAATCCAAAGTAAAAATTGTTCTAATATAGATTGTTTTCGTTTACTAGGAATGATTCCTGAACTGATTTTTTTTGTTTTATTCTTAGATAAAAAAGAAGCCCATTGATAGGGTTCAATGATTTTATTTCTGATGATTATAGCTTGATTGGAAACTTCAGAAAGTAATGCTTCGTCCACAATTGGATAGGTTGGATTTTCAGGAATATAAACAATAGGCTGCAATCCAAATTCAGGTAAATATTTAACAAACTTTAACCAACGCTGCACTCCTGGCCCACCTGCTGGCGGCCAATAATAGGTGATAATTAAGATTTTATTTTGATTATGTTTCACTTACCCTAATTGAATTTTCATTAACTTCAGATGCACGTTGAAAGTATTCGTAATTCTTTTTCCATTCGTTTGATTTCTCAATCAACTCAAATAATTTTTTTAACCTTTTCTCAAAGATTTTTTGATTTAGCTCTTTATTGATTTCTATATTATTTTTTATCAATAAATACTTTCTTTCTTTCCATATAAATTCCGCCAATTAATAACAGTAACATCAAAACAGAACTTATCAAGGCGATTGTACTTCCTGTTTTTACGACTTGTGGCTCAAATTTGAATTCAATACTATGTTTTCCAGAAGGAATTTCCATTGCTCGAAGCGCATAATCAGCTCTAAAATAACTTACTTTTTTTCCGTCAATAAAAGCATTCCAACCGTCAGCATAATACATTTCTGAGAATACTGCTAACCCTGAATTTGGATTGTTAGAAGTATATTTCAAATGGTTTGGTTTGTAACTATTCATCGTAATTGTTGCCAAACTGTCTTTTACAAAAGTGGTGTTTTTCAATTGTGTTCCGAATTCTTTTTGGTTTACAATAGCACCATTTTTGGTATCTAAACTGTCCAATGCTTTCATTTCTTCATCGGGTGAATTTACGAATTTAACCTTTTGTACAAACCACGCATTTCCATTGGCATTTGGATTAGAAGTCGGAAATGCTGCACCAGTCGAATCCGTTTGAATAATGTATTTTGTATTCAACATATTCAAAACTTCGGTATTGTTTTTTGCAATTTGGTAATCAAATAATTGCTGCATTCTTCTTGGTTTTACCGCACTATAACCACCAACAGATTGATGAAAATAGGAAGTTCTTGCATTTGACATATTGCCATCAACTTCAAAAACGCGGTAGTGAGTCGTATCTCGAAGGATTTCTAAATCAGAAGCGGTGGGTTGAAATGGAACGTCAACTTCACTTGGATTAACAAAATTCTTAGCATTCAAATAATTTTTGTCAATAAAAAACAAGTCAGAAATCATAATGAAACCAACCAAAATAATTGCGGTATTTTTAGCAAATTTGTTTTTTATGAAAAACCATAAAATTCCAAATGCAACCAAAACTAAAAATCCAGATCGCAATAAATCAGCAGAATACAAACTTTTTCTATCTTCCTTTAAAGCATCTACAAATTCAGGACCGTAGTTTTGAAGAAAATAAGTATCACTTCCACCTGAGAAATTAAACTGACTTTTTATTACTAATAAAAAAGCTATGATTCCGATAAAAACGCCGCCAGAGGTATATAACCCTTTCAATTGTTTGTCTTTTTCGTCTTTAAAAAAGGATTGTAATCCCATAATTGCAAGAACTGGAATACACAATTCCAAGACCACTTGAATAGAAGAAACAGCTCTGAATTTGTTATACATTGGAACAAAATCAATAAAAAAATCGGTCAAAATCGGGAAGTTTTTACCCCAAGAAAGCACCAAAGAAACCAAAGCTCCCGCAACAAAAATATACTTGATTTTGCGTTTATCCATAAATAAAGCCAACAAACAAAGGAAGAAAACTACGGCGCCAATATATGCTGGGGCAGCAACAATAGGTTGATCTCCCCAATAAGCAGGCATACTCGAAACGAAATCTTTCGCTTGGTCTTCAGGAACACTTTTACCAATTAAGAATTCATACATATTCGTATTTGTTCCAATATTTTCTCCATTGGAACCACCAAAAATTCGAGGTGAAATCAAGTTGAAACTTTCCGCAATTCCGTAACTGTATTCAGTGATGTATTCGTGTGACATTGCATTATCGGAAACACTTTTGGAACCGTCAAGACTGTAGGTTAATTCACTTTTATTTCGAGTGCTGTATTTTGCATATTCGGCTGTAGCCAATAAATTAGTAGCATTGGCACCTAAAGCTAAAATTCCTGCAATTGCAAAAACTCCCAACGAATAAAGTAAGGTCTTGAAATCCTTTTCTTTGACATAATTATAAATGTAGAAAAACGTAATTATCAGAATTAAAAACAACAAATAATAGGTCATTTGAAAGTGATTGGCATTCAATTCTAAGGCCGCGGCTATCATTGTCAATAAACCACCAACAAGAAATCTGCGTTGAAAAACCAGAAGAACTCCCGCAACAACTAACGGCATATAAGCGATAGCGTGGGCTTTTGCATTATGACCGACACCAAGAATAATTATTAAATAGGTTGAAAAACCAAAGGCTAAAGCTCCAAAAAAGGCTTTCAAAGGATCTGCTTTTAAGACTAATAATAGAACATAAAATCCTAGAAAATAGAGGAATAAATAATCGGCTGGTCTTGGCAAAAATCGTAAAATAGCATCAAATTTGTTAATGTATTCGTGGGGATAATTCGCCCCTAATTGATACGTTGGCATCCCTCCAAAAGCAGAATTAGTCCAATACGGTTCAGCATTTTCAGTAGTTCGGAAGTCATTTTGCTCCTTTGCCATTCCTGTATATTGAGCAATATCGGATTGTGCAATTTTCTTGCCTTGAAGTACGGGGTAAAAATAGATAAGGGAAATTAAAATAAAACCAAAAATTGCAATCGCATGGGGATATATTCTTTCTAATCTTTTCATTTTTTATTTTTAGATGACTGTAAAAGTAAAAAATAAATTAAACAAATCTGAATTTAAAAAAGCAAATACATCTTGCGGCTATTCTATTTCTTCAAAATCAACATATTCCCCTACTTTTTTAGTTTCACGAGGTTTTGTAGCTGATGCAGTATTGGAAACTTTTTCCTCTTGAGCGTTGGGATTTTGTTGGTTTTGATATTGTTGTTGAAAATTTCGACCTGCTTTTTCAACTACTTTTTTTACCATTATTGGTAATAACAAGCGAGCCAAAAACTTAAAAACATAATAAAACATCAATATGTAGCAAATAGTTTGTATAAAACCTGAAAAAGAAGCCGTTTCCATAATCAAAATAATTTATGCAAAATTAGTAAATCAATTTACAAATTAAGCAACAATTTTAAAATTTGATTCTTAAATAAATAATAAATTATGGTATATTTGGTTTGAAAAAAATTAAACACCTAATTATGACTCGAAGCACTATTTTAGTTCTTATAATTACAGTATTTACAACATCAATACTGAATGCGCAATTTACAGATGTAATCAATTCCAATCGTCCAGGAAAATCTATTTCGGCATTTTCAGTAGGAAAAACAGTAATTCAAGCCGAAATGGGTTTTTACGGAAGCACTGAAAAACATAACCTTTTGGGTTATGAAGCGAAAGGAGTTGGCTCTGATTTAAACTTAAGATATGGTGCTTTTTTGGAACAATTAGAATTCAATCTCGATTTGCAATATCAAAATGACACCTACAAAACTGATTTTGAAAGTTATAGAAGAAAAACATTGAAACAAACAACATTAGGAGCGAAATACTTGTTTTATGATCCCAACAAAAACTATGAAAAGAAAATAAATGTTTACAGTTGGAAAGCCAATCATAAATTTAGTTTTAGAAGTCTAATTCCTTCTGTTGGGGTTTATGCAGGATTAAATATCAATTTATCGAAAAATGAATTTTCATTTCCTACAGACCCAAAAATTAGTCCAAAAGCAATGTTGATTACTCAAAATCAATTTGGAAAATTTGTATTTGTAACCAATGTAATTGCTGATAAAATTGGTACTGATTACCCATCTTATGGATATATACTGACTTTAACCAGAGGATTTACGCCAAGATGGACTGGGTTTATAGAAACACAAGCTTATATGAGTGATTTTTATGCTGACAATGTAGCTCGTGGTGGCGCAGCATATTTAATTCAAGAAAATATTCAAATTGATGCCAATTTAGCAGTAAATTTCAAAAACACTCCTTCCCTATTTGTAGCAGGAATTGGAATTTCTTGGCGTTTTGATGACAATTATAATGAAGTAATGCTAAGAAATCCTAAAGACAAATCTGAAAAAGATAAAAAAAGAAAGGGTAAAGATAAAGACAAAAGCAAAAAACGAGTTGATGAAGTTCCAACTTCAAAAGGCAAATAAAATATGATTACAATTAAAGAAGCAATTACTAAAAAAGAACTTACCGAATATATTAAATTCCCATTTTCTTTATATAAAAATAACGAATTTTGGGTACCGCCAATTATTGCCGATGAATTAGAATCGTTTGATAAAACCAAAAATCCAGCTTTTGAAAACGCAGAAGCTTCCTTTTATTTGGCGTATAAAAACAATGAAATAGTAGGGCGAATTGCGGCTATTATTAATTGGAGCGAAGTCAACGACCAGCAAAAAAAGAAAGTCCGTTTTGGTTGGTTTGATGTAATTGACGATATCGGAGTTACCAAAGCACTTCTTGAAAAAGTATATGAACTAGGACGAAAAAACAATTTAGAACACGTGGAAGGCCCGATGGGATTTTCAAATTTAGATAAAGTTGGCGTGCTTACCGAAGGTTTTGACCAATTAGGAACAATGATTACGTGGTACAATCATCCGTATTATGCAACTCATTTTGAACAATTGGGTTTCGTTACTGAAAAGGAATATTTAGAAAATAAATTCCCCTTTGTAAATGTAAAATTGGAGTATTTCGACAAAGCCCAGGAATTAATCAAAAGACGCTACCAACTCAAAGCACTCAATTTCAAAAAAACAAAAGAGGTAATGCCGTATGTGGATAAAATGTTTGATTTATTCAATGCGTCGTATGCCAACTTATCTTCATTTGTAGCGATTTCTGATATTCAAAAAGAGTATTTCAAGAAAAAATACATCAGTTTTATCAATCCAGAATACATCAAATTTGTAGAAGACAAAGACGGAAATCTAGTTGCTTTTGCCATTGTAATGCCCAGTTTTTCTAAAGCCTTGCAAAAAGCAAATGGAAAATTATTCCCTTTTGGATTTCTACATTTATTAAATGCTCGAAACAATAGCAAAGACGTAACTTTTTATCTCATTGGAGTTCATCCTGATTATCAAAATAAAGGCGTTCACGCCATAATTTTCAAAGAATACCACACCACTTTTACAGAAAAAGGAATTCAAAATTGCATCCGAACACCTGAATTGGCAGACAATAATGCCATTCATTTACTTTGGAAAAACTTCGACCCAAAAATCATTTGCCGAAGAAAAACATTTATTAAATATCTTTAAGAAGTGTTCAGTGATCAGTTTTTTTAAGTGGTCAGTTGAAAAAGATAATATTCTGAAAATGTTTTGTAGTATCCAAAAAAAATCCACTCGCAAAAACGAATGGATTTTATATTCTAACTGAACACTAAAAAAATGAACACAGAACACTAAAATTTAAGCATCCAAATCAACCGTAGTTCTATCTGCAATTTCTTTATACGTACCGTTTTCTAATTTTTCACGAATCGCCTCAAAAGCAGTTAAAGTTTCATCAACATCCGATAAAGTATGCGAAGTTGTTGGAATCATTCGCAACAAAATTATCCCTTTTGGAATAACTGGATAAATCACAATCGACAAGAAAATTCCGTAATTCTCTCTCAAATCATTCACCATAATCATTGCTTCAGGAACACTTCCTTCAAGGTAAACAGGTGTAATACAAGTATTTGTATCGCCAATATTAAATCCTTTTGCCTTCAATCCGTTTTGTAATGCGTTTACATTTACCCATAATTTATCTTTACTTTCAGATGAATTACGCAACAATTCCAATCGTTTCAAAGAACCAATCGTTTGAATCATCGGCAATGCTTTGGCAAACATTTGCGAACGCAAGTTATATTTTAAGTAATCAATTATCTCTTTGTCAGCAGCTACAAATGCTCCGATATTCGCCATCGATTTTGCAAAAGTCGAAAAGTAAATATCAATTTCATCCTGAACTCCTTGCTCCTCACCTGCTCCAGCACCCGTTTTTCCTAGTGTACCAAAACCATGCGCATCATCAACAAGCAATCGGAAATTGTATTTCTTTTTCATTTCCACAACTTCTTTCAACTTCCCTTGTTGCCCTCGCATTCCGAAAACTCCTTCGGTAATAAAAAGAATTCCTCCACCTGTAGTTTCGGCTAATTTGGTGGCACGTTGCAAGTTTTTTTCCATACTTTCCACGTCATTATGACGGTAGGTAAAACGCTTTCCACTATGCAAACGAACCCCGTCAATAATACAAGCGTGCGCATCAACATCATACACAATTACATCATTTCGCGTCACCAAAGCGTCAATAGTTGACATAATTCCTTGGTACCCAAAATTCAATAAATAGGCAGATTCTTTCATTACAAAA
>JBIIFA010000047.1:0-11934 GCA_044237565.1 Flavobacterium sp.
CATCGTCCGCAGTCCAAGCATTGTTCATTTCTCCGTATTGTCCGAATTTAGAATTCATTAAATCGTGCTCTGATTCAATTCCGTCCAAAGAAAAATGATACGGTTGAAGCGTTACAGTTACTTTTCCAGTGACCATTTTTTGAGTATCAGCCAAAAACGTTTCTACATTTCGCATCACCGGATCTAAAAATTGACCTTCGTGAAATAACATTCCGTACCAATTTCCCAATTGTTCTTTCCAATATTGTTGCCATTTTGACAATACATGCTTTTCTAATAAATGGTGTGCTTTGATTATGATTAATGGAGCTGCCGCTTCAAAACCAACTCTTCCTTTTATTCCAATTATAGTATCACCCACGTGAATGTCTCTTCCAATTGCAAATGCACTTGCGATGGCTTCTAATTTTTGAATATTTACAGATGGTTTGTTGTATTGGTTATTTAACGCTACAAATTCTCCATTTTTGAATTCTAAAACTACTTTTTCTAGTGTTGAATTTTTCAATTGAGATGGAAAAGCTTCTTCTGGCAAAGGAAGATTTGAAGTCAATGTTTCTTTGCCACCAACACTAGTTCCCCAAATTCCTTTATTTATTGAATATTGCGCTTTTTCCCAAGAATAGGAAACACCGTTTTCTTGTAAAAAAGCAACTTCTTCTTGACGTGTTAGTTTTAAATCTCTAATTGGAGTAATGATTTCAATTTCGGGAGCTATGGTTTGAAATATCATATCAAACCGAATTTGATCATTTCCAGCACCCGTACTTCCGTGAGCAATTGCGGTTGCTCCAACTTTTTTGGCGTATTTTATAACTTCTAAAGCTTGAAAAACACGTTCGGCACTCACAGATAATGGGTACGTATTGTTTTTCAGCACATTTCCAAAAATCAAATACTTAATTGCTTTTTCATAATATTTTTCAATAATATCAAGATTGGTATGTTTTGAACTACCCAATTCATAGGCTCTGTCTTCGGTAGCTTTCAATTCCAATGAAGAAAAACCACCTGTATTTACTAAAACCGTATCTACTTCGTATCCGTTTTTTATTAAATATTTCAGGCAATATGAAGTGTCTAAACCACCACTGTAAGCCAATACTACTTTTTTCATTTTTTATTTTTTTAAGAAAAGTGCTTGTTTAATTGATTTTAATCTGTTGAGGACTTTGATATTGAACGGATGTTTTTGAATTACATTCGGTTTATCTTTCCCGTCATATAACATTCCTGTGCACAAGCACATTTTATTCTCTTTACTTTTAAGGATTTCAAAATTGGTACATGTTTTACAACCCGACCAAAAACTTGGATCACTTGTCAATTCAGAAAAAGGAACTGGTTTGTAACCCAAATCCGAATTAATTTTCATGACCGCTAATCCTGTTGTAATTCCAAATATTTTGGCTTCAGGATATTTCTTTAAGGAATAGTCGAATACTTTTGATTTAATTTCTTTAGCCAATCCTAAATTCCGATAATCTGGATGCACAATAAGTCCCGAATGGGCTACGAATTTTCCGTGTTGCCAACTTTCGATATAACAAAAGCCAACAAATTTCCCTTTGTCTAAAGCAATCATTGCATCGCCCGATTCCATCTTTTTCTGAATGTATTCGGGAGTTCGTTTTGCGATTCCTGTACCTCTTAATTGAGCAGATTTTTCAATGGTATCACAAATTTCTTGCGAATAACAATAGTGTTTTTCTTGGGTTATTTCTATTGAGATATTCATTTCAAAAGTAGAGTTTTTGATTTGTAGCTATAATTGATTTCTGTAAGAATGATAATTATTCTTGTTAGGATATAAAATCCAAAAAAATAAAATAATGATTTCAAAATGATAAAATAATAAATGAATATAAAGACACTAAAAAATGGAACTATAGTTATAGTATCCGAACTCCGGGTGAAGCCATGGGTGTATTTTTCCGAGAAAATGAAGTTATATGTAAACTCGATTGATTCATGGTGCAATAGTACATAATTCTAAAGTTAATTAAATTATATTTCTAAGATTAAATTTCATTTTTATGAATATTCGCTTTTTAATCCCTAAAATATATTATAACTGCATTTTTTAGGGTAATTTTTTAATAAATTCAAATCGATGCCTACGTCCATAAAACAAAAAAAGCCTAACAGATTGAAATCTATTAGGCTTAAATTATTGGTGTTTTATTATTATTTTCTAACGAATGGTGGTAACAACTTGCTTGAAACTTCCCCAAAACCAATTCTAACATTGCTGTTTTGACAAAATCCTTTCATAATTACCGTGTCATAATCATTGATAAATTTACGTTCTGTTCCGTCATTTATTACGATTGGATTTTTTCCTCCCCAAGTTAATTCTAACATCGAACCGAAACTATCTGGCGTTGGTCCAGAAATGGTACCTGAACCCATCATATCTCCTGAATTTACTCGACATCCATTGGAAGTATGATGTGTTAATTGTTGGCTCATTGTCCAATACATGTACTTGAAATTAGTTTTAGAAACAACCGTTGGTTCTGAATTTTCAGGCTGAATTGCAACTTCCAAATTTATATCAAAGGAATGCTTCCCTTTTTGTTGTAAATACGGAAGTGGTGTTGGCTCTTGCTTTGGACTTTTAGTTCTAAAAGGTTCTAAAGCATCCATAGTTACAATCCAAGGTGAAATAGAAGATGCAAAATTCTTAGCTAAAAAGGGGCCTAGCGGAACATATTCCCATTTTTGAATATCTCGGGCACTCCAATCATTCAATAACACCATTCCGAAAATATAATCTTCGGCTTCGTGAATTGGAATATTTTCACCCATAATATTAACGTCTGTTGTAATAAAAGCCGTTTCTAATTCGAAATCAATTAATCTTGAAGGTCCAAAAACAGGTGTCGTTTCGCCATTTGGTAGCGTTTGCCCCATTGGTCGGTGAACAGGAATCCCCGAAGGTATTATAGTTGAACTTCGACCGTGGTATCCAACAGGAATGTGAAGCCAGTTGGGCAACAAAGCATTTTCGGGATCGCGAAACATTTTTCCGACGTTGGTTGCATGTTCTTTACTGGAATAAAAATCAGTGTAATCGCCAATTAAAACTGGTAATTGCATTTCAACTTCATTAATATTGAAGATGACAACTTTTCTATGATTTGCATTGTCCCTTAGTTTAGGATTTTCAGCATCGAAAATATCTGCAATTCTATTCCGAACCAAACGCCACGTTTTTTGACCATCAGAAATAAAATCATTCAAAGTGTCTTGCATGAACATATCATCCGTTAATTCGATATCATCAAAATAATTTAATTGCTGTAAAGCACCTAAATCTATTGCGTAATTGCCTATTCTTGTTCCAACGGTAACCACATTTTCGCGAGTCAAAAAAACTCCAAAGGGGATATTTTGAATTGGAAAATCGCTTTCATTGGAAACTTCTAGCCAAGATTTTCTACTGGGATCGTTTGCTGTTATCGGCATATTATGTGTTGATTAGTTTGTTGAAAAATATGTACCAAATATATCATAAACTAAAATTTATACAAACCTTTTTTTTGTAAATTTGCATAAAAATTAACATATACAACAAAATGCAACACGACAACCAAATTTTTGACCTTATTTTAGAAGAACAAGACAGACAAATTCATGGAATTGAGCTTATCGCCTCAGAGAATTTTGTAAGCGACCAAGTTATGGAAGCTGCAGGTTCTTGTTTAACCAATAAATATGCCGAAGGATATCCTGGTAAAAGATATTATGGTGGTTGCGAAGTGGTTGATATTGTCGAGCAAATTGCAATTGATAGAGCGAAAGAACTATTTGGAGCAGAATATGCAAATGTGCAACCGCACTCGGGTTCTCAAGCAAATACCGCCGTATATCACGCTTGTTTGAAGCCTGGAGACAAAATTTTAGGTTTTGATTTGTCACATGGTGGACATTTAACACACGGTTCACCAGTGAATTTTTCGGGACGTTTGTACACTCCTTCTTTTTATGGTGTTGAAAAAGAAACAGGCCGTTTTGACTATGATAAAATTCAAGAAATTGCTACTAAAGAACAACCAAAATTAATCATCGCTGGAGCATCTGCTTATTGTCGTGATATGGATTTTGAACGTTTTAGAAAAATTGCTGATAGCGTTGGTGCACTTTTATTAGCTGATATTTCACATCCTTCTGGATTAATTGCAAAAGGATTAATGAATGATCCAATTCCTCATTGTCATATTGTAACTACAACCACTCACAAAACATTGCGTGGACCAAGAGGTGGTTTGATATTAATGGGTAAAGATTTTGAAAATCCTTTTGGTTTAACAACTCCAAAAGGCGAAATTAGAATGATGTCTTCTTTATTAGATTTGGCAGTATTTCCTGGAAATCAAGGGGGTCCGTTAATGCATATCATTGCTGCAAAAGCAGTTGCATTCGGTGAAGCTTTAACAGATGAGTTTTTCCGTTATTCAATGCAAGTACAAAAAAATGCAAAAGCAATGGCGGAAGCATTTATGAAAAGAGGTTACGATTTAATTTCTGGAGGAACTGACAATCACATGATGTTAATTGACTTAAGAAATAAAAACATTACTGGTAAGGAAGCCGAAAACGCTTTGGTGAAAGCCGAAATTACTGTAAATAAAAATATGGTTCCATTTGATGATAAATCGCCATTTGTAACTTCAGGAATCCGAATTGGAACTCCAGCAATTACAACTCGTGGATTGGTAGAAAGTGATATGGAAACGATTGTTGAATTAATCGACAGAGTTTTAATGAACCATACAGAAGAATCTGTAATTGAACAAGTTGCAGATGAAGTTAATGAAATGATGGGCGAAAGAGCCATGTTCGTATTCTAAAAACAGAGTACAGTTTAAGGTTTGAAGTTCCTATACTTTTAAACTTTGAACCTTAAACTTTAAAATAAAATATATGTCAGTTTTAAGATTGAAATTACCAACAGATCCTCGTTGGGTGAATATTGTGGAAACCAACATCGAAGAAATTCTTTCTGACCACGCTTGGTGCGAACAAAAAGCAGCGTCAAATGCCATTACCATAATTACGATTAATTCTGAATATCCTGATTTAGTTTCGGACATGTTGGCTTTGGCCAAAGAAGAAATCGAGCATTTCCAAATGGTTCACGACATCATTAAAAAACGTGGATTGACATTAGCACGCGAGCGCAAAGATGAATATGTTGGCGAATTAGCGCAATATATGAAGAAAAGCAACAACGGAAGTCGGGTTTCTGGTTTTGTAGAACGAATGTTATTTTCCGCAATGATTGAAGCCAGAAGTTGTGAACGCTTCAAAGTGTTATCCGAAAATATCAACGACGAAGAATTATCGGTTTTCTACAGGGATTTGATGGAAAGTGAAGCGGCACATTATACTACTTTTATTACCTACGCTCGAAAATACGGTCACGGAATTGATGTTGAAAAAAGATGGCGCGAATGGATCGAATTCGAAGCTTCTGTAATTGCAAATTATGGAAAACGAGAAACCATGCACGGATAAATCTTAATCCTATTTCTAAAATGATTTCAATTTCTGAGGCAAAACCTGCTGATTTTCCTGTAATTCGAGAAATTGCACAAATAACTTGGCCTGTTGCCTACGGATCATTCATATCAAAAGCGCAATTAGATTACATGTTGGAAAAATTCTATTCGGATGCCACTCTAAACTACAATTTCACTCATAAAAACCACCGTTTTTTATTGGTTAAGCAAGATTCTATTTGGTTGGGATTTGCTTCTTATGAGCACCATTATTTGGGTCAAAACAAAACCCGTTTGCACAAAATTTACATGCTTCCTGAATCGCAAGGAAAAGGGGCTGGAAAATTATTGCTTGCTGAAGTTGAAAAATTAGCCCTTGAAAACGATGATTCTATAATTTCATTGAATGTAAATCGATTCAATTCGGCATATAATTTCTATGAAAAATTAGGCTTTAAAAACGTAGGTGAAGAAGATATCGAATTGGATTTTGGGTATTTGATGGAAGATTACAAATTAGAAAAAAGATTGTAATTCATTTATTTTACAATAATATCGTGTGTCGATAACAATCCTTTTAGGCCTTCAAGCGCAAAAATTGCCTTCTTGAGTTTGGTTTTTGCAGGATTAATTGTGTAATTGTAACTCGTTTTAAAATTCGTTTTATTGGCAATGGCTTTATCAAATTCACTTCGGTACAAATCACAGTTTTCGAAAACAACTTCACTTAGATCTGCACCCATAAAATCAACAGCTACCAAGCTTGTATTCGTAAACGTAAAACCTTTCATCTTCAACGCATAAAATTTAGAAAAGTCTAAAATGCAGTCTTTAAAGTGAATTTCAAAGATAAATTTATCAATCATTGCAAAATTAACATCGCTAATTTTACATTTATTGAAAAACACTGTTCTCAAACATGTGTGATTGATTTTGGCAGCATTAAAATTGCAATTGTTAAAACTACAATCTATAAAAGTGGAAGCCATAAAGACACATTTTGTAAAATCACAATTGGTGAAAGTACAATTCTCGAACTCCTTATAACTGATTTCGTTTTCACTAAAAGTAATTCCGTTGTGCTCAATATCAAGGAAATAGTCGCTCATTGCTATTTTATGAAACAATTAGTAACTAAATTTAGACTTTAATTCTTCGGCATCAATGGCACTGTGAGAAACATCATAAACCGACTTCCCTCCTACTATCAAAAGCAATTGTGGCGATTGGTGAACCACGTTAAATCGAGAAGCAATCTCGTTAGAAATATCTCGAAAAGCTATTAAATCTAAAAAATAAGTCGTAACTTCATTGTCCGATAAATCGTATTCATTTTCAAATTGTTTCAATGCCATTCGGCTGATGCTACAACGGGTACTGTGTTTGAAAATTACAACCGGTTTTTCATTGGAAAGCTGGCTGATTTCATTGAGTTGCCCCAAATCTGTAAGTGGAATCCAATTGACTTTTGAAGGATTCGCATTGTTTTCTGAAGTTCCAAAAATTGAATTAAAAATACTCATTATTTATTTTATTATTAATTAAAAATCAGAAAGGCAAACCTCCAAATACAGTCATTTTGTCTGTAAATATAAATTGGAATATAAATTGATTTCCGTTTGCAAAGTTATCTAAATAACTATTAAATATTACGACTATGAATATAAATAAATTTACAATCAAATCGCAAGAAGCCATTCAACTTTCCCAGCAAATGGCTCAAAGTTTCGGGCAGCAGCAAATTGAGAACGAACACATTTTTAAGGCAATTTTTGAAGTCGATGAAAATGTTGCTCCTTTTATCTTGAAAAAACTAAATGTAAATGTGCCTTTATTTATTCAAATAGTAGAAAGCACAATTCAAAGTTTTCCAAAAGTTTCTGGGGGTGAAACAATACTTTCCAGAACAGCCAATACAACCTTAAATGAAGCAGAAATCATCGCAAAAAAAATGAACGATGAATTCGTTTCTGTAGAACATTTGATACTGGCAATTTTTGGTTCTAAAAGTAAAGTTGCGCAAATTCTAAAAGACCAAGGCGTAACCGATAAAGGACTTAAAGCTGCTATTGACGAATTACGAAAAGGAGAACGTGTAACCTCAGCATCTGCCGAAGAAACCTACAATGCCTTGAATAAATATGCCAAAAACCTTAACGAATTAGCGCAAAGTGGAAAATTAGATCCTGTGATTGGTCGCGATGAAGAAATTCGTAGAGTACTGCAAATATTAACGCGACGCACCAAAAATAACCCAATATTAGTGGGAGAACCTGGAGTTGGAAAAACCGCCATTGCCGAAGGATTAGCCCACAGAATTGTAGACGGTGATGTACCCGAAAATCTGAAAGACAAAATCATTTTCTCTTTAGATATGGGCGCTTTAATTGCGGGTGCCAAATACAAAGGCGAATTTGAAGAACGCCTAAAATCAGTGGTAAAAGAAGTTACAGCTGCCGAAGGTGATGTCGTTTTGTTTATTGATGAAATTCACACCTTAATTGGTGCTGGAGGTGGCGAGGGCGCAATGGACGCGGCCAATATATTAAAACCTGCGTTAGCAAGAGGCGAACTTCGAGCGATTGGGGCAACCACATTAGACGAATATCAAAAATATTTTGAGAAAGACAAAGCATTGGAACGACGTTTTCAAAAAATTATGGTCGAAGAACCAGATACCGAAAGTGCGATATCCATTTTGCGTGGAATCAAAGAAAAATATGAAACCCATCATAAAGTTCAAATAAAAGACGAGGCGATTATTGCAGCGGTTGAATTGTCGCAACGGTACA
This sequence comes from Flavobacterium sp., assembly GCA_044237565.1. Taxonomy (GTDB): domain Bacteria; phylum Bacteroidota; class Bacteroidia; order Flavobacteriales; family Flavobacteriaceae; genus Flavobacterium. The sequence goes on from JBIIFA010000047.1 coordinate 8,300, forward strand.
TTACCAATCGGTTTTTGCCAGACAAAGCCATTGATTTAATTGACGAAGCGGCTTCAAAATTGCGAATGGAAATCAATTCGAAACCCGAAGAATTAGATGTTTTGGATCGGAAAATCATGCAATTGGAAATCGAAATTGAAGCCATAAAAAGAGAAAAAGACGAAAGCAAACTTCGGATTTTAGGAATGGATTTGGCCAATTTGAAAGAAGAACGCAATGAAATTTATGCAAAATGGAAATCTGAAAAAGATGTCGTGGACAACATTCAAAACATAAAAACAGAAATTGAAGATTTTAAATACGAAGCCGAACGTGCCGAACGCGAGGGCGATTACGGAAAAGTAGCCGAAATTCGCTACGGAAAAATTAAAGAAGCGCAAGAACGATTGGATGTTTTTGTAAAACAACTACAAGAAAACCAATTGGGAACTTCATTGATAAAAGAAGAAGTAACGCGTGAAGATATTGCCGAAGTGGTAGCGAAATGGACTGGAATTCCTATCGTGAAAATGCTTCAAGGTGAACGAGAAAAACTCTTGAAATTAGAAGCCGAATTGCACCGAAGAGTCGTCGGACAAGAAGAGGCAATAGAAGCCGTAAGCGATGCCGTTCGAAGAAGTCGCGCAGGATTACAAGACATCAAGAAACCCATTGGAACGTTTCTTTTCCTTGGAACGACTGGCGTTGGAAAAACAGAATTGGCAAAAGCCCTTGCAGAATATCTTTTCGACGATGAAAATTCGATGACACGAATTGATATGAGCGAATACCAAGAACGCCATAGTGTGAGCCGTTTAGTGGGTGCACCCCCGGGATATATTGGCTATGAAGAAGGCGGACAATTAACAGAAGCTGTTCGGAGAAAACCGTATTCCGTGATTTTATTAGATGAAATTGAAAAAGCGCATCCCGATACCTTTAATATCTTGTTGCAAGTTTTAGACGAAGGACGATTGACGGACAATAAAGGGCGTTTGGCTGATTTCAAAAACACCATTATCATCATGACTTCCAATATGGGAGGCGAGATTATTCAAGAGAAATTTGAGAACTTGAAAGGTGGAATTGAAGCAGCAACCGAAGTGGCAAAAAATGAAGTGCTGAATTTATTGAAGCAAATGGTTCGCCCAGAATTCATCAATAGAATTGACGAAATTGTAATGTTTACGACGCTTACAAATGAAAATATCAAAGAAATTGTTGGTTTACAACTGAAATCGGTTACCAAAATGCTTGCCAAACAGCAAATCACTTTGGACGCAACCCCCGAAGCAATTAACTATCTTGCAGAAAAAGGCTACGACCCACAATTTGGAGCGCGACCGGTAAAACGTGTCATCCAAAAAGACGTATTGAACGAATTATCAAAAGAAATCCTATCAGGGAAAATTGCGGTTGACAGTATTATTTTACTAGATTGTTTCGACGGTCAATTGGTATTTAGAAACCAATCGGAGTTAATAGAAAGCTAGTTTTCAATGTCTTTATAAACAAAAATGAGTTTGACAATTCAATTTCAATTTGCCAAACTCATTTTCCTTTTCTAAAAACACCAATATTTATTCGAATCCCCTAATGATTTCACCGTTGGGTTGCACCACTAATCTGCGGGTTTTCTTGTTCTTTTTGACTTTGAGGTTGTATTGTTTTTTAATAATATCACCGTCTTCTTGCGTATATAGAAATTGATCGTTTACAATTCGCCAACCAGGATATTTTTTATAAATTGAAAAAATTACAGCACTTGGAAGCTTAACATTTTCGTAGTGTTCAACCACACTTGTAAGCTTTCCATTTTCATTATAAGTCGCTGCCAATGAGCCTTTTTCGGTTTCCATGGTAACCAAATACGACTCATATCCTTCATAATCCTTACCAAGATCATACGCAATGAATTTCTCCTGAAGTAACCTAACATTTTGATCTGGGTTTTTATCAGGAATGTAAATTGAAAAATCTTTTCCCGCCGCTTTAATAACAATTTCGGGCAATTCTTCAGGCTTCATGCTTTGATCTTCGACTTCACCCTTTTTTACTTGAGCATAAAACGAAGTCGTTAAACTTAAAAATAATACTACAATTAATGATTTCATAATTTCTAATTTTTAGTTATTACTTAATTTCAATTCATTCAATACATCACATTCCTTTTTTTAATGTCCAAATTTTAAATTCATAATGTACTGATTTACAAATATTTAAACATGATTCAACTTTTGTTACATGTAAATTTAAGACTTTATATTTCATTGCACCGTTAATAATTCCCTTAATAGTTGTTAAAATAAACAACCTCAATTCAGGAGAAATCGCCTTGAAATCAAATTGATTTTGTCATAGTAATTATAATATTAATTGCTATAATAACTGCTATTGTCATTGTTTTTGCCATTGCCATTGTTATTGCTATTGTTACTGCTATTGATTTATTTTTATTTTACTGAAGCACCCGTTTTATTTTCAAAACATCTTCTCCCCCGCTTTTCGCTGTTTCTCTTGTGGCGAAACCCGCCACAACAGGATGCCGCTACAATCGGGGCTAAACAACTACTTTTGATTTGTCAATCTGGATCTATTTCAGATGCTAATTTCATTCAGATGCTTAAACAAGTTCAGCATGACAAGCACGCTTCCTAACTACTCGCAATGTCATGTTTGTCGCTCGTTTTTAAATTTTATAAATCACTTTATGCCTACTTTTTATAAAAATAACTATTTTTGCAGTCTAAATATTTAGCGATGCCAGAGAATAAATACAAAATAGCGGTTATTCAATTGAATCTGAATGATGTAGCGGAAAACAACCTTAAAAAATGTTTGTCTTGGGTTCGTGAGGCTGCAAAAATGGGTGCCGAAGTTATTTCGTTGCCGGAATTGTACAGCAGTCATTACTTTTGTCAAAGTGAAGATGTTGATAATTTTGCTTTGGCAGAACCCCTTTACAGTACTTCGTTTATCGCTTTTAGTGCTTTGGCAAAGGAATTGGGCGTGGTGATTATTGTTCCATTTTTCGAGAAAAGAATGGCGGGTATTTACCACAACAGCGCTTATATTATAGACACAGATGGATCAGAAGCGGGATTGTACCGCAAAATGCACATTCCAGATGATCCTCATTTTTATGAAAAATTCTATTTTACGCCTGGTGACTTGGGTTTCAAAGCTTTCCCTACAAATAAAGGAAAAATTGGAACGCTCATTTGTTGGGATCAATGGTTTCCTGAAGCGGCTCGATTGACGGCTTTGCAAGGGGCCGAAGTCTTATTTTATCCAACAGCGATTGGTTGGCATCCGCTTGAAAAAGAGGAATATGGGGAAAAGCAGCACGGTGCTTGGATGAATGTTATGAAGGGGCACGCTGTTGCAAATGGAGTTTATGTTGCTGCTGCGAACAGAATTGGATTAGAACAATACTTGCCAAATACTTCGGGAATTCAATTTTGGGGTTCTTCGTTTATTGCTGGACCACAGGGTGAAATATTGGCACAAGCCTCCCATGATAAAGAAGAAATTCTGATTGCAGAAGTGGATTTGGATTTACAAGAAAATGTACGTCAGAATTGGCCATTTCTTCGAGACAGAAGAATTGATGCTTTTGGAGATCTTACAAAAAGAGCCATCGAATAATGACAAAT
>JBIIFA010000171.1:0-4270 GCA_044237565.1 Flavobacterium sp.
TTGCAAATTTACGAATATCATCTGATAAAAAATCACCTTTTAGAGCAGGAAAACCAATTATTTTTTGATGGGCTTTTGCCGAATTGATTAATCCTGATATCGTTCCGCCTGTTCCAATTGCACAACAAATATGAGTGAAATCGTAATCTTCATCCGTTAAAATCTCTTCACATCCTTTTACGGCATACGAATTTGTTCCCCCTTCTGGCACCAAATAAAAATCGCCGTAGCGTCCTTTTAAATCTTCAATAAAAGTATTGGTGGCTTTGGTTTTATAGTCCTCGCGTGTTACAAATTCAAATTTCATTCCGCAATTTTGAGCAAAAGTCAACGTGGGGTTTTCTGAAATTTTTGATTCTAATTCTTCGCCACGAATTATTCCAATTATTTCGAGGTTATTCTCCTTTCCAGCATAAGCAACAGCGGCAATATGATTTGAAAAAGCACCTCCAAAAGTGAGTAATTTTGATTTTTTCTCTGCTTTTGCTTGAAGCAAATTGTATTTTAATTTTCTAAATTTATTACCTGAAATAAAAGGATGAATCAAATCTTCGCGTTTAATGTGCAAAGTGATTTCATTTGGAAATTCGATATTTATTAACTGGTTTACACTTTTAAATTCCATTTAAAAAAATAAATTTTCACAAATATAATCTATATGATTCCAAAAATAGAAAGTAAATTTAATTCATGACAACATCCTTTCATTTTATTTAATTAAATTTTTAATACAACCTTAAATAATTGTTTATTATATTGCATTATTTTAAAAATAAAAACAAAAAGTTTATAAAATTGTTTAATTTCGTTTAAATAATTTGCCGCCTCTTAAATTAAAAAGAATGAATGAACAAACTTTATTAGAATATCAAATAGACAAATTCATTCCAATTGAATTGCAAAAAAACCCAGCTTTTATAAAATTTTCCGAAAAAATTAATAAAACGTATCTCAAACTCAATAAATCAATTGAGAATGAGAGAAAATCAAATGAAACCAATCGTAAACTAGTTTTAGATTCCGCACTAAATGTGGTAATACTATTCGATAAAGTGGGAGAAATTATATCTTGGAACAAAAGAGCGCAAATTCTATTTGGCAAAACAGAAGAAGAAGTTATTGGCAAAAAAGTATATGAGACCGTTTTTTCAGAAAGTCACAGTATAATGTGTCGTTCAAATATTAACAATTATATTGAAAAAGGGGATACAAGTAATATGTTTCGCCAAATAGGGTGTGTGGCTATAAATAAAGAAAATAAAGAGTTTCCTATAGAAATTGCAATTACTCCAATTCTTCAAAATAAAAAATTGATATTTTATCTTTTTATCAAAGATATAACTGAAGTAAAAAAAGCCAATGATTTTTCTATAAACCAAGAACAAAAATATAGAAATATAATTTCCAATATAAACATTGGAATTATTGAAGTCGATAATGAAGGACTGATTCAATTTGCAAATCAAAATTTTGCTTTTATTTCAGGGTATGAAATTAGAGAATTGATTGGCAAAAATCCAAATGACCTATTTGCATCAAGAAAAGGAATTGATATTGTAGAATCTAAAAAGAAAATACGTGAGATTGGCATCGCTGACATTTATCAATTAGAAGTAATAAATAAACAAGGAGAAATTCGATGGTGGATAATAAGTGGCGCACCAAATTATGACAATATGGGCAATATTATAGGTTCGATAGGCCTTCACCTTGACATTACCGAACAAAAAATGTTGGTAATAGAACTTGAAAAAGAAAAAATTAAAGCCGAGGAAAGTGCAAAATCAAAAGAGCTATTTCTAATCAATATGAGCCATGAGATTAGAACGCCACTAAATGCTATTGTAGGTTTTTTGAGAGAATTAAATCGAGAAGAACTATCAGAAAATCAGAAACTATTTGTAAACAATAGTTCCCTAGCCTCCTATCATTTAATGGGAGTTGTCAATAACATATTGGATTTATCAAAAATTGAAGCCAAAGAAATACAACTTGAGAATAAAAAGTTTGATTTTGATAGTAAAATAGCCAACATTGTTTCCGTACTTCAAATAAAAGCAAAAGAAAAAAATCTAAAAATGGATTTATTTGTATCTGATAAAATCCATAAAATTTTGAAAGGAGACGTATTAAGAATTGAACAAATTATCTACAATATCATAGGCAATTCTTTAAAATTTACCATTAAAGGCGGCATCTCTATTCGCTGTGAAATGATTCAAGATTTTGAAAAATCACAAGAAATCTGCATAACAATTTCTGATACTGGTATTGGAATGAGTTCCGATTTTCTTTCGAAGGTATTTGAGAGTTTTTCCCAAGAAATTCGTGCCGTTACCCGGAAATTTGGAGGTACAGGATTAGGAATGTCAATTGCTTATGAACTAGCGCAATTAATGAGTGGTAGAATTGAAATTGAAAGTAAAAAAAATCAGGGAACTGATGTTCACATTTACTTGAATCTAGTAAAAGTTAATAATAATAATAATAATAATAATTTAGACCTAGAAAATATTTCAATTCTTTTGGTAGAAGATAATGCAATTAATAGGCTTGTAGCTCAAAAATCCTTAGAAAATCATAATTGTACTATTGTAGAAGCAAATAACGGGAAGCATTGTATTGAAATTCTAAAAACACAACAATTTGATATTATTCTAATGGATATTTTCATGCCTGAAATGGACGGTGTTGAAGCGACTAAAATCATTAGAAATGAAATGAAAATTACAACTCCAATAATAGCTTTTACAGCAAATGCCTTTAAATCGGAAATTAAAAAATTCATTGAAATCGGAATGGATGATTATGTCATAAAACCATTTGACGAAACCATTTTAATTGAAACCATTGCAAAACACACCATTGATAAAGTTGATTTTATAAGAATCTAACCGATCAATTGTTTTAATTATTAATTGAATAATCCAGAGATAAAATTCCAAACTTCTACTTTGTATTAAATATTTCGTAACTATACTTTACTTTCACTTTAAAGTTTATAAATTTGTAAGTATGAAGGAATTAAATAATGCGGATAAATTAATAGAAGGTGAGGATTACTATATTACACCTGAAGGATATAAGTGTTTCACCGAAAAACACCACTTAAAGCGTGGTTATTGCTGCAAAAGTGGATGCCGCCATTGCCCTTATCAGGAACCTTTAACACCAAAAGGTAGAATTAGAAAAAATTACGAATAATATATCACCGTTCGAAAACAAACTAAAATGAAAGATACTATTTCAAGCGGCGCAATTCCATCTATAACTAGAAGTGTAACTTTTCAAGAACAAATACAAGAAGGAATTCCAACTATTTTACCGCAACCAAAAAGGTTTGAAACAGAGATAAATCATGCCCCAAAACGAAAAGAAATTTTATCTCCCGAAGAAAAAAAATTAGCGCTTCGCAATGCCCTTCGCTATTTTGAACCAAAAGACCATGCCGTTTTAGTTAAAGAATTCTCCGAGGAATTAGAAAACTACGGAAGAATATATATGTACCGTTTGCGTCCCGATTATAAAATGTATGCCCGTCCAATTTCAGAATATCCAGGAAAAAGTGAGCAAGCAAAAGCCATTATGTTGATGATTCAAAATAATTTAGATTATGCCGTTGCCCAACATCCACATGAATTAATTACCTATGGTGGAAATGGAGCCGTTTTTCAAAATTGGGCACAATACCGCCTGACGATGAAATATTTATCTGAAATGACGGACGAACAAACATTGACGATGTATTCTGGGCATCCAATGGGATTGTTTCCTTCACATAAAGAAGCGCCTCGAGTTGTGGTTACTAATGGAATGGTAATTCCAAATTACTCAAAACCGGATGATTGGGAAAAATTTAATGCATTAGGTGTTTCGCAATACGGTCAAATGACGGCAGGAAGTTACATGTATATTGGTCCACAAGGAATTGTTCACGGAACTACAATTACAGTTTTGAATGGTTTTAGAAAAATTAAAAAAAGTCCTTCTGGCGGTTTGTTTGTAACCTCTGGATTAGGTGGAATGAGTGGTGCGCAACCAAAAGCAGGAAATATTTCAGGTTGCATAACGGTTTGTGCCGAAGTAAATCCTAAAATTACGCACCTTCGTCATAATCAAGGTTGGGTAAATGAAATCATTGATGATTTAGATGAATTGGTCAAAAGAGTTACTTTGGCGAAAGCCAATAAAGAAATTGTTTCAATAGCATTTCTTGGAAATAGCGTGGAAGTTTGGGAAAAATTCGATGAAGAAAACATCCATATTGATT
>JBIIFA010000172.1:0-4265 GCA_044237565.1 Flavobacterium sp.
CCTCGTAGGACGCTTTGTTGTTCTCTTTTGGTGCTGCTTGCTTTATGGCATCTTTTTTCTCGACTTCACGCATGTTTTCCATATTGCGTTGCTCCAAGAAATAGTTGACATCTCCTAAATATTCTTTGATTTTTTGGTCTTTGAATTCATAGACCAAATTGGACATTCCTTGCAAGAAATCCCTATCGTGAGAAACGAGTAAAAGTGTTCCTTCGTATTTTTGCAAAGCGGCTTTGAGAACATTTTTAGACTTGATATCTAGGTGATTCGTAGGCTCATCCATGACCAAAACATTGATGGGTTGCAACAATAATTTGCAAAGCGCCAGTCGATTTCTTTCGCCTCCAGAAAGCACTTTAACCTTTTTTTCTACGTCGTCACCACGGAATAAAAAAGACCCTAACATGTCGCGAACTTTAGATCGATTGGTATCGGTTGCTGCATCTTCCATGGTTTGCAATAAGGTAATTTCGCCATCTAAATATTCCGCTTGGTTTTGCGCAAAATAGCCCACTTGTACGTTATGACCTAGTTTTATACTTCCTTGAAATTCAAATTCGTTGACAATTGCCTTTATAAAAGTTGATTTCCCTTGTCCGTTTTGACCCACGAATGCAATTTTGCTTCCACGTTCAACTAGTAGGGAAATATCTTTTAAAATCGTGTTTTGTCCGTAGCTTTTAGTTACTTTTTCGGCTTCAATAACTACCTTTCCTGGTACTTTTGAAACTGGAAACGAAATGTTCATTACGGAATTATCATCTTCATCAACTTCAATTCGTTCTACTTTATCGAGTTTTTTGATGAGTGATTGCGCCATAGAAGCTTTGGAAGCTTTGGCGCGAAATTTCTCGATTAATTTTTCAGTTTCTTCAATTTTCTTGGCTTGATTTTTTTGTGTTGCCAATTGTTTGTCACGAATTTCATGACGCAATTCTAAATATTCAGAATACGGTTTATTGAAATCGTAGGCTTTACCAAGAGAAATTTCGATCGTTCTGTTCGTTACATTATCCAAAAACATTTTATCGTGTGATACAATTACGACAACTCCAGCATAATTTCTTAGGAAACTTTCCAACCAAATAATACTTTCAATGTCCAAGTGATTGGTTGGCTCATCCAATAGTAAGACGTCATTTGCTTGCAATAATAATTTAGCTAATTCAATTCGCATTCTCCAACCTCCAGAAAAAGTTTCCGTTTGATTATTGAATACTTCTCTTTTGAAACCCAAACCTAAAAGAATTTTTTCGGTATCACCAATGTAATTGTAGCCACCTAATAATTCGAAACGATGCGTGTAATCTGATAAATCTTCAATAATTTGACTGTACTCGTCACTTTCATAATCTGTTCTTGTAACCAACAAATGATTGATTTGCTCCAGCTTTTTTTCTACAATTTTAATATCTGTAAAAGCTTCATACGCTTCCTCAAGTACGGTTCTTCCTTGTTCAAAATCGATATCTTGGCGAAGAAAACCCATTCTAACTTCCTTTTCTTGGGAAATAACCCCTGAATCAGGAGCAAAATCTCGAGCTAAAATTTTCAACATTGTGGACTTTCCTGCACCATTTTTACCTACGAGTCCAACTCTGTCTCCGGCACCCAAACGGAAAGTAACTTCTTCAAATAAATAGGTACCCCCAAAAGAAACAGATAAATTGTGTATATTAAGCATTTATTATGATTTTTATGTAATTGTATGTGTAAATTTGTAATTCCAAAATCGGAAAATTAAATTTTTTGCAAATGTTAAAAAAAGGATCCAAATTAAATAGTATTTTAACAGGAAGTTGTCCTAAATGTCAGAATGAGAGTATGTATTTGGATAAAAACATGTTTCATTTGACAAAAATCCTGAAAATGAATGAAAATTGCAGCCATTGTGGTTTGAAATATCAAATCGAGCCTTCCTTTTTTTATGGCGCAATGTATGTGAGTTATGGATTGAATGTTGGAATTGGAATCGCTGCCTTTATTATTTCTTATGTAATTTTAAATACGAGTTTAAAAGTCGCATTTATTTCCATTATTGCATCAATGGTTTTATCATTTCCTTTAGTGCTTCGATTGTCTAGAAATATATATATTAATATGTTTGTTTCTTATGATAAAGATTTCAAGCAATAGATTACTTTTTTATGAATCTTTTGATATCGATTTCATTGTCTAATGGTTTTTGATTTTCGATAAATTCAAACAATGCTTTCGCCATTGAAGGCGCTAGCATTACACCTCGGGTTCCAAGTCCATTTAAAATGTGCATTCTTTCGTGATTTGGGTGCGTTCCAACAAGTGGTTTTCTGTCTCTGACAGTTGGTCGAACACCAGCGAAATGTTCAATAATTTCAAAATCACAATCTAAGATTTCATTTATTCTTGCTAGTAATTCTAATTTACCTTCCACTGTTGGCGAGTTAGTTTTGTCTTTCCAATTGTATGTTGCCCCAACTTTAAACAGATGATTTCCCAATGGCAAAATAAAAACGCTTGTATTGATAATGACATCCAAGTCTAAATGAGGCGCTTTTATGATAAACAGTTCACCTTTTGTTCCGTCTAAGGGTAAATAATTAAAAATTGGATTGGAATGCATTCCGAATCCTTCTGCAAAAATTATGTGTTTGGCTTTAAGATTTTTATATTCAATGCAATCACTCAAAACTGTCAATGCATTATAATCAAATGTTTCTTGTAATAATAGGTTAGATTTTTTTAAATATTCGGAATAAGAATCCAATAAAGTAGCCGTATCGACATATCCAGTATGCAATACTTGACCATAATCAAAAGGGGATTGAATTCCTTTGTATTTTGTGGATAACAAATCTAAAGATAAAAAAGGTGCTAAATTTATATTATCAGATGCAGCGAACCAATTGTTCTGCTCTTCGATAGAGAAAAATTTGCGCAAAATAGGAATTTTATAATCAACTTTAATCTTTAATTTAAATTCCAATGCTTGATAAAATTCATCTAAAAGTAGCAATTGTTCTTGTGCTTGCCAAACCTCACTAAAACGTTTTAAAATAACAGGATTATATAAACCTCCTGCAATTCTAGATGAGTTTTGAGATTGATTGTCAAATAGCAATATAGACTTATCATTTTGCAATGCTTTTTCAGCAAATGCAATTCCAGCGAGACCAGAACCAACAATTATATAATCTAACATTATGCTTGAATAAGAAATTAAAATTAATGTTTTACATAAAACAATAACATTACAAAACTAGATGAAAAACATGAGAAAATAACGTAAAAAAAAACTCTTATCTTTCGATAAGAGTTTATTAACATTATAATGAAATTTAGTAATTCCACATGTCTTGTTCAAAATCGCGGATTTTATCTTTAATCCTATCAGACTCTAATAATTGCATTTGAGCATTGTCTTTCATATAGTCTTCAACAGTTCTATCACCTTGAACATTTTCCTCTTGATAAATAACTCCGTTGAATTTTCTAGCATTTAAGAGAGTATCAAAATCAATTGGCATTGCTGAATTCCTATTGTTAAATGCTTTAGCTTCATGAAGAATATCTCGAATTGATGGGAAATAAACCCAAAATAACTCAATAACATCAGGATTTTCAGAATTTCTTTCTTTAGCTTCAGGAGCTACTGGACAAATCCCCAACAGTCTGTATTTCAATTCGCTTTGACGTTTATCAAAGTACCAAAAACCTTTTATTTTATAACCGCTAACATCTTGCGCAGTTAATTCTTGCTTATTAATGTACTGTGGATCTAAAGTTTTTATAGCTGGAATAGTAGTAGCTGGAGTTACTGAAATAACATTACCTTTTTTATCTTTTTTTACTACTTCAGGAATTTCTCTAACTTTATAATCTTCAAAATAATTATTAATTTCATCTATACCTGCTTGAAGCGTATCGGTATAAGTAAAAGAAGTAGCCATATCTTTAAGCGATTTTTTTGTATTGAAATAGCTATCAGAATACACTTCAGTAATTTTACCTGATTTGATGTTTTTTAATAATACATCAAACAAAGATCTTCTTTCTTTACCAATGTTAGCAGTATCAATTGGATAGTACAAAGGAAAATTAATCCTTTCATCTAAGTCAATGATTTCCCAAGTTGTTTTGCCCATCAAAATATCTCTGTCATGAACATAACCATAAGCTAATGGTTTGTCATTATCAGAAATCAATTGTGCAGCAGTTTTCTTACCAATATCGGCAGGAGTCTTAGCATTTAGCAAATTTGACTGTGCATAAGATGAAAAACATCC
>JBIIFA010000048.1:0-11874 GCA_044237565.1 Flavobacterium sp.
CATCGGTGATTTTAATTTCCCATAAATGCAAACTACGTCCTTTGTGAATGATTTTTGCAGTTCCAAAAACAATTCCTTCTTTTTTGGTTCTCAAATGATTGGCTGAAATTTCAATGCCTCGAATTTCACTTTCTTCGGGATTTACAAATAACATTGAAGCCGCACTTCCCACACTTTCAGCCAAAGCAACTGATGCGCCGCCGTGCAACAAACCCATTGGTTGATGAATTCTTGGATTGACAGGCATTTTTGCAACTAAAAAATCATCGCCTGCATCTATAAATTCAATTTCTAATGTTTCCATCAAGGTGTTTTTTGAAAACGCATTGCACATTAAAAGTATTTTCTCTTTATCGAAAGCCATTTTTTTTGATGTAAAAATAAGACATTATAAGGATAGTTTAAAATTTATTACGATTTTAATGCGCTAATGCAAATCGGTAAACTAAAAAAGAAATTATTTCGTTATCCATTAACAATTTAGTAGTTTGGGTATTTAAATTATCAAATTAATACCTATTTTTACAAAAAATCAGCACCCATGCGAAATACAATGTATGTTCTTTTTATCGGAATTATAATTTCAATCTCATCATGTAGAAAAGATTTCGTATTTGAACAAAGCACTGGAAATTTAAGTTTTTCAAAAGATACTGTTTATTTAGATACTGTTTTTACTAACATAGGGTCAAGCACTTACACTTTAAAAGTTTATAATAAAAGTAACAATGACATCTTAATTCCTAAAATCCAATTAGGAAAAGGAGCCGCATCAAAATACAGAATGACTATTGATGGAATGCGAGGCGAAAACGGAAAAATATTTAATAATGTTGAACTTTTGGCCAAGGATAGTATGTATGTTTTCATTGAAACTTCAGCCGAAATTGCCGATGCAAATCCTACCGATTTTTTATATACTGATCAAATTCAATTTGATTCCGGCAGTAAATTACAAAACGTTGAATTGGTAACTTTAATTCAAGATGCGGTATTTTTATACCCACAAAAATACGTTGATGCTTCAACTGGGAGTGTAACTTACGAATCATTGCCTTTCGGTGAAGATCAAATTTACGGTTTCGTATTAGACCATAACGACCATAATGACGAATACCATTGGACAAATACAAAGCCTTACGTTATCTATGGTTACGCCGGAATTCCGAGTGGAGAAACGCTCAATATTGATCCAGGAGCGCGAATACATTTCCACGCAAATTCAGGAATTATTGTTGGAAATGGCGGTTCATTAAAAGTAAACGGGGAAGTTTCGTCAACTACAAATTTAGAAAAAGAAGTGATTTTTGAAGGCGACCGATTAGAACCTGGTTTTTCTGATATTCCCGGACAATGGGGGTTGATTTGGATGAGTCAAGGAAGTGTGAACAATCAAATTAATCATCTTACATTAAAAAATGCTACGGTAGGAATTTTTGTTGGAGATGTTCAAAATACTACAAATACCACTTTAAAAATTGATAATTCTCAAATTTATAATTGTTCCAATGTTGGAATATTGGCAAGAACTGCAAAAATTGAAGGTTCGAATTTAGTCATCAATTCTGCTGGTCAGGCAAGTATCGCTTGCACGGAAGGCGGTTCCTATCTTTTCAAACATTGCACGTTCAATAACAACTGGCAAAGTTCAAAACAAGTTGCAGTTTTACTGAGCAATTACAAAAAAGACGGAGAAATTATCACTCCAATCGCATTGAATCAAGCAGAATTTGACAATTGTATTATTTATGGTTCCAACCAAGTTGAAATGATTTTGGACAAAAAAGACGGTGCTGTTTTCAACTATAAATTTAATAGTTGCTTAATGAAATTCAATAATGTAGCCAATCAATTTACTAATAATCCATTGTATTTATTTGAAACAGACGTCGCGCATTATACCAATATTATCAGAAATCAAGACCCTAAATTTTTTAATTCCAATCAAAATAAGTTGAATATTGACAATTCATCGGCTGCTTTTGCAAAAGGAAATCCGGCCTATTTAATTGCAACAGATATTTTAGGAGTTCCAAGGACATTACCACCAGATTTAGGAGCTTATAAAAACGCACCATTTCCAGTAATTCCATAATTTCATTTCTTTTCAAAAATAACAAATAACTCTTTGTTTTTTCTTGGAGAAATAGAATTATAGGCTGTTTTCATCGTAACAATATTAAAATCTTTTTTGAATAAAGCGATGTATTCTTCATTTGAACCTCCAAAAGGCGGTCCTTCAGCAGTTAACGGAAATTGAAATAAGAGTCCAGCGATTTTGCCTTTAGGATTTAATATCGATTTCATTTTTCGCACATAATCCTCCCGTAACTCTGGATTCAAAGCACAAAAGAACGTCTGTTCAATAATTAAATCATATTTTCCCTCTAATTCAAAAAAATCAGAATTAATGATTTGATTTTCATTCAAATTTGGAATTCTTTTTTTAATATTTTCTAAAGGAGTTGCAGCATAATCAACTACAAAGGAATTTTTGAAACCCTTTTTGATTAAAAATTCAAATTCATAGCCATTACCAGCACCAGGAATTAAAATCTTGATATTTTTATCCGTAATTTGATCGATATATTCTTTTATCGGTTTGGAAATTTCACCAACATTCCATTTATCTTCCCCTCTTTGATAGCGTTCTTCCCAAAATTCACTAGTTAGTTTCATCATCATTTGTTTCATTTCCAAAATCCTCTAAATCCCTACGGTCTTTTTTTGTTGGTCGTCCATCTCCCGTTTTTCGATAATGCTCTTTTGATAATTTCAATAGTTCTAAATGTTGAAAAACTTCAGGTGGCGTTTCATTTTTTCTATAAATATCAACCAATTTTGCAGCTACTCTATTTGCTGGAATATCTAAAACAACAATTATTTGAGTAATTTGGTCTTTTCTGAATGTAATTTTATCTGTTGGAAATACTTCTTTTGAAGGTTTTGCAACCAAGCCATTGACAGTAATATGATTTTTTTTACAGGCTTCTGTAACCATATTTCTAGTTTTATAATACCGAACGCACCATAAAAATTTATCTACTCTCATATTTTTTCTAAAATCAAAGTTAAATTGGTTACAAAAATAAATCAATATTGTATCTTGCGGTCTTAAAATTTTTAAAAAATGAATAAATATTTCAAAATAGTGTTTTTTATAGTAGTAGGATTGACAATTGTTTCCTGTTCGAAAAGTGATCCAATTCCAACAGTTGAATTGAGAGCCTATCCCGTTCAATATGCAGCTGACATGGATTCTATTAACAAATATATCGATACTCATTATTTAACTGTTGATGGTGATTATAATGTTACCATGACTAAAATACCAGTTGGGGGGACACAACAATCCATCCGTTTGCAACAAACATATCCATTAAATTTTATTGAAGTTCAAAATGATGACCACGATGTGAATTATAAAATTTATTATTTAAAGCTTCGTGAAGGAACTAATCAAAGTACAAGTGCCGTAGATTCTGTCTATGTATCGTACAGAGGAACTTTACTATCAGATGAACAATTTGATTATTCTGAAAATCCAATTTGGTTTCAATTACAATCGGTTGTTGAAGGTTGGGGAGAAATTATCCCGTTATTTAAAACTGGAACTTATGATACTTCGGAAGGTCCAAATCCAATAACTTTCGCAAATTTTGGAGCAGGTGTAATGTTTCTACCATCGGGATTGGGATATTACAACCAAGTTGCATCTGCGAGTATCCCGAGCTATTCTCCATTAATTTTTAGCTTTAAATTAAAAAGCCAACGCAGTAGAGACCACGATAGAGATGGTGTTTTATCCAAATATGAAATAAGTACTACTGTAGCGGGTCAGAAACCCAAAGATTATGATAGTGATGGAGATAAAGTACCCAACTATTATGATGTAGATGACGATGGTGATCGTTATATGACAAAAAATGAAATTCACAAGAATGCAAATGGAGAAATTATTTTTGAAGATGGTGATGGAGATGGTATTCCAAATTACTTAGATCCGGATAATCATTAATTCATCGATTTCTTCAAAAAATATAATTTTAAAATAGAGCCTGATTATTCAAGCTCTTTTTTTTTGCCCTTTTTTAATACTTTACAATTATATAAAGTAAAATATGATATTAATAAAATAGATTGTACAATTTTACCCCTATTTTAGTATTTAATGCTAAATTAAAATTGATAATTTTGAAATATTATTAAAAACAACTGATTTTAAAAGTAAATAAATTTAGTTCTAATTATTATTAACAACTTACCTTTTTATATTAAAAAACAATTAAAACAAACATTATGAAAAAATTATTACTTAACTACAAATCCTTAAATTATGCAATCTTATTGCTTTTGCTGTGTGCAAATTCAATATATAGTCAAACAGTATTTAAAGAAACATTTGGAACTGCTGCCGTAGCGGCTCCTTTTACTGGTGGAACTTCGACAGTTCCGGCAAGTTCAATTACGTACACTCAAAATTCAAACGGTGCAATATCTACCGCTCTATTAAGCGGTTCAACAGACGCCTATTTAAATTTAGCATCTAGTGGAGCTAGTGGAAGACCAAATTTGACAGCACCTTTTTCTGCTTTGCCGTCGGGCTTAAACACAACACTTACCAATAACACAAACCTTGTTACTTGGACAGTTAATATGAGAGTTTCAAGAGCGATGTCAAGTGCCACACAGGGATATTCTGATGGACAATATTACCTTGCAGTTGTATTGTGCGCATCAACTCCTAATTTAATAGATGGATCCACTTCTGGTACAGATGGTTATGCCTTAATACTGCAAAGAAGCGTTGATAATGCTGCTTCGACACCTCTTAATCCTGGTGCTGTTCGTCTGGTTAAATTCCATAACGGAATTGGTTCTTCTACGGCTGTTTCTCCTGCGTTAGGAAGTGTAGTTTCAACTGCCTTACTTGCAACACCTGCTTTAAATGCTGGAGCAACAGCAACAGCAACAGCTCCTAATAATGTGAGCATTAAAGTAGAATACAATGCTGATTTTGATTCTTGGACAATGTACTACCGTGAAGATCCAATTGCTGGAGGTTTTGCAGATCCTTCCTCTGGTTCTTTTACAAGTTTGGGTAGTGTAACGGATGCAACGTATACATCAACTGCAATGTCTCATTTTGGTTTTTTAGGTTCTTTCTCTACATCTGCTAGTGCTTCAAATCAACAACAAATTGATAATTTTAAAATTGTACTAAGCCCATTACCAGCCTTCACTCCCCCTCCAACTACTGAAAAAAGACAAGCTTTTAACAGTACTCCTACTCCAACTGTAGCCAATTTAGTTGCAACAAGTACAATTGGCGGTACATTTAAATGGTATGATGCACTATCTGGAGGTAATCTGTTATCATCATCAACGCCATTAACTTATACCAACTATTATGTTTCTCAAACTGTAAATAGTACCGAAAGTACTAGAGTTGCAACACAAGTATTTGTTGGAAACACAGCATTGAAGACGTTGCCATTACATGAAAATTTTGCCAATTATAATATTACCGATAAATTAATATTAATGAATAATGGGGCGTCAACTGCTCTATCTACAAATTCAGGTACTGGACTAGGTTCTTGGACTATTACACCAAGCTCCAATATAACAGATGACGTAACAATTGTTGCTTCACCAACATGGGCAAATACACTTATTCCTACTGCTTCTGGTAACGCAATTACGTATGTAGGTTCAGGAATAGATCCTGAATTGAAATTTACAAATACAACAAGCGGTAGTTTGTATTCTTCATTTCTTTTTACTGCAGCAGACGCTACTTCAATTGTTTCCGCATCAGCTGCTGCTGCAGCCGCAAATCCCCCTACTACAGTGCCAGCAGGTGTAGATCCTGATAAATCAACTCCAACAGGTATTTATAGCTTTTATTCAGAGAATGTTGTAGCAGGTGTTGCAACAACTGAATATTCTGCAGATGTAATGTTTAGAAAAAATTTTACTAATACTAAATTCAACATCGGATTATCAAAATCAAATAGTGGTGATGAATGTGTATGGAGTACAACTGAATATGACTTTGGTGCACAATACTTAATAGTGATTAGCTATGAAAATATTGGAGATGCTGTTTCTACGAACCAAGTAGCTAATTTATGGATTGATCCAACTACAAATACAACTCCATTACCACCTCCTACTTTAACACAAAATAATCCAACAACTTCAGTATCTAGAAATAATATTGATAGAATTAAAATATTGCAAGCTTCTTCTTCATCTACTCCAACACTGATTATTGACGAAATTAGAGTTGCAAACAACTGGGGAGAAGCTTTAGGCGGTGCGGTAACTTTAGGAATTACTTCTGTTAAAACTTCAGGATTAAAAATATATCCAAATCCAGTTTCAAACGGCAAATTTTATATAGATTCTATTACTCATTTAGAAAAAGACGTAACTATTTACAACACTTTAGGACAACAAGTACAGAAATCTAAAGCAAGTAATGAAGGAATTGATGTTTCTTACTTAAGTAAAGGAACTTATTTTGTAAAAATTACGGGAGAAGGAATATCAGTTACAAAAAAACTAGTAATTCAATAACTAATTCCAGTATCAAAATGAAAATGCGGTATTTTTTAAAAAGATATCGCATTTTTATTTAATATAAATCAACCCAATGAAATTATATTTTGCCCTTTTAGTAACCGCACTTCCATATATTTGTAATTCCCAAGTAGTATTAAAATCGGATGGACCTGGAAATACATACGAACTAATCAATAGTGTTTTGGCTCCAGGAAATGAAGCTGTGGAACACCCCGAATGTATTCATGGGGATTTTGGAAGGCATATTGCAGAAGTTTGGGATGAAGATTTGAAAGAAAATGTATTTGAATTTTATTCTCATGTAACACCTGATAACGACAGGTGTGAAAAACTAGATCGGCAACGTGTTGAAATTAAAACATACGAATCCTCACCAAATAATCTGAAAGGAACTTTAGGAGAAACGGTCACTTATAAATGGAAATTTAAACTTCCAAAAGGATTTCAACCATCAGGCAGTTTTACGCATTTACACCAAATTAAAGCGGTTGGAGGCTCTCAAGAGTTGCCAATATTTACAATAACGGCTAGAAAAAGCAAAATCAATCAACTGCTAGTAATTCATGATAATGAAACAACAATTGCAAGTGCCAATCTATCTGAATTTGAAGGTGTTTGGGTTGAAGTTACTGAAAAAATAAAAATTGGAGCCAACGGAACCTATTCCATTTCAATTAAAAAAGTAAAAAGTGGACAGGAATTGCTATCTTGCAGCAATGAAAATATCATGACAATTAGACCTGATAATGATTTTATCCGACCAAAATGGGGAATTTACAGAAGCTTAAAAAAAGCTCAAGATTTAAGAGATGAAGCAGTTCGATTTAATGATTTTTCAATTCAAGAAAATTAAAATTAATAAAATGAGCTTAAAAAATACCTATTTCTATTTATCATTCCTAATTTTATCATTTAATTCAATTGTAGCTCAAAAAAGCACAATAAAAGGTATTGTTATAGATAACCAAACCTCGCTACCAATTGAATATGCTAGCGTTGCTTTATTGAATCAAACGGATAATTCTTTAGTTACAGGAGTTGTAACAAACAAAAATGGCGTTTTTACTATTCAAAATATCCAAACGGGTAATTACAAAATCAAAATCTACTTTGTAGGATATGAAATTCAATACTTGGAAAATAATTTGGTTGAAAATAACCAAGTTCTAAATCTACAAACTATAAAATTACAAAGAAGTAATCAAATATTAGAAGAAGTAGTTATTAAGGGGACAAAAGCTACATCCTATAATAAAATCGATAAGCAATACTATAAATCGGATCAATTTGCAACAGCAAATGGAGGAAATGCAATCGATGTTATAAAAAATTTACCTTCGGTAACGGTAAACGGTCAGGGTGAAATTAGTCTTCGAGGATCTAATGGCTTTATGGTTTTAGTGAATGGAAAACCAGTTTTAACCGATGCGCAAACAGTTTTGAGTCAAATGCCAGCAAATACAATAGAAAATATTGAGTTAATAACCGCACCTTCGGCAAAATATGACCCCGATGGAAAAGGAGGAATTATAAATATTATCACCAAAAAAAATACTATAACTGGAACGGCATTGACATCAAATTTATCTGGTGGACTTCCAAGTACGGGCGATTATAATAATTTAGAAAAACCAAAACGATTTGGCGGTGATGTAACGTTCAATTATAAAACCAAAAAATTCGACATTACCATTAGTGGGAACTATCTAAGAAACGACGTAAATGGTTTTCGTGAAGGCGATGTATTTACCAAAAACTTCATTAATAATACCATCACTCGATTTCCATCTAAAGGAGAACGAAGTTTTGACAAGTATAATTACGGAACCAAAACCGCAATTTCTTATACCGCAAATAAAAATGATGTCTTTAACTTTGGTTTCTTTATAGGTAGGAAATTCCAAGCCCGACGAGCAGATATTGTGTATAACAATTCGACTTCTGATTTAAATACCAATGCCTTACTAAGTCAAAACGCCTATTTTAATTCTAATGTTCAAACGAAACAAGGTACATTTACGTTGACTAATCTTGATTATACACATACTTTTGAAAATAAATCAAATTTAACGACTTCAATTTTATATGAAAATGCTGATTTATATGGTAATACAATTAATAAAAATTTAGATTTAGCTACAAAATCAATTGTATTACAAGAAGTAAATAATCCTTATAGAAATCCAATTGATGGCTTCCGATTTAAATTAGATTATGCAATTGCGATTGGTTCAGGAAAATTAGAAAGTGGGTATCAGTACCGATTCGACCAACAAAACGGGAAGTTTGATTATATCGTAACACCCATTTCAGCTCAACTAGATGCAGCAAATTTCAGAGGAACTGCAAAATCTGTAAACCATATCAACGGATTCTATTCACAATACAGCGGCAAAAAAAATAAATTGGATTACACCGCTGGATTGCGCTATGAATACTCGGCAAGAGAAGTTATTTTATCAACAGATTCAAATCCCCATCGATTGAACTTAAGTAATTTATTTCCTTCTGCCAATTTATTATATACTTTTAATACTTCTTGGAATGCAAAATTGGGTTACAGTAAAAGAGTACAACGCAACAATAATTTTGAGTTAAACCCAATACCAGAAAGAGAACATTCAGAAACATTGGAACAAGGAGACCCCGATTTAAAACCACAATTTGTAGATTTAGTAGAATTTGGTGTGAACCACAATTTCAAAAAAGGAACTTTATTTACAACTTTATATTATCAGAATATCAAAAATCCAATCCAACGCGTAAATAGTGTTTATGCAGATACCATTCTGAATAGAGTTTTCACAAATGCCGAAAAAGCAAGATTATTCGGATTAGAATTCGGAACTAATTTGAAGCCATTGAAATGGATTTCAATTTATGTAGGTGGAAATATTTACAATTATAAAATTACGGGCAAATTGAATATTTTGGGAATCACGTCAAATGTAGATAATTCTAATTGGGCCTATTCATTAAATACAAATAGCACCTTCAATTTAGACAAAACTTTGAGTCTTACAGCCAATGTAAATTATACTTCAGCAAAACCAACTGCTCAAGGAGAAGATTCTCGATTTTTATCACCCAATTTGTCTGCAAAGAAAACTATTTTGAATGGAAATGGAACAATAGGATTGCAATGGCAAAATATTAATTTTGGAAATATGGGTTCGAACCAACAACGAATTACAACGTTTGGAACTGATTTTTATACAACAACAAACTATAGCTACGAAACCAATGTATTATTATTGAATTTCAGTTATAATTTTAATAAAATAAATAGCAAAAATAAACTTCCATCAAGTGAGATTGGAGAAAAAGAATTTTAGTTTTAGTAAATAATTTATGACTTCAAAACTACTTTATTATTCGGAAAGATTAAATATGAAAAGAGAAATAGTAGTGTTTTCTATTCTATTGATAAACTCAACGGTCACATTTTCGCAAGTAATTTTAAATGCAAATGGACCTGGAAATACCTACGAAAGAATCACAAATGCATTTGCCCCAGGAAATGGTGTGAGTGCCGTTGAAGCTCCCGATTTATATCATCCTTGGGCGTCGGGAAGGCACATTGCAGAGGTTTTTGATACCGAATTAAATAAATATGTTTTCGAATTTTATTCACATGCTTTATTGGATAACGAACCTGTTGACCCAACATTAACAGATCGCCAGCGTGTTGAAATTAAAACCTATGCTGCTTCACCAGATAATTTAAAAGGAACTTTAGGTGAAAATATTATTTACAAATGGCGATTCAAAATCCCAATTGGTTTTCAGCCTTCGGCAAATTTCACTCATTTGCATCAAATAAAAGCAGTTGATGGCGATGATAGTAGCCCCATATTTACTTTAACACCAAGATTTGGAACTCCCAATAAACTAGAATTAATATATGTTGCAAATGCAACTTCTGGAACAGATAAAGTAAGAACTGTAAACTTATTACCATTTGAAGGAAATTGGATAGATGCAGAAGAAACGATTAATGTGGGAAGTTCAGGAAGCTATTCAATAACACTAAAAAAACACAGTGACGGAACTGTTTTAATGTCTTATAGTAATCCAAATATTGCAACAATAAGACCCGATAATACTTTTATTCGACCAAAATGGGGAATTTATAGAAGTTTGAATGATGTTGGAAATTTACGAGATGAAGCAGTTCGTTTTTCTGATTTTAGCATTGCAGAAGTCGCTAGTCTCAATGTAAATCCTATTTCGAATAATGAAGAATTGCTTGTTTTTCCAAATCCAATAGTAGATAAATTAGAGTTTTCGGATGTAATTTTAAAAAAATTCGATTGCTTGAAATTATACGATTTTACGGGAAAATTAGTGGTCAAAAATAACAATCTATCAAATCAAATTGACATGTCCTTTTTAAAAAGCGGTCTGTATTTTATGCGATTTAGCAACAATGAATACCAAACTGGAAGTATTAAAATAATTAAAAAATAAAATCATGAAAAATTCAATATTGACCTACCTTTTTATTTTCTTGCTTTTTAGCTGTAATGAAACTTTTGCAAAAATAAAACTACCAAGTATAATTGCATCCAATATGGTTCTGCAACGCAATACTTCTGTTAAAATTTGGGGTTGGGCAACACCTGGGGAAAAAATTACTATTAAAACCAGTTGGATTTCAGAAACATTGAAAATTACAACTCCTGAAAATGGTCGTTGGGAAATTACCATGAAAACCACTTTAAGCAAGGAACCACAAACCATTCAACTAAAAAGTATTGAGTCGAATATCAACTTAGACAATATTTTATTTGGCGAAGTTTGGATTTGTTCGGGTCAATCAAATATGAGAATGCCATTGAAAGGATATACAGGACAACCTACATTTGATGGAAATTTGTCGGTTGCAACTTCAAAAAACCCAAATCTACGATTGTTTTCCATTACTGAAAATGGTTCGCCAACGCCATTAGATTCTGTTAGTAATTATAAAAAATGGGATGGTGCATCGTCTGAAAATGTAAAAGATTTTAGTGCTGTTGCTTATTTCTATGGCAAACAATTACAAGAAATTTTAGATGTTCCTGTGGGTTTAATAATGACTTCTTGGGGAGGAACTCGCATTCAACCTTGGATAAGTAAAGAAGCTGTTGCGCCTTTTTTAGATGTAAATAAATTTAAAAAAGACACCACCGAAAAATATAAAAGAATTCCTTCGGCGATTTTTAATGCAATGATTAATCCAGTAACTTCTTATACAATAAAAGGCGCTTTATGGTATCAGGGAGAAACGAATCGTGACGA
>JBIIFA010000173.1:0-4236 GCA_044237565.1 Flavobacterium sp.
GATTATTCATTGTAGCATTAGGGTTTTCATTGCAACAAACAGTAGCAAATCCGTTAGCAATTGCTTTAGGACCAATTACCACAGGTTCCCAAAGACTAACATTGGCAGGCGGAATCAATAATTTTGGGACCACAATTGGGCCATTGATTGTGAGTTTTGCTATTTTTGGTTCTAGTGCTGGTGCAAATACTGAAATGAGCATTGAAAGTGTAAAAATTCCTTATTTAGTTTTAGGATTGGCTTTTTTATTGGTTGCTATTTTATTAAAATTTTCATCACTTCCTGATAAACCTGCGGTAGTTGTTGAAGTAGAAAATGATACTATTTCTTCAAGAAGTTCAGCTTTGAAATACCCACAATTAATTCTGGGTATGATTGCAATTTTTGTTTATGTAGGTGTTGAAGTTTCAACAGCTAGTAATTTACCAGCGTATATGGAATCTAAATTAGGATTTCTAACACAAGATATTGCTCCTTATATTTCATTGTATTGGGCGAGTTTAATGATTGGACGTTGGACAGGTGCAGTTGGTGCTTTTACCAATGATATGAACCTACAAAAAGTATTCAAATTCTTAGCTCCATATTTGGCTTTTGGAGTATTTTTATTAGTAAATGCTATAGCAAAACACGACTTAACTCCTTTTTATGTTTACGGATTAATAATTTTAGTATTAATAGCTGCAGATATTTTAAGCAAAGGAAATCCTGCAAGAATGTTGCTTTTGTTTTCTGCTTTAGGAATTGTTGCAATAGTAATTGGAATGGCTACTACTGGAATGACAAGTGTCTATGCGTTTACAAGTGTAGGTTTGTTTTGTAGTACTTTATGGCCGTGTATCTTTACATTGGCAATTAGCGGGTTAGGAAAAAACACCAGTCAAGGAAGTAGTTTTTTAATTATGATGATTATGGGTGGTGGAATTGTGAGCTGGTTACAAGGATATATTTCTGAAAGCATCGGTATTCAAAATAGTTATATAGTAGGAGTTATATGTTTTGCTTATTTGGCTTTCTATGCTTGGAAAGTAAGCGGGATATTAAGAAGTCAAGGAATTGATTTTGACAAACCAGTTTCTGGCGGACATTAATTCATTCTATTTATAATTTTAAAAAAGGGATTTGTATTTTATGCAAATCCTTTTTACTTTTTAGTCCGCATTTGATATAAAATGGTCGCAAATCATTTGAAATACGACAATATGTTTATCGAATTGCCGAAAAATATAATGCTGGAGTTCCAATTTCTAATGGCGTAACCTATGAGTATTGTTTCAGTCAGTAAAGTTTGGTATTGCTTGAAATTTCAATAATTTATTTAAGAATAACTTGAATTTTAAATGTAACAAAAAGACTTTTTAATCGTTTAGCAATAAAACTAAATTGTACAATGAAAAAAATTTATATTTTACACGCCTTTTTATTGGGCACCATTCTTAATATATCAGCTCAAGAAAATAACAAAAAAGCGGAAGAACTTAAAGAAGTTACGATAATTAAAAGTAAGAAAGCAATTGATCAAAGAGCGGATCGTACCATTTTTGATTTTGCCAATCAACCAAGTTTGAATTCAGGTTCTGTTTTAGAAGGTTTGAAAAAACTACCTGGATTAATTGCTTCAGATATTGCAGGAATGATGTACCAAGGAAAGCAACTAGATGTATTTATGGACGGAAGACCTTTGAATATTTCTTCTAATGAATTGAATGGATTTCTTGAAGGAATGCCAGCCAATGCGATTGAAAAAATCGAAATAATTACGCAACCAGGAGCTGAATTTCCAGCTACTTCAGGAGGAGCAATTTTGAATATTATTACCAATAAAAACGCTAAGAATTTCTTGAGTGCGACTTATACAAACAGTATAAATAGCACTAACTATGATCATTTGAGATGGAGAGTTAATAACAGTGTTTTGTTGAATGCTAAAAATAAATACTTCGGCTGGCAGTTGAATATGGGACAAAACTACAGAGAAAGTGCCATATGGGCGTCTTTAAAAAAAGAAGAAAATAGCGGACAAACCATAATAACTAATACAGAAACTGACAGAACAGGTAGAACTAATTTCGTAAAATCGGCTTTGACGTTTGATTTTAAAAAAGACCGATTATTACTGAACTACGATGTGAATCACAACAACAACGGGAATGCTACTTTATCTAACGGACCTGGTTTTTCCACCCAAGATCAATCGGATTCTAAAGGATGGAGACAAGATGCGGTCGCTACATATCAAAAACGATTTGCGGACAAAACCAAAAAATTAGATTTTAGGTTTAATTTCAATCGAAATCAAAATAATTTTATATTTAATACGGCTAGTTCTATTTCGCCTGTATTGGAGAACTCCTCCGATCAAAAATTGTATAACTTGAAGTTTGACTATTCCCAGCCAATTGCTTTTTCTGATGAGGGTAAATTGAGTTTTGGGAGTTTGTATGAAGTATTGAGTTTTCAAACCCAAAATAGGGCTGTCATTAATTTAGATTATGAAAGAAAAACTACCGCAGGTTATTTTGAATTCCAAACCAAGTTCAATAGTTTGAGTTTTATTCTTGGTGGTAGAGCTGAAGATTATAATATAACAGGAAAAACAAATAGTACTGACCTAACCCCTTTCAAACAGTTTCGTTTCTTCCCAAATGCAAGTGCACAGTATAATTTTAATAAGTCGATTTTCTTTAATCTAAATTATAATAAGAAGATTACTTTGCCAAGTACGTCAGCCTTGAATCCGAAC
The DNA here is from genome assembly GCA_044237565.1 of Flavobacterium sp. Taxonomy (GTDB): domain Bacteria; phylum Bacteroidota; class Bacteroidia; order Flavobacteriales; family Flavobacteriaceae; genus Flavobacterium. Next base: position 2,744 of record JBIIFA010000173.1, read on the forward strand.
AATACGACGTATCAAAATCAAAACATTAATAATATTGGAAATCCAAATTTACAACCCACCATATTTGATAATTATGAAGTGAAATTGAGTGCTTATGATTATGCTTTTATTGGATATTCATTGAGTTCAGCTAAGAATCAAGTGATACAAAGATTAAATTTGAATTCGAATATAGTGGTTAATACCAATGTAAATGTTCCCGAAGTTAAAGTACATAATTTTAATATTGGATTGCCAATTCCGTACATGTTGTTTACCAAAGGTCTTGCCGAAACGATGAAAATGAATGTGAATCCAGATGAAATGAATTTTCTTTTTGTTTATGCGGGCTATCAATTACATCAAATTCCATCTATAGAAACCAAAGGATTTTGGGTTTATAATTTAATGTCGCAATTGGTATTGCCAAGTAAAATTAAGTTTGTTGCCAATTTTAGTTACATCACTGCCAAAGGGAATTACTATTATTTCATTGCGAATAAACCTTTCAACAATACCCTAGATTTGTCATTTTCTAAAAAGTTTTTAAAGGACCAATTATCTATTTCAATTAATTTAGATGATGTTTTTAATACCAATCAATCAGAATTCATTTCTTACAATACACCTTTGTTGTCTAATAATAAGATGGATACTCGCCGTTTTGGATTTAGTATTAATTATAAAATTCCAACTAAGAATAAGTTAGCCAAAGAAACTCCTATTTTATTGAGCAACGATAAAAAAGAGGAAAAGGATATTATTGGGAATTAATCAATTAAAATAGTTAAGGTGCTGTTTGCATTTTCAAGTTTGGGTTTGGTTTAATCGCCATAATATCCTATTTTTACTAAATAAAATTAAGTTTATGAAAAATATACTTTACGGACTTTTTCTTTTTTCAACATTCACTTTTGCGCAAAGCAACGACGAATTAAAGTTCAAAGAAATCTATAAATCGGCATTGACCAATTCCAAATGTTACTCGTGGTTGGATGATTTGTCCAATAAAATTGGTGCTCGTTTATCTGGTTCCATAGGTGCTCAAAAAGGTGTAGAATATACCAAAGCACAATTGGAAACTCTTGGATTAGACAAAGTCTATCTTCAAGAAGTGATGGTGCCAAAATGGGTTCGTGGCGAAAAAGAAGTCGCTTATATTTTAGATAATAAAACAAAAACTACCATTCCTGTTTGCGCTTTGGGAGGTTCAATTGCAACACCAAAAAATGGAATTTCAGCCGAAGTAATTGAAGTGCATTCCATCAAAGAAATAGCAGAATTAGGTCTTGATAAAATCAAAGGGAAAATCGTTTTTTTCAATCGTCCAATGCAACCCGAAAACATTGAAACTTTTACTTCTTATGGAGGTTGCGTAGATCAACGATTTGGCGGAGCTAAAGAAGCTTCCAAATTTGGAGCTATTGCAACAATAGTTCGTTCAATGAATATGAGATTGGATGATTTTCCCCACACAGGCGCACAAAGTTATGGTGATATTCCAAAAGAAAACT
>JBIIFA010000049.1:0-11790 GCA_044237565.1 Flavobacterium sp.
CCTTTTGCCAAACAATATTTCTCAACTAATTCAGGAGCAATTTTTTTGGTATACTCTTCTTCAACAACTGTGAAACCAATGCTTCGTAATTTATCAAAGTAATCTCTTCCATAAATTCGGACGTGGTCGTATTGTCCAAAAATGGCTGCGCGTTCTTTTTGATTGGTTATAGAATCATCAGAAAAAGTAGTTTCCCGATTCAAATCTTGTGGTATTTGGAAAATTCCCATTCCACCAGGTTTTAAAACCCGATACAATTCTTGCATTGCTTTTGTGTCGTCTGGAATGTGTTCCAATACATGATTGCAAAGAATTACATCATAAGAATTATCTTGAAACGGCAAATTGCAAATGTCGGCTTTTACATCGGCGAGTGGCGAAAACAAATCGGTTGTGGTATAATTAATGTTTTTTTGATTTCTAAAAAGTTTATAGAATGCTTGTTCTGGTGCAAAATGCAGTACTTTTAATACTGAACTCGTTTCAGCATCTCTTAATTTGATACTTTTAGGTTGTTTAACAGAAGAATCTGAATCAAGTTCAGATTGAAAAAAATCGGTTTCACTATTTAAATACAACCAAAGCAAACGGTGCCTTTCTAAAGACAAAGTACTTGGCGAAAGCACATTGTTGCGTTGGTTTCCGTAACCGTAAGGGAGAAACATCTTGAAACTTTTGCCGTCAATTGGATCTGTAAAAGTGGTTCCTTTTAAAATAAAAGCTAAAATAGGACGTGCGATATAGCTCAATCGGATTAGGATTGGGCGGGGAATGGTATTGAGGATTAATTTGAATAGTTTTTTCATTAGTTATTTCACAAAGTTACACAAAGGTTGCACGAAGATTCACAAAATAATTATGAATTTGGTGCTGTATTTATAAATCGTTTTATATTGTTTCTGAGAATCTTACTGTTATAGTTTATTAGCAAACCTAAAGGATATTTGCCAAGTTTTAAATATGTTAATATTTGAGCGAAATGCACAGGCGTGAAATTCTCAACTGTTTTTAATTCTATAACCAATTTATTTTCAACAAGTAAGTCGATTCTATAACCTTGTTCCAATTTTAGATTCTTATAAATTATAGGAAGTGCTATTTCTTTTTCAACTACTAATCCCGCATTTTTAATTTCAAAATACAAACATTCTTGATACGCAGATTCTAAAAGACCAGGTCCTAATTGTCTGTGAACTTCGATTGCTAATCCAATTACGGCATAAGAAATTGCTTCTAAATCTTCTGGAATTTTTGTAAATTCTTCATTCATATACCAAATGTAATTTAAAATAAAATCTTAGTGAATCTCTGCGTTCTTTTGTGAATCTTAGTGAAATAATTAGATTACAAATGGCACTTTTCTAAATTCATCTTCTTCATTGCTTACAATTCCCAAAGCCTCATACACATACGCAAAAGTTGAAAGCAATTCTGGTTTTCCGTCAATAATAGCTACATCGTGTTCAAAGTGGGCGCTTGGTTTTCCGTCTGCAGTTAGAATTGTCCAACCGTCTTTTAGTTGTTTTATGTTTTTGGTTCCCATATTAATCATTGGCTCAATGGCAACAACCATTCCTTCGATAAACATTTTTCCACGCCCTTTTTTTCCGTAGTTTGGCATTTCTGGTTCTTCGTGCATTTTTTGCCCCAAACCGTGACCAACTAATTCTCGAACTACGCCGTAACCGTGAGATTCTGTGTATTTTTGAATGGCATTTCCAACATCTTCCACACGATTTCCGAGTTTGAATTCGCGAATACCTATATATAATGACTCTTTTGTAACTTGTAATAATTTTTTAGTTTCAGGAGCTACTTCGCCAATTTCGAATGAATAGGCATGGTCGCCGTGGTATCCGTTTTTAAATGCACCACAATCTACCGAAATTACATCGCCACTTTCAAGAGGAATCGTATTTGGAATTCCGTGAACGACTTGTGCATTTGGACTCATACAAAGTGAATTCGGAAAGCCATACAAACCCAGAAAACTTGGTACTGCACCGTGATCACGAATAAATTCCTCGGCTAATTTGTCTAAATATAAAGTGGTAACTCCAGGTTTGATTTCCCTAGCAATCATTCCTAACGTTTTTGAAACTATAAGTGCGCTTTCACGCATTAATTCAATTTCTTCTCTTGTTTTTACAATAATCATAATGCCTTTTTCAGATTGCAAAAATACAATTTTATAATTATTTAATCAGGATTGGCTATAATTTTAAAAAGCTCGGAATTCGATACAAAATATCTGTTTTCTAATGTTATTTGTGAAAGTTTTGCTGACACCAAATTATTCTCCCGCGTATTTATTAAAAAAAGTGAGCTTTCACCAAACAAAAACAGGCGTTCTTCCGATTTCAACATCGTAGTATTGTCTTCCGCCAAAGATTTTGCTAATTCCATTTGCTTCAAAAAAGATGTAATTTCAATTTTCTGGGCGTTAATTTTGTTTTGTAATTGCACTCTTTCAAAATCCAATAAAAATGTAGTTTCCTGAACTTTGTATTTTGCCAATTTCAAATTCCCTCGTTCTTTTCTAAGAAATAATGGAAAATAAAAATCCAACCCGATTTTATAATCGTTGAATTGATAATTATCAATGTAACTTGGTTCCGACAAATACGAATAACCAATGTCTATTTTAGGCAATAGCAAATTGGATTTTAATTTTCGTTCCACATTTAAGATGTCAATTTTATTTTGAAGCGCATTTATTTTTGGATGTGTGTCTATTAAAAAATCAGTATTCAATAAATCATTTGTTCTTAATGTTTCTTGGATGGATAATTCCAATTGTATTTCAGGAATGATTTCCTCTGAAAGTTCCAACGGAATATTATTTTCCAACCACAAAAAATTGGATAACTCTAATTTTGCCTTAGTCAGTTTTAGCTTGGAATCTTCAGCACTTAGCAACCTGTTTTTTACAATAATTCCGGCTTCAATACTATCAATTGCGGACTTATCACCTTGTATGATTAATGTCTGAATTCCCTTAAATCGGATTTGAGCATTACTCGTATATTCTTCGTACAATTGAAATTCGTTAAAAGTTTTCTTCCAATTAAAATAAGCTATTGATGCATCATAAAGTATTTCGATAGCTTGAATTTTCCTTTCGGATTGACTCAATTGCATTTGGAGTTTTGCTTTTCTAACATCTGCCATTCTCTGGTTTATAAGTAATCCTTGACCAAGAGGAACTGTGATTCCCAAAGAGGTCAATCCTTGATTTGGAATTGTATTTTCTGGGTTCAAATAAATTCCTTCGCTATTGTCAAATCCTGCTTTTATCTCAATTCCATACCAAGTGGGAATCTTGAAACTGCTGTTTAAAATGGAATAATAGTCTTTGTCTTTAAACTGTTTTTTAGTAAAATCAACTTCAATTTTAGGATCAAATCCACCTCTTGCAATCATCAGATTTGCTTGTGCTTTATTGATTTCTAAATTGGCATTTTTCACTAATGGATGGAACTTTTTTACATATCCGATAAACTCATTATAACTAAGTTCTTTAGATACTGGATTTTGACCATTTGCAAATAATCCAAAAAGTAAGAATAGAAAAAGTATTTTTTTCATTATTTTTTTTCTTTTACTATTGAAGTTGAGGGTTTGTAATAATTAGGTGGAAATCCATTAAGTGTTCTCCAAAGCTCAAACCAAACTGGCACGTTGTCTAAGAGCGCAATTGTTTTTGCACCTGCGCCGATACTTATTTGTTTTGGCCATTTATTATCTGTGTTATCTGGGGCAATTAAAACCCTATATTTCCCGTTTTCACTGATGAAATTTTCTATGGCAACAATTTTACCACCAAAAGTTCCATAAGAAATATCGGGCCAGCCAGAAAACACAATAGTTGGCCAACCGTCAAACCAAACTCGTACCTTTTCCCCCTTTGAAATCAACGGCAAATCAATTGGGTTTACATAGGTTTCAACTGCGATGTCATAATTTAAAGGCATAATCGTAACAATTGGCGTTCCTTCTTTAATTGTTTCGCCAATTCCCGATTGCAAAGCCCTGTTTATATAGCCACTTTGGGATGCTTTAATATAATACATTCCGTTGCGAATACTGTAATTTGCAAATTGATTTTCTAATTTATTTACCTGTGCTTCAGTGTCATACTGATTACTCATTGCCGTAAATTGGTCGCTTTGTGCCTTAGATTCTTTTTCAGAATATTCTGCATCTATACGATTTGTCTCTACTTTTGCATTGATAAACTCATTTTTACTTGATAATAATTTGTTTTCCTGAGTAATTATTTTGGCTTCAAATTCTTGTAGTTTTAACCTTTTTTCTTCAACATCGGTAAGCGGTTTTAATCCTTCTTTATTAAGTTGAATCGCTCGGTTGAATTGTGTATTTGCTATTTTTAGTTGTGTTTTTATAGCTACCAAATCCATACTATCGCTTTTTATTTTCAAAAGGGATTGTTTGATTTTATTCCTCGCTTGCTCTTGTTTTAACTTTTTTTCGTTTGTAATAGCCCGTATTTGATCAGAAAGCGAAGTTACTTTTGAACCATACGATTCATAAGATTGTTTTTTTGCATCCACTTGCTTCTTTGTGTTTTCAACCAAATTTGGATCCATATAATCTTCTTTGACTTCCGAAATAAAAAGAATTGTATCTCCTTTATTCACAAAATCGCCTTCTTGAACATACCATTTTTCTAATCGTCCCGAAATGACACTTTGAATTGACTGTGGTCTTTGTCCAGGTTTTAATGTAGTGACAAATCCTGTTCCTGAAATATTCTGTGTCCAAGGAAGGAAAAGTGCAATTAATACGATTATTGATATCCCTGCAATTATTTTATTCAATATTCTATAATGCGGTCGATTTATCAAATTTTTGACAGTCGTATATTTATCTAAATTCTGTAATTTCGATTTGTTATCTGATATATTTAGCATGATGATTACGTGTTTAAATCAAATTGAATGGTTCCTTTTTGCATTGTAATTTTTCTATTGCATTTTGTTTTCCAATAAGGATTTTTAGACGAAACAATAATCGTCCATTTATTATCTTTTGAAGTTATAAAGTCAATAATTTCATTGGCTTCAGCCTCATCCATAGTACTTGTTGGATCTTCATAAAACAATATCTTTGGTTTACGTATTATGCTTCTAGCCAAGATAATTTTCTGCGCATTAGAGGAAGATAATTGCTTGCCTTCAGGAAAAATAGGGGTGTCTAAACCGTTTGGTAATGATTTTATAAAAGAGGTAAGTTGAACACTTTCAATCGCCCATTTAACATCTTCAAGGCTAATGCTTGGGTTATTAAAAGTAATATTCTCCAACAGCGTTCCCTCAAAAGTAGTCGTGGAGTGTAAAATAGTTGAAATTTGTGAGCGATATTGCATCAGATTTAATTTTCTAAAGGTATCGTCATTGATGAACAAATTACCCGATTTTGGTTCCAATAAACCACATAATATTTTTATTAAAGTTGATTTTCCAGATCCATTTTCACCCTCAACAATGATTTTTTCCCCTTGATTAATTTTTAGTGAAATGTCATTTATTACTTTTTTATTTGAATCAGGAAATTTAAATCCGATGTTTTCTGCTTCTAAATTTATACTTGTATAACAAACTTGGCTATCGTTACTGATTTCTTCTTCTAATTCTAAATCCGTTACTTCTCCAATTTTTTCGACAGAGGTTAAAACATCATATAAGGTTTCTAATCCGATAATTATTTTTTCAACGGAATTAATTACTAATAATATAATGATTTCTGAAGCGACAAATTGACCAATATTCATCTTTTGCGACAGCACTAAAAAACCTCCAATTAATAATAAACTGGCAGTAATAATAATTTTGAAAACTATCAATTGACTGAATTGCCTTTTAATTATATTGAAATGTTTTTCTCTATAATTCAAATAATCGGTTACTAATAAATTGTTTTTTTGAAGTGCAAAATCATAGTTAATTACATTTTTAAAACTATTGTTATTTCTTGCCATTTCGTGCAACCAATTGGCAACTTTATATTTGAATTTAGATTCTTTCATACTAGTTTCAAGTCCTGAAGTGTATGAAAATCTGAAAACAAAATACAAAAGAAAAAATAATAGTATTCCAAAAATGATAAAATAGGGATGGTATAAAGACAAAAGTATAATTCCAAAAGTTATTTGAAGCAAAGCTGCCGAAAAATCGAGTAGTAATTTTGAAGTTCCCTTTTGAATGGTAATCGTGTCAAAAAAACGAGAAGCTAATTCTGGCGGGTAACTGTTGTACAATTGCTCTTGTTTAATTTTTGGCAAACGAGCGGCAAATTCAAATGAAGCACGTACAAAGATTTTTTGTTGCAAATTTTCTGATATTCGGAGTTGCATTAAGGATAAAATCCCAACTAATGCCACACCAAAAACGACTAATATAATTAATACAATCCAAGAAGTACTGACTCTTCCCGATTGAATAAAGTTAATTATTGCCTGAATTCCCAATGGCAATGACAAACTTATTAAACCAGCAAACAGCGAATAAAAAAACAATTGCGAAACATCTTTTTTATCTAACTGAAGTAAGTTAAAAAATCTTTTTAATGGCGTCATAATTTCTATTTTTTTATTTTAATGTGTTTTCTACAAGATTCAGGTAAAATTCAGTTGGTGTTATTATCTCATTACAATCCGTAATTGTTTTCAAATGTTCTTTCAAAAAATATTGATGCAAACTTCCTTCTACAACAGACGAAATTAGTGATTTCGGATAAGGGTAATTTGGATTTACTTCGCTTACAATGGCTACAATTCTTGCAATTACTCTTTTATATATTAAGAAAAAACCTTCTTTATTTTCTTGATCTACTTCTTTGGTGTTTAACGTTTTGGTAAACTCAGCGATGATTATTTTATTGAGAATGGCTTTGTTAATATGTACTGTGCTCCTATCTTCTGAGACTTTCTCCGTAACTATAGTAATTGCTTTTTTGAGTTTTTCTTTAGAATCTGTAATATTTGCAGTTGCAAAAACCAACTTATATTCCATCCAACTCCAATACCAAGAAGACAAGTAAACCAATAACTTATGTTTGTTCTCAAAATAACGGTAGATTGAACTTTCATTAGAGCCGATTTTTTCTCCCAATTTTTTAAATGTAAAACTGTCAAATCCAATTTCATCAATCAAAAGGATACTTTGTTCCAATATTTTTTTTCCTAAATCAGATGTTTCAGGATTCTTTACATATATTTTTTCGTTAATCTGAATTTTTAAATTTGACAATACTGTATACATAGTCTATTATTTTTTATACAAAGATAATAGTAATACTATCAATAATGAAATTTTAACTTTTATTTATAAAAAAAGAGCTTCTCGTATTGGAGAAGCTCTTCTTGAAAAAATTAAATCTGGTTTTTTATAACAACGAATGTCTATCCATTACAACTGGTTTTTCAATTCCCATTAATGCCAAAACCGTTGGGGCAATATCACTCAAAACACCATCGTGAATTGTTTTTAATTCTTTATCGACTAAAATAATCGGCACTGGATTGGTTGTATGCGCCGTATTTGGACTTCCATCAGGATTTATCATTGTTTCGCAATTTCCGTGATCGGCAATTACAATCGTCGTATAATTATTGGCCAAAGCAGCAGTAATTACTTTTTCAACACATTGATCAACTGCTTCACAGGCTTTTATTGCAGCACTCATTACGCCCGTATGTCCCACCATATCGCCATTGGCAAAATTCAAACATACAAAATCAACTTCGCCTTTTTCAATTTCTGGAACTAAGGCTTCCGCCAATTCAAACGCGCTCATTTCTGGTTGCAAATCATACGTTGCAACTTTTGGTGAGTTTTTTAAGATGCGACTTTCGCCAATAAAAGGCTCTTCACGACCTCCAGAAAAGAAGAATGTAACGTGTGGATATTTTTCCGTTTCCGCAATTCTGATTTGCTTTTTGTTCGCTTTTTCCAAGACTTCGCCTAACGTTTCTGTGATATTATCTTTATTGTAAACCACTTTTACATTCTGATAACTTTCGTCATAATTGGTAAGTGTTACATAATACAAATTCAATTTGTGCATGTTTTGCTCGTGGAAATCTTTTTGCGAAAGCGCTTCTGTCAATTCACGACCTCTATCTGTTCGGAAATTGAAGAATATCACGACATCATTTTCTTTGATAGTTGCCAATGGAGTTCCACTATTATCAACCATAATTATTGGGTCAATAAATTCGTCCGTAATATTATTTTTATAACTTTCTTCAATATTTTCAACAGCATTTTTAGAAGGAACTCCTTTACCGTTTACCAATAAATCATAGGCTAATTTTACGCGTTCCCAACGTTTATCGCGATCCATTGAATAATATCTTCCTATAACCGAAGCCAGTTTTACAGAAGTATTTTGGATGTACTTTTCTAAATCCTGAATGTATTTTTTTCCTGATTTTGGGTCAACATCGCGACCATCGGTAAATGCGTGAACAAATACTTTTTGAAGTCCAAAATCTTGTGTTGCATCAATCAATCCGCGCAACTGAGATGTGTGAGAATGTACGCCGCCATCAGAAACCAATCCAAGGAAATGCAAGTTAACATTGTTGTCTTTTGCATATTGAAAAGCGTCAACCAAAATGGGCTCTTTGTTCAAGGTTTTATGTTCAACAGCCAAGTTTATTTTGGCTAAATCTTGATAGATAATCCTTCCAGCTCCAAGGTTCATGTGTCCTACTTCAGAATTTCCCATTTGTCCTTCTGGCAAACCTACGTTTAAACCATCGGTTCGTAATTGAGCGCTTGGGTAGTTTTTATAAAGCGAATTAATGAATGGAATATTCGCATTGTCTATGGCAGAAACTTTTGGGTCTGGAGATTTTCCCCAACCGTCAAGTATCATTAGGATAACTTTTTTGTTCATTGCAGTGTGTGTTTTTAGCCCAGATGGAAGTGGAAATCATTTTTGTTTTTTCTTTAAAAACAAAAATATTGCAACGAACAGCTGGAAATAGCTCCAAATTTAAGAAATTAAAATAACTTTTTCGCTTGATTGTAGTCTATAAAATACTTAACACTAATTGAAAAAGCGTGATTTAAAGCATCGTTATTTAATAAGTTGGTTACGTTATTTCCGAAGTCTTTATTGATTTCACGTTCAAAATTCGCCGCATTATTACGATATAAAACTGAGATTTGACTGCCAGGCGCAAACCACCAAGAATAGGATAAATCGACATTCCAAGAAGCAAAATTGGAATTTTTATTAGTAGTATAACCCGAGAAATGGGTCAAATTTCCGTTATCTGTCAAGGATAAATAGTTTTTATTTTCGGCATACGACCAATAATGACGCACCGAGAGATTGAAAGTCATCGTGCTGTTCAAGGCATATTTCCCAGAAATAGAATTGGAATAAGTAATTACGTTTCTATTGGCAAAAATAATCGCATTTGGAGTTGATGAATTGGCATCATTATCGACACTATCAACGAAGCCTTTGTTGTTATTTTGACGCATAAAATTGAAATTATAATTCAATAAAAACTTGTCGTTGAATCGGTATCTTGGACCAGCCGAAAAGCCATAATTATTTCTTCCCGCCTCATCAAATTTTGTAAAGGAAGGATTGAAATCGAAGGCAAATTTGTAATTATAATTGGAAGAAAAATAAAACCAACTGCCAAATCTCGATGGAATGAGAACGAATCTATTTTCGGTTCGTGGTTCATAGAAATCATAATTTTCTAAAGGATTTGCATTTATTCCAATTCCAAAATAGTGATTTTTCTTATTGTTGATATTCACACTAATATTGAAATTATTTCCTTGCACCAAACCTGTTTCTTTTTGTAATTGTGAAAATGCATTTAAGCTGATATTAAAAGAATTTAAATATTTAGTGGAATTTAGAATTCTATAATTTGCATTTCCATATAAACTGTAATAATTTGTCTGAAAATTAATCCCTAAATCATTGTTATCAAAGTCTTTGGTGATAATATCGGCACCCAAACTAAAGCGATATTGTCCGCTAGTTTCACCGATGTTTAAACTGGAATAAATCCCTTTTTTGGCGGTAATATCGTTCACATAACTGTATTTGAAATCGCCCGAAAGGTTGTAGGTGTTTTTTTTAGTATTCAAATCCCAAACCAAAGCGGACACATTTGCATCTCTAAAACTTCCATTTCTGGTGACATTTGTATTTACAAAACTAACGGATGAATTTTGTCTAAAACGTTGATCAAGCACCAAAACATTGTAGTTTGTAAGCGGCTCAACTATCTCACTACGAATAGATTGGTTGTCGTTATTACGAATTTTGGCGGTTGTAATTTCTGTTACGGCATTTAAAAAACCAATTCCCAAACCGTTTTTTGTACGTCCAGAAACTTTAAGTGCATTTATTAAATTCACACTTGAAGGATTGTCAATTATTTCCTCGTTACTGGCTGTTGTTGGATAAATAGATGGGCTTGCGCCAATTCTACGCGAATACAACAAATTCCCTTTATTGAACAAATCGGTTCCTTCAGTAAAGAAAGCTCTATTTTCATTGAATTGTTGCTCAAAAGGTCCAAGATTTAGGATTTTATCGTCGTATTTTGTTTGGCCAAAATCAGGAATTAAAATAGCATCAAGCGTGAAAGCATCGTTAATTCCGTATTTAATATCCATTCCACCTTTGAATGTTCCAAGGGTTTTTTGAGCACCATTCGCATTCAAATAAAAAGAAGAATAAGGCATGAAAAACAATCGTGTTGGTGTTTTTATATTTTCAATTCCTTCCAAAACTCCTGCTTGCTGAATTATATTTCCAATTTTATTATCAATATTTGTCCAAGTATATATAGAATTTTCACGCTTAATATCACGGACAAAATTAATTCCCCAAGTTTGAATTTTGTTATTTGAAAAACGCAAAGCCGCATAAGGAATTTTCATTTCTACGACCCAACCGCAATCGTTAATTCGGGTTTTACTCGTCCAAATTGCATCCCAAGAAAAATCTTCGCCACTTACGTCGGTTGCCAAACAATCCATCTGAGTTCCAGAAGCAGTACAAAAAAAGCGGAAATCTTGTTGTCCGTCGTTAAATCCATTGATAAAAACACCAAAATTATCACTCGTTCCTTGGTCGTCACGTTGGGTAATTTCTCTTAAAATTTTGTTGGGTTCGTCGTCATATAATGTAGCTCCGATGTAAATGGCTTCATTATCATATAAAATTTTCACATCAGTTTCTTTTTCTTGACTGATGAGTTTTCCGTTGTCGGGAGCAAACATATAGAAATTATTGGCAGCAAAAGCTGTTTTCCAATTAGGTTCGTCTAAATTTCCGTCAATTATTAAATTTCCACTTATAGGAACTGTTTTAAGCGATTTTTTCTGTGAATACGTCGTGGCGCAAATAAAAATTAAACATAAGAGAAGGCTTTTTTTCATAAAGTGATTTAATTCAAGGCGCAAAAATATATTTTACCCGTTTTAATAACAATCATTTTATATTTTTATTGTGAATAAAGCATTTTAAATCCAATAATATGCCTTTAAATTATCAATTCTTATAGTATTTGCATTACAAATATACCTAACAAAATGTTAAGATTGATTTGATTTCAAAGTGGTAAAAACGAAATTAATTTCCCTTTATTTATGTTGTAACACCTTATTCTCATTGCGATTGTCTATCAATTAAAATTTGAAATTAATGATTTTATCGCTAATTTTCTACTTCGATGAAGTGTTAAACTTATCCGTTAAAATACCAAATTCATTGCAATAG
>JBIIFA010000174.1:0-4209 GCA_044237565.1 Flavobacterium sp.
AGAATTTGATACTTTTGAAAACTATTTCAATGAAGACAATTGGATTATCTTTCAAACGGAATTTGATGAGGTAGTGAAATTTGAAATTGGTGCCATAATCAACGATAAAGACGAATTTGACTGGAAATTTAAAGGATAATTTTATTCTATAATAATACAAAAAGGTGTTTCAGAGCTTTCCGAAACACCTTTTTTTTGGTATAAACTTAAATTATTTTTTGGCTTCGTTAGCAACTGGAGGAGGAATTCCTTCTAGTAACTCAATTTCAAAAATGATATTAGCATTTGGTGGAATCACATTTCCTGCTCCTCTTTCTCCATAGCCTAATTTTGATGGAATAAAGGCAACTAATTTACCTCCAATAGCCATTGCATTTAATGCTTCGATAAATCCAGGAATTAAACCGTCTTTTTTACCATATTGGAAAGGAAAAGGTTGGTATCCGTTTTGAGAAGCTCTGTTTTGATCAAATTTCCCGCAAACTTTATTTACTTCTTCATAACTACTGTCAAATAAAGAACCATCTTCAAGATAACCAGCATAATGAATAAAAACATTTGCTCCGTCAGCAGGTTTTACACCAGCTCCTTTTTGAATAATTTTATATTCTAATCCTGTTTCAGATTTTGTTGCCGTAGTTCTGATTACTGCTAATTCAGCCACTTTTGCAGCTTTTACGCTTCCATATTTTTCATCATAAACTTTCTTTGCTTCAGCATCAATAGCCGCTTGTTTTGCTCTTGCTTCTGCTTGTGCTGCATTTTGTTTCGCTTCGTCACCCGCTTTATTTGCGTAGTAATCAGAGAAAACTTTAGGAGCATCGAATTTTTTTGCTTCTGTACCAACTCTTGAAACGGTAATCTTTAAAATCACATCATCTTGAACAATTGCATTTACAACTTCCATTCCTTTTACAACATGGCCGAAAACAGTGTGTTTTCCATCTAACCATGGTGTATCTTTATGCGTAATAAAAAACTGACTGCTATTAGTTGAGGGTCCAGAATTTGCCATAGATAATATTCCTCCTTTATCGTGTTTTAAATCAGAAACAAATTCATCTTTAAAGCTATAACCGCAACCTCCAGAACCATTTCCTGCAGGATCACCCCCTTGAATCATGAAATCTTTGATTACTCTGTGGAATTTTAATCCGTTATAAAAAGGTTTTCCTTTAAGTTTTTCATCGCTTACAAAAGTATTTGTACCTTCAATTAATGATACAAAATTAGCAACAGTAATTGGTGTTTTTTTGTATTCTAATACCACTACGATTTTTCCTTTTGTAGTTTCAAATTCTGCAATAATACCTTCGTTTGCAGTTGGATTTAGTTTCTGAACTGTTGCAACTGGTTTTTTAGTAGCAACAACTTTTTTAGTTTTTTGAGAATAAATAGAAGTGCTTATTCCAAAGAACAATAAAAACAATACTTTAAATTTCATTTTATTTAATTTAAAAGCTCCTTACTTTTTTGCGTTATGCTGGGATTTCAGGTTTATTCCCAATTCGTTATTTATTATTTAGGCATATTTTCTAACAATTCAATTTCAAAGATGATATTCGCATTTGGAGGAATTACACCACCAGCACCGGCTTCACCATATCCCAATTGAGAAGGGATAAATAAAATCGCTTTGTCTCCAAAAGACATGTTTTCAATACCTTCAATAAAACCTGGAATCATACCGTCTTTTTTCCCTGCTTGAAAAGGAATTGGATTATATTGATTGGCATCGGCTCTTCGTTGGTCAAATTTACCAAACGCATTCGCCACAGATTCGATACTCGTATCAAATAATGTCCCATCTTCTAAAAATCCTGCGTAATGAATATAAATTGATGCTCCATTTACGGGTTTTTTGCCACTTCCTTTTTTGGTAATCTTAAATTGTAAACCACTTTTTGTTGTAACAGAGGTAGCTTTCAAAGTTGCAAAAGACGCTAATTTGGCTTCAATTATTGGTTTGTATTTTTCAATATAAATTTTATTATTTTCGGCATCAATTTTAGCTTGTTTTTTTAAATTATCTGTTTCGTTTGAAAAGAAATTACTGAATACTTTAACGGCATCAAACTTCTTCGCTGCTTCACCTTTTCTAATAATTGTAATGGATTTTATATCGTCATTTTGAACAATCGTATTTACGGTTTCCATTCCGTTTTCAACAACATGTCCAAAAATGGTATGCAATCCATCCAACCACGGCGTTTCTTTGTGTGTAATGAAAAACTGACTGCTATTGGTTCCTGGTCCTGAATTTGCCATTGCCAATAATCCACCTTTGTCAAATTTTAAATCGGTAATTTCATCTTTAAATTTGTATCCAGTATCGCCACTTCCATCTCCCAACGGATCGCCACCTTGAATCATAAAGTCTGCAATTACCCTATGAAATTTCAGGTTGTTGTAAAAAGGTTTTCCCTTGAATTGCTCGTTCACATAACTGTTATTTCCTTCTGCTAATGTTACAAAATTAGCAACGGTTATTGGTGTTTTCTCAAATTCTAATTGTACTAATATCGTTCCTTTATTGGTAACAATTTCAGCATACAATCCGTCTTTTAAATTGCTATGGGTGTCTTTGCAAGAAACGAATGTTGCAATTACGATTAATAATAAGCTTATCCTTTTTTTCATTTTAAGTATTATTTACTCTTTTATTATTTTTTCTTCAGGTTTAAAATCGTTTAACGTTACGGTGCAAATAATTGGTTCATTTGTTCCAATTCGTCGCTCATCACCATGATAGCCATAGGCTACGTGTGAAGGGAAAAGAAACGTGATTTTTTCCTTTTTGTGCATTAATTTTATTCCGTGACGCAAACCAATTATTATCTTTTGTTCTTTGTCAACATGATATTCTTGCGGTTTTAATTCTACATCAGAATAGATAATATTTCCTTTTAAATCTTTGATTTCGTAATCAAAATAGGCGATATCTCCTTTTTTTGGTCGCAAAGTATCCATTTCATTTTTACTTTCATAATGGTACCAATATCCTTTTGAAGATACAATATAATTTACTTCAGGATTGCTTTTTATGATAGAATCGATTTTCGCTTCTTCGGTTGCAATGAGTTTTTTATTGCGCTCTGCGGATTCTTTCATGAACGTTCCCGAGGATTGCGAAATCGGTCCTCTTGCTTTTTGTTGGCTACAACTCAAAATTGTAAATGCTCCGACGATTAGGAATAGCAATTGCTTAATTAATTTCATTTAGTTTTAAATTTTGAGTTACCAAACTTTCAAATTTTTTGATTGTCTCTTCTAACGATAAATCCGATTTTCCCCCAGCAGCATTGATATGTCCGCCCCCGCTAAAGTTATCTCTTGCAAATTGGTTGACATCAAAATCGCCTTGGGAACGGAATGATATTTTTATGATTTTCTCTTCTTTATTTTCGATAAAAATGGCTGTAAAAATAACACCTTTTATCGTTAATCCATAATTTACAATTCCTTCTGTATCGCCTTTGATGTGTTCAAAACTATCTAATTCAGCTTGCGATAGCGTGATATATGAAGTGCCAAAATCAGACATCACTTTCATATTTTGTAACGCTCTTCCTAATAATTGCAAACGATTGTAGGAATTATTATCGAATAGTAAATTTGGTATCAAAGTATTTTCAACGCCCAAATCGATTAAACTTGCCACAATTCTATGAGTTTTTCCTGTTGTTTTTGGAAATCGAAACGAACCAGAATCAGTTAGAATTCCAGTATAAATACATGTTGCAATTGTTTTGTCTAATAAATGAGTTTGATCTAATAATTCAATGAAATTGTAAACCATTTCACAAGTAGAACCAAATTGCGTATCCGAATAAATAAAAGCAGCATAATCATCAGGCTTTTGATGATGATCTATCATTATATAAGGTGCGGTCAGTTCTTTTAAAATAGTTTCCATTTCTCCAACACGATGCAGCGCATTGAAATCTAAAGTAAAAAGTAATTCAGCTTCTTGAAGGATTTTTGTGGTTTCGTCTTTGTGTTTTTCATACGTTAAAACGGTTTCTGAACCAGGAAGCCAGTCCAAAAATTCAGGAAATTCGTTTGGTGAAATCACAAGTACTTCGTGTTTTAATTTTAATAAAAAATGGTATAAACCCAAAGTAGAACCCATTGCGTCCCCATCAGGATTGCGATGCGGAATAATTACAATTTTTTTTGGTGTTGCTAAAAGCGACTTTATCGTTTGGA
>JBIIFA010000050.1:0-11697 GCA_044237565.1 Flavobacterium sp.
AGTATTTATATTCAGCAATGGAAGATTTCAAAATCGATATTATGATTGAATCGGGACCTAATGCCCGCTCCGTTCAAATCAATTTAAATCCGTTTACATTAGTTGGAGCTACAACGCGTTCGGGATTATTAACCGCCCCAATGCGTGCCCGTTTCGGAATCCAAAGTCGCTTACAATATTACACAACCGAACTTTTAACAACAATTGTTGAGCGAAGTTCAGCCATCATAAAAATGCCAATCACTATGGAAGCTGCTATTGAAATTGCAGGAAGAAGTAGAGGAACACCACGAATTGCCAATGCACTTTTGCGACGCGTTCGTGATTTTGCACAAATTAAAGGAAATGGAAAAATCGACATTGAAATTGCACGGTATTCGCTAAAAGCGTTGAATGTTGATGCCCACGGTTTGGACGAAATGGACAACAAAATCTTAACCACCATAATTGATAAATTCAAAGGAGGACCAGTCGGTTTATCAACATTGGCAACAGCTGTTTCTGAAAGCAGCGAAACCATTGAAGAAGTTTACGAACCCTTTCTAATCCAAGAAGGTTTTATAATGAGAACCCCAAGAGGTCGTGAAGTTACCGAAAAAGCCTATACACATTTGGGCAGAATCAAAGGCAACATTCAAGGGGGATTGTTTTAAACTAAATTCTCCCTAAATAATTATTTAATTGATTAACAATAGAGAAAAATATACACTTTTTATAAAATCCGAAGCCAAACGCCTCGGGTTTTTGTCTTGTGGTATATCCAAAGCAGTTTTTTTAGAACAAGAAGCGCCAAGATTAGAAAATTGGCTCAACAAAAACCAACACGGACAAATGTCCTATATGGAAAATAATTTCGACAAACGGCTCAATCCAACCTTATTAGTTGATGATGCCAAAAGCGTCGTTTCGCTATTGTTGAATTATTATCCATCGGAAATACAAAATCCTGAAAGCTATAAAATTTCCAAATATGCTTACGGGCAAGATTATCATTTTGTAATCAAAGAAAAACTCAAAGAATTACTATTTTCCATTCAATCAACTATCGGGGAAGTTTCTGGTCGTGCATTTGTAGATTCAGCGCCCATTCTCGATAAGGCTTGGGCTGCAAAAAGTGGCTTGGGTTGGATTGGCAAAAACAGTAATTTATTGACTCAGCAAGTTGGTTCGTTTTATTTTATCGCAGAACTCATAATTGATTTAGAATTAGAATATAACAATGCCACAACAGACCATTGCGGAACCTGTACGGCTTGTATTGATGCGTGTCCAACAGAAGCAATCGTAGCGCCATACATTGTTGACGGAAGTAAATGTATTTCCTATTTCACCATCGAACTCAAAGAAAACATTCCACCAGAAATGAAAGGAAAATTTGACGATTGGGCTTTTGGGTGCGATATTTGTCAAGATGTTTGTCCTTGGAATAAATTTTCAAAACCACACAATGAACCTTTATTTAATCCAACCCCTGAGTTGCTTTCCATGTCAAAAAAAGATTGGGAAGAAATCACAGAAGAAACCTTCAAAGTAGTTTTTAAAAATTCGGCTATAAAACGAACAAAATTTGAAGGATTAAAAAGGAATATCGAGTTTTTGAAATAGACTTTTTTTTTATCTTTTATTTCTATAAGATTTTACAACAGCAGTTGAAATAAAATAGCTTAAAACCGCCACTATTCCGCTAACAATTAAAGAACCAATAAATAGAGTTATCCCAGTTTTACCCAAATTGCTACTCCAATTTTCTAATTTATAATCTATGGAATTACCAGTAATAATGACTCCGGTTTTATAACTTAAATATAAAAAAAAGGGGCTAGTAAATGGATTTGAAATTATGCTAGCTGTAATAGCTATCAATAAGTTGAATTTTATAAATCTACTTAATAATAAAACTAAAGGAGTTCCAAATCCAAAAGTTGGAAATACACTTATAAAGGTTCCAATTGCTGCGCCCAAACCAATTTCGGAGGCGCTATCATTAGTCCGTGCCAACTTCCTAAACACTATTTTTAGTTTGCGAAGAAATTTTTTCAAAGTATAATTATTTTGATTTTATTGGGAAAATAGTTTCTTTATCAAGAGGATTTCAGAAACCTATTTTTAGTAAAATAAGTCATAATTATAACAACAAACCGAATAAATAAATAGGATAATAAGTTAGAATATCTCGTAAACATTCCATCTCTTTTTTTCAATATTTCAGCAGTTAGTGTAGTACATTGACTCATGATTTTGTTCAAATGCAACAAATATTTTTCAGAAAATGAGGTGGAATTAATTTCAACATTCATTTCAATACTTCCAAAGGAACTCAAATTATTTATATTAAATGAGCCTATAGTTGTCCATTTTCCATCAATTACAGCAGCTTTACCATGTAAAACAGATTTATTCCATTCGTATATTTCAATATTATATTTCAGCAAAATGGAATAAAGATAAAGCGAGGCACTTCTCAAAACAGGCACATCAGATACTCCTGAAACTATCAATTTAATGGGCACTTTCCTCTTAGAAGCTTTTTTTAGTGCTAAAGCTATTCTTCTTCCAGGGAAAAAGTAACTGCCAACAATTACAATTTCTTTTTGTGCATTACCAATTGCTTTCAAATATTCTTTTTGAACCTCATTTTTTCTGTTTAACCAATCGTTTTGTAAAATTCTGATTGCTATCGGTTCTTTTTCAAATAGAGTAGTTTCAATTTTTCTTTTTCTAACCTTCCTTTTTTTAAAATAAAAGTTTCTACAAATTTGCTGTATAGGTTTTGCAACAGCACTTTCTATTTCAATGGCATAATCAAGCCAAGGAGTTTCAAAAGAAGTTCCATGGTATTTATCAGCTATATTTATTCCACCGATTAGCACGTGTTTACCATCAGAAACAACTACTTTTTGATGTAGTCTGCGACCGATATAAAAGGAATTTAAAGAAAATAATGGAGAAAAAAACCTAATATTTACGCCAAAATATCTAAGTTCTTTAACAATATTTGATGAGAACGAGCTCGAGCCAAATCCATCTAAAAATAAATAGACTTTAACATTCCGATTTGCCGCTTTTTTTAAGGCTCCGACTATTCTTAATCCAGTAGAATCTGTATCGAAAATATAAGTTTGAAGGTGTAATTCTTTCTTTGCGTCATGGATTATTTTTTCTAATCTTGAAAAATAGTCAGCGCCACTATAAACTAATTCGATTTTTTTAGGGGATTTAATTGTCTTTATTTTCTGTACTAACATACTATTTAGTTATTATTAAAAAGAAAAATGATTAGATGAAAATGGGGCTAATTTTCAAAATATTAAATGCTTAAACAAAAACGGCTATCTAGTATTTATTATTATTTACAATTCCTTATTTAACAAAATATAAAGGTTGTAAAATGCTAGATTTAAGTTTTGTAAATAAATATAGGGTTTGTAATTTGAATCAAAATAAATTTTTAGACAAATTCGATGAAGTGCAATTTCTATCGATATATTAAATTCTTAACAAAAACAAGAAAATATTTTAATTACTAATTTGTAAAACAATAATTAATAAACAGTTTATTATTCAATTCTTACTTTTATCTTTGTTGATTATAAATTAATATTGAAATGGATAATCACAATAAAAGAAGAGAAGCTTTATTATACCATGCCAAACCAACGCCTGGCAAAATTCAAGTAGTTCCAACAAAAA
This sequence comes from Flavobacterium sp., assembly GCA_044237565.1. GTDB lineage: Bacteria > Bacteroidota > Bacteroidia > Flavobacteriales > Flavobacteriaceae > Flavobacterium. The sequence continues at coordinate 3,691 of JBIIFA010000050.1, forward strand.
AATATGCTACCCAAAGGGATTTGTCATTGGCCTATTCTCCCGGAGTTGCTGAGCCGTGTCTGGAAATTGCAAAAGACATAAATAATGTATATAAATATACTGCTAAAGGGAATTTAGTAGCTGTAATTACTAATGGAACCGCTGTTTTAGGCTTAGGAGATATTGGCCCAGAAGCATCAAAGCCAGTCATGGAAGGAAAGGCTTTGTTATTTAAAATATTTGCTGATATTGATGTTTTTGATATTGAGGTTGATACCAAAGACATTGAAGCTTTTATAGCTACCGTAAAAAACATTGCACCCACTTTTGGCGGAATAAACCTTGAAGATATTAAAGCTCCAGAGTCTTTTGAGATTGAAAGACGATTGGTCGAAGAGTTAAATATTCCTGTCATGCATGATGACCAACACGGAACTGCAATCATATCCTCAGCTGCTTTATTGAATGCTTTAGAATTGGCAGATAAGAAAGCTCAAGATTTGAAGATGGTGGTTTCTGGAGCAGGTTCGGCGGCCTTAGCTTGTGCTGATTTATATGTTTTATTAGGAGTGAAACCTAAAAACATTTTTATGTTCAATAGCAAAGGATTGTTAACTAAAGACAATTCTTCGTTATCTCCAATGCAATTAAAATATGCCAGAGAAGGAAAATCTATTTCATTAGAAGAAGCTCTTATTGGAGCTGATTTATTTTTAGGGTTATCCTCGGGAAATTTATTAACACCAAAGATGTTGTTAGGAATGGCAGATAATCCTATAGTATTTGCTATGGCTAATCCAGATCCTGAAATTTCATACGATTTAGCCATTGCAACACGTAAAGATATTATCATGGCTACTGGTCGATCTGACCATCCAAACCAAGTGAATAATGTACTTGGATTTCCCTATATTTTTAGAGGAGCTTTAGACGTTCGAGCAACAAAAATTAACGAGGCGATGAAAATGGCCGCAGTCAAAGCGTTGGCGTCCTTAGCAAAACAAACCGTTCCGGAACAAGTAAATATCGTTTACGGAGAAACAAAATTAATTTTTGGTCGTGATTATATCATTCCAAAACCATTTGATCCACGATTAATTTCTACGGTTGCACCAGCAGTTGCGAGAGCCGCTATGGAATCGGGTGTGGCTTTGCACCCTATTTTAGATTGGCAGAAATATGAAGAGGAATTATTAGACCGATTGGGTTCCGACAATAAAATGGTTCGCCTTTTGGCAAATAGAGCAAAAACAGAACCGAAACGAGTTGTATTTGCAGAAGCAGACCATCTTGATGTTTTGAAAGCGGCTCAAATTGCTTATGAAGATAAAATTGCTTTTCCAATTTTATTGGGAAATAAAGAAATTATATTGGAACTAAAAGAAGAAATAGGATTTGATGCCGACATTCCAATATTTGACCCAAAAACAAATGGGGAAGACAAAAGACGGAATCATTATGCTGAAATTTTTTGGAAATCAAGACAACGTAGAGGAATTTCACTTTTAGATGCTCAAAAATGGATGCGGGAACGCAATTATTTTGCAGCAATGATGGTCAACGAAGGCGATGCAGACGCCATGGTTTCCGGATATTCCCGAAGTTATCCATCGGTTGTAAAACCAATTTTACAATTAATTGACAAGGCGCCAGGGATTTCTGTTGTTGCAACTACCAACATGATGATGACCAACCGTGGACCAATGTTTTTGTCGGATACCGCAATAAATCCAAATCCATCTTCGAATGATTTAGCAAAAATCGCCTTGATGACCGCAAAAACAGTTCGAATGTTTGGTTTAGAACCCGTAATAGCTATGATTTCTTTTTCTAATTTTGGGTCATCAATAAATGAAAGTGCTAGTAAAGTTAGAGAAGCGGTTAAATTTCTTCATGAAAATCATCCTGAATTACAAGTTGACGGAGAACTTCAAGCGGATTTTGCTTTGAATCCAGAAATGTTAAAAGATAAATTTCCATTCTCAAAATTGGCGGGCAAAAAAGTGAATACATTAATTTTCCCCAATTTAGAATCGGCAAATATTACCTATAAATTATTGAAAGAATTGTACAAAGTAGATTCTATTGGACCGATAATGCTTGGAATGGACAAACCAGTCCACATATTTCAGTTAGGGGCAAGCGTCGAAGAAATGGTTAATATGGTTGCCGTTGCCGTTGTTGATGCACAAGAAAAAGATAAGAGAAATAAAATAAAATAGTTTGTTTCAAAAAAGCACTATTTATATATAATGACTAAGAATATTTTCAATAGAAGATTTTTCTTATATTTGAAAATTACTTAATAAAATGATAGCACACTTACAGGGAAAACTAGTTGAAAAAACGCCTACGGAAGTCATTATTGATTGCAATGGTGTCGGGTATCACGTAAATATTTCCTTGCATACGTATTCCTTACTTCCAGCATCGGATGCTATAAAATTATTCACTTACCTCCAAATCAAAGAAGATTCACACACGCTTTTTGGATTCGTAGAAAAATCAGAACGCGAAATTTTTAAAATGTTGCTTTCAGTTTCTGGAATTGGTGCAAGTATAGCCCGAACGATGTTATCTTCATTGGAACCAAAACAAATTATACACGCAATTGCTTCTGCAGATGTGGTTACAATTCAATCTATAAAAGGAATTGGAAGTAAAACAGCACAAAGAGTAATACTGGATTTAAAAGACAAAGTGTTAAAATTGTATGATTTAGACGAAGTTTCTATGAGTCAAAGCAATACAAACAAAGATGAAGCGTTATCTGCTTTGGAGGTTTTAGGATTCGTTAGGAAATCGTCCGAACGAGTAGTTGAAAAAATTGTAAAAGACAATCCTGACGCCACAGTAGAAAACATAATAAAATTGGCCTTAAAAAACTTATAATACTTGAAAACATTTTACATAAAAAACGTAAGTTTATTCATAAAAGCAAGTATTTTTTTACTTCTTTTTCTTTCTGATTTTAGCCTACAAGCACAGGTTGACGAAGACGTTCAAGATTCTACAAAAACAGGTTATTCTGTGGGTCAAATAAGCATTCCTAATCCTCCAAGTGTAGTAGATTTATATGTGTATGATCCAATAACAGATCGGTATGTCTTTACGAGTTCTGTAAGTGGTTTTTCGGTTAATTACCCAGTAATTCTTACTCCTAAAGAATACAATGCAATGGTTTTGAGAGAATCTATGCATGCCTATTACAAGAAAAAATTAGATGCTATTGATGGAAAAAAAGAAGGAAGCGAAGCAGCTAAAAAGGATTTATTGCCAAGATTTTATGTAAATAATAGTTTTTTTGAAACCATCTTTGGAGGAAATACCATTGACGTAAAGCCATCAGGATCAGCTGAAATGGATTTGGGGGTTCGCTATACAAAACAAGACAACCCCTCATTTTCTCCAAGAAATAGATCCAGTACTACTTTTGATTTCAATCAAAGAATCAGTGTTAGCCTAATGGGGAAAGTAGGAACAAGATTGAGTATTAATGCTAATTATGATACCCAATCAACGTTCGCTTTTCAGAATTTAATCAAATTAGACTACAATCCCGATTTGAATGCCAACGAAGATGATATTATCCAAAAAATAGAAGTTGGAAATGTCAGTATGCCTTTAAATACTTCTTTAATTCGTGGAGCACAAAGTTTATTTGGTGTAAAAGCACAACTTCAATTTGGTAAAACAACAGTTACGGGAGTTTTTTCTGAGCAGAAGTCACAAACAAAATCAGTTACTTCTCAAGGTGGTGGAACCATTCAGGAATTTGAATTATTTGCTTTAGATTATGATGCAGACAGGCACTTTTTCTTGTCACAATATTTCAGAAATAAATACGATTCATCACTAAAAAATTATCCGTATGTTGATAGTAGGGTTCAAATTACTCGTGTAGAAGCTTGGATTACCAACCGACAAAATCGCGTAACAACAACCAATAATAATCTCCGAAATATTGTTGCGCTTCAGGATTTAGGGGAAGCCACTTTAACAGGATTAGATAATAACGAAATTGTAGTTGTGAACCCAAAAACAGGATTTTTTACTGCACCAATTAATACTCCTTCAGACAATAAAAACAATAAATACGATCCAGCATTAATAGATAATGGGGGATTGTTAAATGGAAATATTAGAGAAATTGTAACAGCAAGTTCTGGATTTACAGGAATAACTGTTAGTGAAGGTCAGGATTATTCTAAATTGGAAAATGCTAGAAAATTAAACACTTCTGAATTTACATTTCACCCACAATTGGGTTACATTTCCTTGCAACAAAAATTAGCAAATGACGAAGTTTTGGCTGTTGCCTATCAATATACAATTGGAGATGTAGTGTATCAAGTTGGGGAATTTGGAACCGATGGTGTTCAAGCAACTGAAACCGGGGGCGTTACTCCAGGAACCACGCAGCCAACAGCAGTTACTACTCAAAGTTTGATTTTGAAAATGTTGAAAAGTAATTTAACAAGCGTTGAAAATCCAACAACTCGGGTAACTACACCGATTTGGAACTTGATGATGAAAAATATTTATCAAATTCCTGGTGCTTTTCAATTGCAACAAGCAGATTTTAAATTCAATATTCTATACACAGATCCATCGCCTTTGAATTATATTAATATTGTTTCGCCACTTCCTCAACCCCAGGATTTAGTGACTTCTACCCCTCTGCTAAAGGTTTTTAATGTTGATAAATTAAATTACAATAATGATCCACAAGCAGGCGGAGATGGATTTTTTGATTTTATTCCGGGACTTACCGTAGATCCTCAAAATGGTAGAATCATATTTACAACAGTAGAACCTTTCGGGAAACACTTATTTGAAAAATTAAGAAATAATAGTACTGAAGAATATAATGTTGGAAATTACAATGCCAATCAAACGAAATATGTTTACAGAAACATGTACCGTCAATCTCAAGCGACAGCATTACAGGAAAGCGATAAGAACAAATTTCAATTAAAAGGAAAATTCAAATCTTCTGGTGGCGAAGGAATTCCAATTGGTGCTTTCAATGTTCCTAGGGGTTCCGTTGTTGTAACTGCTGGCGGACGCGTTTTAGTTGAAGGTGTAGATTATAGCGTGAATTATCAATTGGGGCGTGTTCAAATTTTAGATGCATCGCTTCAAGCTTCCAATACTCCAATCCAAGTTTCATTGGAAAACAATGCTGTTTTTGGTCAACAAACCCGAAGATTTATGGGTTTCAATGTAGAGCATAAAATTTCTGAAAAGTTTTTAGTTGGCGCTACATTCTTAAAAATGACAGAAAGACCGTTTACTCAAAAATCGAGTTACGGACAAGAATCGGTGAATAATACTATTTTCGGATTCAATACTAATTTTTCTACCGAAGTTCCATTTCTAACAAGATTAGTAAACAAATTGCCCAATTTAGATACAGATGTCCCCTCTAATGTATCTTTCAGAGGTGAAATTGCTTTCTTGAAACCAGATACTCCAAAAGCAGATCAATTTCAAGGTGAATCTACAATTTATGTGGATGATTTTGAAGGGTCTCAAACTTCGATAGACATGCGCGCGCCTTATTCATGGAGTTTGTCGTCTACACCAGATAAATCAGTACGAAGTTCCTATGATTTTAATGCGTCGGCAACAGATTTGAGTTATGGTTATAAACGAGCCAAGTTATCTTGGTACAACATCGACCCAACATTTTATGCCACGCGACCTTCTGGACTAACCATTCAAGACATTTCATTGAATTCAACAAGGCGAATTTATAGCGAGGAATTGTATCCTGCAACAGATATTGCTATCGGACAAACACAAGTTATCAATACATTAGATTTAACCTATTACCCAAAAGAAAGGGGTTCTTACAATTATAATCCAGCTGCGGCTATAACAAATCAATTGCCTAATCCTCAAGGAAATTTTGGGGGAATTATGCGTTCTTTAAATTCTACTAATTTCGAACAAAGTAACGTTGAATACCTACAATTTTGGTTGTTAGATCCGTATTTCGACCCAGGAAATTTAACTAGCGAAGCTGCCATTACCAACACCGGAAAAATCTATTTTAATCTGGGTTCAATCTCTGAAGATGTATTAAAAGACGGAAGAAAACAATTTGAAAACGGACTTGGACCCGATCAGGTTTTGGTTACGCCTCAGCCAATTTGGGGAAATGTTCCCGCATCGCAATCTTTAATTTATGCATTTGATACCAATGCGGCTAATAGAGCCAATCAAGACCTCGGATTAGATGGTTTAAACAATAGTGCCGAAGCAACAAAATTTCCGGATTTTTCAGGAAATCAAGATCCATCAGCGGATGACTATGAATATTTTTTGACTGCCGAAGGAACGGTAATAGATCGGTATGAAAATTATAATGGCACACAAGGAAATTCACCTGTTGAAGTGACAGATGCTAATAGAGGTTCGTCGACGGTTCCTGATGTTGAGGATATCAACCGCGATAATACAATGAATACGATTAATGCATATTACGAATACAGCATCGATTTGCACAAAAACATGACCATTGGTGTTGATCGTTACGTTACCGATATTAGAGAAACGGATGCTTCAAATTTGCCAGCAGGAGCTAATCCAACAAAAGCAAGATGGATTCAGTTTAAAATTCCAATTTCACAACCAGAAAACACAATTGGCGGAATTACCGATTTTAGATCCATCAGCTATATGCGAATGTTTATGACTGGTTTCAGTGATAATTTAACGGTTCGTTTTGGTGCTCTAGATTTAGTGAGAGGGGAATGGAGACGCTACACAAATTCATTAGATGCAACCGATCCAAATCCATCGGATGACGACACTGATTTTGATGTTCTAGCTGTTAATATTCAAGAAAATGGAAACAGAAGTCCCATTCGTTATGTCTCGCCTCCTGGAGTTGTTAGAGAACAACTGTATAATAGTAATACTGTAATCAATCAAAACGAGCAAGCTTTAGCAATGAGAGCTGGGGGAGAAGGATTGCAACCAGGAGATTCAAGAGCAGTTTTCAAAAATGTTAGTGTGGATATGCGTCAGTTTAATAATCTGAAAATGTTCCTACATGCGGAAGCCCTTCCTGCTCCATCTGACCCAACGCCGCTTCAAAATGACCAGATGGTTGGATTTATCCGATTTGGAAATGACTTTACCCAAAACTTTTACCAAGTCGAAATCCCTTTAAAAGTAACTGCTGAAGGAGCAACAACCGCAGAGGATATTTGGCCAGATGTCAATGAAATTAACCTTCCATTATCATTATTAACGCAGTTGAAAATTTTATCAATGGGTGGAAGTGCCCCTGCGGAAGATGCAAATGGAATCCGATATATTGATGATGATGTTTTAGATCCGTCTTTAGCAACCAATACAAGTAGGGGAAAATTGAGATTGGGAATTAGGGGAAATCCAAATTTTGGATTGGTTCGTACTTTAATGGTTGGTATTAAAAGTAAGGCAACAAACACAAGCTATATTCGTGGCGAAGTTTGGTTCAACGAACTTCGATTATCAGGCATGGACAATAAAGGCGGAATGGCTTCGATTGTTAGTCTGGATACGAACTTGGCAGATTTGGCCACCTTATCTGCTACTGGAAAGAAAAGTACATCAGGTTTTGGATCGTTAGAGCAAGGGCCAAATGAAAGAAGTCGAGAAGATATTTTTCAATATAATTTTGTTTCTAATTTAAGCATTGGAAAATTATTACCTAAAAAATGGGGCGTCAATTTGCCATTCAATTATGCTGTTGGGGAAGAAATTATCACGCCATTATACGACCCATTTAATCAAGATATTAAATTGCAACAATTGATTGACATTACTTCCAATCAAGAAGAAAAGGACAATATCAGAAACAGAGCTATAGATTATACGAAGCGTAAAAGCATCAATTTTATTGGAGTTAAAAAGGAAAGAGGCGAGAAACAAAAGTCACATGTTTATGATCCTGAAAATCTAACATTATCCTATTCCTATAATGAAGTAGAACGCCATGATTTTGAAATCGAGAGTTATATCGATAAACAA
>JBIIFA010000175.1:0-4185 GCA_044237565.1 Flavobacterium sp.
TTTTTTGAGTTTGCAAATATATGAATTAAAAAAACAATTATTCAAGCATAAACAATTAAATTTAATAACATAAAAAATTACTTTTGCAGTCAAATAACACAATATGATTTTTTCTAACTCATTAATTCAATGGTATTTAAATAACAAACGGGATTTGCCTTGGCGAAATACTCAAAATCCATATTTAATATGGTTGTCCGAAATCATGTTGCAACAAACTCGCGTAGCTCAGGGATTGCCGTATTATATGGCTTTTACCAATGCGTTTCCAACAGTATTTGACTTGGCTAATGCTTCAGAAGAACAAGTTTTAAAACTTTGGCAAGGATTAGGATATTATTCAAGAGCACGAAATCTGCATAAAACGGCACAATTTGTAGCTTCAGAATTGCACGGAATATTTCCTGACAATAATAAAGACTTGCTAAAATTGAAAGGAATTGGAGATTATACCGCAGCTGCAATTGCTTCTTTTGCTTATGAGGAAGCCGTTCCCGTTGTTGATGGCAATGTATTCCGAGTACTTTCTCGCTATTTTGATATTGAAACAGATATTTCATTGGCTTCAGCCAAAAAGGAATTTGCAGCTTTAGCTTATGAAATAATGCCTAAAAATGACCCTTCTAACTTCAATCAAGCCATTATGGAATTCGGGGCTTTGCAGTGTGTTCCAAAAAATCCGAATTGCGAAATTTGTGTTTTTAATAAAAGTTGCGCCGCTTTACAAAAAAATAAAATTCAACTACTGCCCTATAAATCAAAGAAAACCAAAGTTAGTTATCGGTTTTTTAATTATTTGGTCTTTGAAGATGATGATTTGAATGCTGTAATTCAAAAAAGAGATCAAAAAGACATTTGGCATAATTTATATGAATTTCCATTAATTGAAACTGAAACCGAAGTTGATTTTGATGAGATTTCAGATTTAATTTTAGAAAAATATAAAAATGAATACACTATTATTTCTATTACCGATTGGAATTCTAAGGGACAAATTCATAAACTTTCGCACCAACATTTGAATATTAAATTTTGGAAAATAAAAGTAAAGGGAATAATTAATGACGGAATTTCATTTCAAAAATTAAAAATTTTTCCTTTTCCCGTAGTAATTTTTAATTTTATAGAAAAGGAATATAGTGTATTAAATTAAAAAAGTGTACATTTGATTTTATTAAAATTATCAAAATAAGATGAACGGAACAATAAATAAAGTGATGCTAATTGGCTACCTTGGTGATGACGTTAAAATGCATTACTTCGATGGCGGTAATTGTATCGGTAGATTTCCTTTGGCAACAAACGAAACTTACATTAACAAAACAACAAACGAAAAAATAAATACCACTGAATGGCATAATTTAGTTGTGCGCAATAAGGCAGCCGAGATTTGTGAAAAGTATTTGTCAAAAGGAGACAAAATTTATGTTGAAGGCAGAATAAAATCACGCCAATGGCAAACTGAAGAAGGATCTACGAAATACACAACCGAAATTCAAGTAACAGAGTTTACTTTTTTAACGACCAAAAAAGAGTCGGAACCTTTTAAACCCTCCAATACTGAAAATGCATCTGGTCTTCCTGAAAACGATATGCCGTTTTAATTGTTTAACTAATTTCTTTTAATTTGGACCCGGAACCTCCCAGTTTCATTGTTGTATTTCAAAATTTAGATACTAATTTGCTTTTTGGCTTTATTGGAATTTTTGTTTTGCTTTTTATATCAGCATTACTTTCTGGAGCCGAAGTTGCTTTCTTTTCTTTGTCAACCAAAGATTTGGAGGAAGCTTCAAAACAGGATTTGTCCAAAGCAAATTTAATTATTTCACTATTAGAAAAACCTAAAAAATTATTAGCCACATTACTTGTGGCTAATAATTTTATTAATATTGGTGTCGTAATATTGTTTTCTTATATAGGTAGCGATTTATTTTCTTCTGTTTCTTCTCCTTTGTTGAAATTCATCCTCGAAGTAATTGTGGTTACTTTTTTAATTCTTCTTTTTGGGGAAGTATTACCAAAAGTATATGCGAATAGAAATAATCTGAAATTTGCAAAATTCGTTGCGAAACCACTTTATATTTTAGATAAATTGCTTTCGCCAATTAGTTTGCCAATGCGAGCGATTACGATTTTTCTTCACGAAAAATTAGGAAAGCAAAAATCGAATTTCTCTGTTGACCAACTTTCTCAAGCTTTAGAATTAACTTCTTCTGAGGGAACTTCTCAAGGCGAACAGAAAATATTAGAAGGAATAGTGTCTTTTGGAAACACAGACACCAAACAAGTAATGAGTCCAAGGATTGATATTTTTGCAATTGAAATCAATGAAACTTTCGGAAAATTATTGCCAAAAATAATTGACAAAGGCTATTCAAGAATCCCTGTATATAATGACAACATAGACCAAATTGAAGGCGTTTTGTTTGTCAAAGATTTGATCCCTCACATTGACAATAAAGATTTTGATTGGAAAACATTGCTTCGAGCGCCATTTTTTGTTCCTGAAAACAAGAAATTAGATGATTTATTGAAGGATTTTCAAAGTATGAAAAACCATTTAGCCATTGTTGTTGACGAATATGGCGGCACTTCCGGATTGGTTTCTCTTGAAGATGTAATCGAAGAAATTGTTGGTGATATTAGTGATGAATTTGACGATGACGACTTGAGTTTTTCTCAAATTGACGCTAAGAATTATCTGTTTGAAGGAAAAATAAACCTGAAAGATTTTTATAGAATCATCGATGTTGACGAAATACTCTTTGAAGACAAAAAAGGCGAAGCCGAAACATTAGCAGGTTTTTTATTAGAAATTCATGGAAATTTTCCTAAAAAAGGGCACAAACTAACCTTCGGAAACTGTAATTTTGTAATTGAAACGGTTGACAAAAAAAGAATAAAACAAATTAAGGTAACTATAGAATAAATGTAAATGCTCAAAAAAAACATCCTTTTCGCACTTCTTATAACTGTTACATTTGTATTTGTAAGTTGTAAGAATGAAGCCATTCCTAAGCCTTCAAGTTATTTGCGTTTGGATTATCCTATTGCAGAATATGCCCATTTTGAAAACGATTGCCATTATACTTTTGATATAAATTCAAATGCTGTAATCACCGAAAAAGGCGAATGTAATTTTGAAATTACCTATCCAAAAATGAAAGCCACAATCTATTTAACATATAAACCTGTAAATAATAATATTAATTTATTACTTCGTGATGCTCAGAAATTAACATACGAGCATGTAATTAAAGCGGATGATATTTTGGAACAACCTTATTTGAATACTACAAACAAAGTATTTGGAATGTTTTACCAAGTTAATGGAAATGCAGCCACAAATACCCAATTCTATGTTACCGACAGTACCAAAAACTTCGTTGCCGGGTCAGTCTATTTTTATGCAAAACCAAACTTTGATTCTATAATGCCAGCGGCAAGTTACATCAAAAACGACGTGCAAACCTTGATGGAAAGTTTGCGTTGGAGAAAATAAAGAATCCTCTATTTTAAGGAATATAGTTTAGAAACATACTTTCCTATTACATCAAATTCAAGATTTATTTTCGTTCCAATCTTGAAATTTTTGAAATTCGTATGTTCATAAGTATACGGAATAATGGCAACGCTAAATTCGTTTTTCAAAGAATTTACAACCGTTAAACTCACTCCATTTATAGTAATTGAACCTTTTTCTATGGTTAGATTATTCAAAACAGGGTCGTATTCAAAGGTGAAATACCAACTCCCATTCGCTTCTTGAATTGATTTGCAAATTCCAGTTTGGTCAACATGTCCTTGAACAATATGCCCATCAAGGCGATCGCCCAATTTCATAGCACGTTCAAGATTAACTAAATCCCCTGTTTTCCAATCCGAAAGATTTGTTTTTTCGATGGTTTCTTGAATTGCCGTTACGGTGTATTCATTTCTATTTATAGCAATTACGGTCAAACATACTCCATTGTGAGCTACACTTTGATCGATTTTTAATTCATCTGTAATGGACGAAGCTAAGGTAACATGAACGTTTCCGCCATCTTTATGTAGTGCTTTAATTTCGCCGAAGGTTTCTATTATTCCTGTAAACATTTCTTATTTTATTTTACTAAATTTGCACTTCAAAATTAGCAATAAATAACGTGTAGTCATGATAAAAAAAGCAGAAAATATAATCGT
>JBIIFA010000051.1:0-11619 GCA_044237565.1 Flavobacterium sp.
TTTTATCTTTAATCCTATCAGACTCTAATAATTGCATTTGAGCATTGTCTTTCATATAGTCTTCAACAGTTCTATCACCTTGAACGTTATCTTCTTGGTAAATAACCCCGTTAAACTTTCTAGAATTTAAGAGGGTATCAAAATCAATTGGCCTTGCTGAATTTCTATTGTTAAAAGCTTTTGCTTTATGAAGAATATCACGAACTGATGGGTAATAAACCCAAAACAACTCAATAACATCTGGACTTTCAGCATTTCTTTCTTTTGCTTCAGGAGCTACAGGACAAATTCCTAAAAGTCTGTATTTTAATTCACTCTGACGATTGTCAAAATACCAATAACCTTTAATTTTATAACCACTAACATCTTGAGCGGTTAACTCTTGCTTGTTGATGTACTGTGGGTCTAATATCTTAGTAGCAGGAATAGTAGTTGCAGGAGTTACAGAAATAACATTTCCTTTTCTATCTTTTTTAACCACTTCAGGGACCACTCTAGGTTTATAGTCGTCGAAGAAATTGTTGATTTCATCTAAACCAGCTTGAAGAGTATCTGTATAAGTAAATGAAGAAGACATATCTTTCAATGATTTCTTTGTATTGAAATAACTATCAGAATACACTTCTGTAATTTTACCTGACTTAATATTTTTCAATAAAACATCAAATAAAGATCTTCTTTCTTTACCAATATTAGCTGTATCGATTGGATAGTAAAAAGGAAAATTAATTCTTTCATCTAAATCGATGATTTCCCAAGTTGTCTTCGCCATCAATATATCTCTATCATGTACATAACCATATGCTAATGGTTTATCATTGTCAGAAATCAATTGCGCAGGGTTTTTCTTACCAATATCGGCAGGTGTCTTTGCATTAAGCAAATTGGATTGCGCATAAGATGAAAAACATCCGACGGTAAAAATAATAACTAGTAAAAAATTTCTCCTATTCATCTTTTTGTAATTCTAGGTTGATTAAGAAAGAACGTCTAACTTAAAATATTATTGTATTTCGTAAATAACAGGAGCTGTTTTTCCTGGAATAACATTGGCAGAAACACCAACAATTTTTGTTTTGATATCAGAAATCGTAACTTGATCTCCTCTTCCAGCTCTTGCAAGAGCAGCTTTACATTGAGCATTAACTCTATCACCTTGAACAATTACAGCTGCTGTTCCAGTAACTTTAAAAGTAAATTGTGTAACTTGAAAAGTTAAATCATATAAAAAGTCTGGTAATTTAGCAGAAATTTGAGATACTTCTAAACGAGATTTAGCTCCTTTAGCCACTCCCATTTCACCACCAATTGCTCCTATAGGACCAGGTATGTTTTTAATTCTGAATACTTTTTTATCAGAAACAGGTTTTCCATCAGGAAGTAAAGCAGTAACCGCTACAGTAACTTCATTACCAGAACCTGGATTAAGATTGTACTGACCAGGTTTTGAACCTTTGGTTAAACCTGAGGCAGAAGCCTTTACTTTATCATCAGAAATACCAGCAAATGAAATAGTCATTGGATTAGGTAATCCTCTATAAACAACATTCATTTTATCAGCAGATATATTAGCTGAATTTGGCTTAGGAACTACTACATAGTTTCCTTTAATTGGTAAACTTACCACTTTTCCACCTTCATCAAAGTTAAAGGTTCCAGTAATTTCATGCTCACCTACAGCGCCTGCTCCGAAAGAAAATTCAGCCTGACCAGCAGTAGCTTTAACCGATTGACCATTTACGATAACAGATTTTGCAATCAAATCTGGATCAAATTTACCAAGAATAATTTTTCCTTTAACCGCTTCTCCTTGGAAGAATGCCGATTTTTCTGGAACAACAATCGGTTGGTATTTAGTTAACGAAGCTGCAGAAATCAAACTAGTTTGGAACATTCCTGCAATGATATCGCTTTCTGTGGTTTTGATATCTGCTTGCAATTGAGATAACTTGGTTATCGAAGCAATCAATGGAAATCCTTTAAAATTATAATCAATCCAAGACAAAGTCGCCCCAGCTTTTTTAGATTTTATCTCAGCGGTTGAAAATCTATTCATAATTTTATTCATCTCCTCTTCAGCAATAGCACTACCACCAATTTTTTTAACTTCTAAAGGAAAGTTTTGCATTTTACTAATGAATTCTTTCCCTTCTTTTGAAACTTTATCTCCATTAAAAAACAAGTTATCAAAGTAGTCTCCCTTATCCATTTTTTCAAAAACGCCTTCTTCATTTAAATCAAATTCTTTTGAAGAAGATGATTTTAAATTTTCCACATAACTGTAAAAATCTTTACAAAGGGCTCTTATTTTTTCGACTTTTACTTTTTTATCTCCATACTGTCCTGACTGCTCAGAAGCTTTTTGAGCTAATTGGCGAAAAGCATCTTCATTACGAGCAGTAGTTAAACTATTTGATTCAACTAATTTTTTATTCAATATTCCAAATGCTGATAATACTTCTTTTGACATATTTAATGCCAACATTGCGATGAAAACCAAGTACATTAGGTTAATCATCTTCTGTCTAGGGGTTAATTTTCCTCCTGCCATTTTTTCTAATTAGTTTATTTTGTTATTAAATATAGTTAAAAAACTAATTATTTGTTGCCCATTGCAGATAGCATTCCTCCATAAACATTGTTCAATGATGACAAGTTTGAAGTCAATGACTGCATTTGATCTTTTAATTTAATATTATTCTCAACAACTTCTTCATTAATTTGTGCATTTTTAGCAGATGTTTCTAGTTGAATTTTGTACAATCCATTGATAGATTCCATTTGAGCTGCTGCCAAAGTTAATTCTTCGCTGTATTTTTTTGTTGAAGCTAAAGACTCTGCAGATGGAGCAATAGTTTTTGCCGCTGCTTCAAAGTTTTTAATGCTGTTTCCTAAGCTAGCCATTAATTCACCATCAATTTTAGCTTCTTTCAACATAGCGTCTAATTTTTGAGACAAAAGACCTTGTGCTTCTTTAGTATCTTCTTTTTTTGCTGATTTATTTGAAGCCATTCCACCTGCTAGTTCTGGATATACTAATGTCCAATCCAATTCATCATCAACTGGTTCAAAAGCAGATAAACCAAAAATTAATGCTTCTGTAACAAGACCTATAGTTAACATTAAGTTACCCGTAATAAATCCGAATTCAATGTGTGTAATTTTGAATAATGCTCCGATAATTACTACTGCAGCTCCCATACCATATGCGAAGTTCATTGCTTTTTTGCTTAATAATGCCATAATAAAAAAAGTTTAATTTAGTTAATGTTTAATTTGGTTAATTGTTTAATCTTTATTTTTTCTTAGTTAATTTTCCTGTAGTTTGAGTTCCCATATAATCTTGAACTGTTCTAAATCCAATGTAACTTCTTGCAGAGTCAGCATATTCAAAGTCTCTAGTTGACACTTGTAAATAATAGGCTACATCTTTCCAAGACCCACCTCTAACAACTTTTCTTTTGTTTTTAAGGTCTTGAACTGTAGGATTCATAGAGGATACAAATTCATAGGATGCAGCATCATAAGAAGCATCGGTCCATTCAGAAACATTTCCAGCCATATTATAAAGGCCATATCCATTGGGATCATATGACTTAGCTTCTACGGTATACAATGCATTATCTGCAGCATAATCCCCTCTATTTGGCTTAAAATTAGCCAAGAAACATCCTCTGTCGTTTTTAGTATAAGGACCACCCCAAGGATACGTTCCAGACTGCAAACCTCCTCTAGCAGCGTACTCCCATTCTGATTCTAGAGGCAAACGAAAAGAATTTACTTGATCTATACCCTTTTTCTTCTTAATATAGGAGTTTTTGTAAATAGTTCTCCAAGCACAAAAAGCTCTAGATTGTTTCCAACTTACACCTACAACTGGATATTTCGCATAGGCTTGGTGCCAAAAATAATCATTATGCATCGGTTCGTTAAAAGAATATGCGAAATCTTTAACCCAAACAGTAGTGTCTGGGTAAATTGAATCTTTGACATGTTTAATAAATTTTTGTCTAGGAGTTCCCTTTTTAGCTTTTGCTGCTGCTTGAATATCCATCCATGAATAACGGAAAACCAATTTATTGGCATCAAAAGTTTTTAAACCGTTGTAAGAAGCCTTTTCTGGCAAATACATTGAGTCCATTACCTCCGAATAAAATTCATCTGGATACTTATTCGTAGCTTTGATTAATTTTACTTTGTGATTTAATTTTTTAACATAATTAGGATCATCTTCATTTAATAAAAATTTCTCATACATGTATTTTTCATATGGAGTGGCTTTAGGATTTTTTCCCGGATCCGTATTATTGTATGCAAAATCACCAATACTTCCTTTTTTACTGCTGCTTTTTCCCGTCCCTTTACTTTCTAATCCCTGTTCAAAAGCCAAATCTGCCAAACGAACTCTAATCGTAGAATCTTTTACCCATTCTACAAACTGGCGGTACTCACTATTCGTGATTTCCGTTTCATCCATATAAAAAGAACGAACTGTAACCGTCTTGGTTGTTGCGTCTTGAACATTAGCTAAATCATCATCAGATTTACCCATAATGAATGCTCCGCCTGGAATTAACGCCATTCCAAAAGGCTTTTCTGGGTGCCATTTTTTTCCTTTAACTCCAACTAATTCTCCTTTATCGCTGGAACTACTACAGCCTGTTAATATCGTTAAAATTGCTAAAAATGCAATAAACTTCATCATATATATTTGAATTACGTTTGTGTTTGTATTTGAGGGCATAAACCTATTTAATATTTTCATAAAAAACAATTAATTTATTAAAAAATACTAAAATTACTAAAAATTAATTTTACAATTCTTTAACTATTTGTTATACAATATTCTTCCTTTGTGCTTTCCACCATCGCTCTGGCATTTCATTTTCACATGCAACCAAATATTCATCATATGAACATGGTAATAACGTGTTTCTTTTTAATTTATTATTTGATGACGAAATAAATGGTATTTCAATCCACCATCTACCCGTTTTATTACTCTTATAAAATGTCAATTCTTCCGCTTCCAAAGGAACTATATATTTGATATATTGATCTTTACTTCCAAATGGATATTCGTTTGAACGGTAATGAAATCCCTCAATAAAATACCAAATAATTTGAGAAATTAATCCCGATTCCTCAGTTGAACTATTATGATTAAATATTCCAAATGAGGAGACTTTGTCACTTATTCCGGCATATCTTGCTAATGAACAAATTTCTTTTCCATTGAATCCATTGGGTGTGAAATTAATAAAGTTCCCTGAATCTGAAGATTTTATAGAGCTTAAATCTAAACTTACTAAATCTGCATCTCTAAAAACGGGTTCCGCTATAGCTATTGAATTTGAAACATCGCCCAATCGGTAGGCATCAAAAAATAATTTTTCTACTAAATCTATTTCTTCCTGAGAATTATAATAAGTTTGATATCCGATATTACAAAAATTAAAAAGATTATTAGGTTCTTCAAGTATAATTTTTGTTAGATATGAATCCGAAGAAATAGCTTCACTTTCTTTTCCTAAATCAAATTTACTATCTATAGAAACCAGATTTACCATTTGTTCTAAATCATCAAAGGCACGATACATCGCATAAGTCAAATCCTGGGAACCCCCGATTACAATTGGTATGATTTTTTTCTTGATTAAACTTGACACTACTTTTTTCAAAGCAAAATAAGTGTCTTCAATAGAATTTCCCGCTTCAATATCTCCCAAATCGGCAATTGAAGCTTCCCAATTTCCTGGATAAAGTGAATACAATTCTTTTCTAATTGGGTTTATATCCACATCTGAAATTGATTTTGAAGCACCTCGATTGTCTAAAACGCCAATTATTGCAATTTTAATTTTATTTAAATCTGGGAATTGTTCTTTAGTATGAAGCACCATTTTACTTCCCAAATGTTGGGATGATAAACTGCTAATTAACTCAAGAACCTTTTCGTTTATAGGTTTTAAAAAATCAAATTCCATTATTTATTTCTTTTTTGCGACTGCTTTCTTTGCAGCTAGTTTTTTGGCAACTGGTTTTTTAGCTGTTGTTGCTTTTTTAG
Source organism: Flavobacterium sp. (assembly GCA_044237565.1). GTDB lineage: Bacteria > Bacteroidota > Bacteroidia > Flavobacteriales > Flavobacteriaceae > Flavobacterium. Next base: position 6,068 of record JBIIFA010000051.1, read on the forward strand.
CTGCCGTTTTCTTAGCTGGTGTTTTCTTAGCAATGATTTCGTGAACTTCCGCTAAGGTTAAATTAGCAGCATCAATATCTTTACTCAATTCAATTTTTAGTTTTCCTTTCGTGATGACTGATCTTCCCCAACGGGCTTTTTCGACAACAATTCCTTCTTCCTTCCAATTATGTAAAACTTTATCGATATTCTTTTGTAATTTATCTTCAATCAATTCTTCAATATCGACTTGTGATAAATTATCGAAATTGTATTTTTTACTTACGTTTATAAAAACACCATCCCATTTGATGAAAGGTCCAAAACGACCCGTTCCTTTTTGAACGCCTTCCCCTTTATAAACTGCTATTGGCGCATCAGCAAGTGCTTTTTCGTCAATTAATTCTTGAGCTCTTGTGATGGTAACATCAATTGGATTTTCGCCTTTCGGCAAAGAAACAAAAGCCGCACCGTGACGAATATAAGGGCCATAACGACCATTACTTACTTCAACTACTTCTCCTTTATACGTTCCCAAATTTTTTGGAAGTAAGAATAATTTAAGTACGTCTTCTAATGTTATATTTCCAATATTTTGATCCGCCATTAAGCTTGCGAACTTTTTATCTTCATCGTCTGGTGCGCCAATTTGAGCCATTGGACCAAATTTTCCTAAACGAACAGAAACTGGCTTGCCGCTTTCTGGATGAATACCAAGAATTCGTTCGCCGCTTTCTCTTTCTGCGTGTGCTTCAACTTCTTTAACCGTTGGATGAAATTTATCGTAGAATTCCTGCATCATTTTTGTCCAATCGACATTTCCTTCTGCAATTTCATCAAAATCTTGTTCCACTTTTGCAGTGAAATTATAATCCAATATGTTTCCGAAATTCTTAACTAAGAAATCCGTAACAATCGTTCCAATATCTGTGGGAACTAATTTTCCTTTGTCAGAACCTGTATTTTCTTTTAATAATTTTTCTCCGACTTTTCCTGATTGCAAAATCAATTGCGTATAATTACGTTCTTGACCGTCTAAATTTCCTTTTTCAACATAATTTCTGTTGATGATTGTAGAAATTGTTGGCGCATACGTTGACGGACGACCAATTCCAAGTTCTTCCAATTTTTTTACCAAAGAAGCTTCTGTATATCTTGCGGCTGCTCTAGAATATCTTTCGGTTGCAGTAATGTAATTGTTTTGTAATTTTTCGTTGACTTTCATTGCAGGCAACATTCCTTCTTGCTCTTCGTCGTCATCATCGTGACCTTCCAAATACACTTTTAGGAATCCTTCAAAAAGCAAAACTTCTCCAGATGCTGTAAATATTTCACTATGATTATTGGCTTCAATTTTTACGTTTGTACGTTCCAATTTAGCATCGCTCATTTGAGAAGCTAACGTTCTTTTCCAAATCAAATCATACAAACGTGCTTGGTCTCTATCAATGTTAACGGTGTGACGCGACATATCTGTTGGACGAATCGCCTCGTGAGCTTCTTGAGCACCTTTACTTTTATTGACAAATGTTCGAGGTAAAGAAAATTCAGCACCATACGATTTTATGATTTCCGCTTGTGCGGCTTCCATTGCATCTTTAGACAGGTTTACACTATCCGTTCTCATATATGTTATGAGTCCGGCTTCATACAAACGTTGTGCTAATTGCATTGTAATTCCAACTGGCAAGTACAATTTTCTTGCAGCTTCTTGTTGCAAAGTTGAAGTTGTAAATGGTCCCGTAGGTGATTTTTTGGTAGGTTTAGTTTCTAAATCTGTTACCTTATATATAGAACCAATATTTTTATTTAAAAAATCTTCGGCTTCTTTTTTAGTATTGAAATTTTTTGGCAATTTGGCTTTAAAAGCTTTTCCTGCTTCGTTTGTAAATTCTGCCACAATAGAATAGGTTGCAACGGCTTTGAAATTTTGAATTTCTCGTTCTCTTTCCACTATTAAACGAACAGAAACAGATTGAACACGACCTGCAGAAAGTCCGCCTTTGATTTTTCTCCAAAGAACTGGCGACAATTCATATCCAACTAATCGGTCTAAAACTCTTCGTGCTTGTTGCGCATTTACTAAATTATAATCTATTTCACGTGGATTTTCAATAGCTTTTAAAATCGCAGTTTTGGTAATTTCGTGAAATACAATTCGTTTTGTTTTCTTTTTATCCAATTTTAATTCTTCGGCAAGATGCCAAGAAATAGCTTCTCCCTCGCGATCCTCATCACTTGCTAACCAAACCATATCGGCATTTTTAGCTAAAGTTTTAAGTTTGGAAACCAATGCTTTTTTATCGGCGGAAACTTCGTATTTAGGTTTAAAACCGTTTTCTACATCTACACCAATTTCTTTTGAAGGTAAATCGGCAATATGACCGTAGCTTGATTCTACTTGAAAATCACTTCCTAAAAACTTCTCGATTGTTTTTGCCTTTGCCGGAGATTCGACGATAACTAAATTCTTTGCCATTGGATTATATATTTTCTGCGACAAAAGTATATGATTTTTTTAAATATTGTGCTTTTGATTATTTAAAAGTATAAAATTAGGTTGAAATACATTGTTGAAATCCAAATGTAATCCTTTTTACTAATACTGTAAATGTGATTCAAATCGTGAGGGTAGCCCCGATTTTAGTGGAAAGCCCGGAGCAAAAAAAGTTAGTTTTTCTTGCCGAAAAAGAGCGACCGCAGGAAGCTCCTTTTTTGGCTTAGAAAAACAACTTTTTGAATGAGGACTTGAAACGGTAAGCGGGAATAGTTCCTGAAAACTAATAATATGTTAATTCTTAGGCTGACATCTTGTCATATTTATTTGAATTGCTTTATCTTTGTGTTTTGAAAATTAATGATGGATAAGAATATTGAAGAAAGCAAGCAGGGCGAAAGTCTTGTTTTAGAACATAAACCTCAGAATACGAAGAAACTTTTTATTGAAAGTTACGGTTGCGCGATGAATTTTTCGGATAGCGAAATTGTGGCTTCGATATTGTCGAATGACGGTTATAATACGACTCAAATATTGGAAGAAGCCGATTTGGTTTTGGTAAATACCTGCTCGATTCGGGACAAAGCGGAGCAAACTATTCGCAAGCGTTTGGAGAAATACAACGCTGTAAAACGCATTAATCCGAAGATGAAAGTGGGTGTTTTGGGCTGCATGGCAGAGCGGTTGAAGGACAAATTTTTGGAAGAAGAAAAAATCGTGGATTTGGTTGTAGGCCCTGATGCGTATAAGGATTTGCCAAATTTATTGAATGAAGTTGAGGAAGGTCGTGACGCAATTAATGTGATTTTGTCGAAAGATGAAACCTACGGCGATATTTCACCGGTTCGATTGATGAGCAATGGAATTACGGCTTTGGTTTCGATTACGAGAGGTTGCGATAATATGTGTACTTTTTGCGTAGTTCCTTTTACGAGAGGTCGCGAACGCAGCAGAGAACCACAAAGTATTGTGTCGGAAATTCAAGATTTGTGGGATAAAGGCTTTAAAGAAATTACACTTTTGGGTCAAAATGTAGATAGTTATTTGTGGTATGGCGGTGGATTGAAAAAGGATTTTGTAAATGCGAGTGAAATGCAAAAAGCAACTTCGGTAGATTTTGACCAATTATTAGAAATGGTAGCCGTTGGTTTTCCAAAAATGCGCATTCGGTTTTCGACGTCCAATCCGCAAGACATGCACGAAAGTATTTTGCACATTATTGCGAAATACGATAATATTTGCAAGCACATTCACCTTCCCGTTCAGTCTGGAAGCAATAGAATTTTGAAGGAAATGAATCGTTTGCACACTCGCGAAGAATATATGGCTTTGATTGATAAAATCAGAACAATTATTCCGAATGGCTCGATTTCGCAAGATATGATTTCGGGATTTCCAACGGAAACTGAACAAGATCATCAAGATACTTTAAGTTTGATGGACTATGTGAAATATAATTTTGGTTATATGTATTCGTATTCTGAACGCCCAGGAACATTGGCAGGAAGAAAAATGGAAGATGATGTTTCGGAAGAAATAAAAGCACGTAGATTACAAGAAATTGTGGATTTGCAACAAAAACATGCTTGGTTTCGAAGTGAGGAATTTATAGGAAAAACGGTAGAAGTTTTGGTTGAGAAAGTGTCGAAAAAGTCGACTGAGGAATTTTCAGGTAGAAATTCACAAAGTATTACGGTGGTTTTCCCAAAAGAGAATTTTAAAATTGGGGATTTTGTGAATGTGAAAATTTTGAGTTGTACGAGTGGAACTTTGAAAGGCGAAGCGATTGGATTGAGTGAGATGAATTAAAAAAAAAAAAGGATAATTGACAATGAATAATTGATAATCTCAAAATAAGAAAAATTAATTGTTCATTGTTAATTATTAATTATCAATTAAATAAAATGGAAACAATTCAATCAACAAAACAGCGGTTTGGAATTATAGGGAATGACCCAAAATTAAACCGCGCTATAGAAAAAGCCATTCAGGTTGCGCCAACGGATATTTCAGTTTTAGTAGCTGGGGAAAGTGGCGTAGGAAAAGAGAATATTCCAAAAATTATCCATTCGCTTTCGCATAGAAAACACGGGAAATATATTGCTGTGAACTGTGGGGCGATTCCAGAAGGCACCATTGATAGTGAGCTTTTTGGACACGAAAAAGGCTCTTTTACAGGTGCAACAGGAACTCGTGAAGGCTATTTTGAAGTAGCTGATGGCGGAACTATTTTTTTGGATGAAGTCGGTGAATTGCCACTTACAACCCAAGTTCGATTGCTAAGGGTTTTGGAAAATGGGGAGTTTATAAAAGTTGGTTCTTCACAAGTTCAAAAGACGAATGTTAGAATTGTGGCTGCCACCAATGTCAATTTATTTGATGCAATTGAAAAAGGCAAATTCAGGGAAGATTTATATTATAGATTAAGTACCGTAGATATTACATTGCCACCATTGCGGGATAGAAAAGAAGACATCCATTTGTTATTTAGAAAATTTGCTTCAGATTTTGCGCATAAATATAAAATGCCTGCAATAAAACTAGACGATGCTGCGGTTCAAATTCTATTAAAATTTCGTTGGAGTGGAAACATTCGTCAATTGCGAAACGTGGCCGAACAAATATCGGTTTTAGAAACAAATCGAGAAATTACAGCAGCAACTTTGCAATCATATTTACCCGAAGAAGGGAGTAATTTGCCATCGGTTATAAAAGACAAAAAGAGTAAAAGTGATTTCAGCAATGAAAGAGAAATATTGTACAAAGTGCTTTTTGATATGAAAAGTGATTTGCACGATTTGAAGAAACTGACTTTAGAATTGATAAAAAACGGCACTTCAAAAGTTCAGGAAACAAACCAACATTTGATTCAAAAAATATACGGCAATAAGGAAAATGATAACGAAATAGAATTTGAAGAGCAGCATGAGTTGGCTGTAATTCCTGTAAATAAAAAAACAGAAATAGCCGAATTTAAAGACAATGAAGTAAATTATCTTTTTGCAGAAACGGTTGAGGAAGAGGAAGAAGAGGTTTTAAGATTGGAACAAAAAGAGATTGAAATGATTAAAAAATC
>JBIIFA010000176.1:0-4124 GCA_044237565.1 Flavobacterium sp.
CCACTTTTAATTTTCCGATATAACTTTCTGGAACCGCTGTAGAAACAAACATATTATTCAAATTCACAATTCGCATCAATCCTTGTCCAGGCCCAACTACTTGTCCTTTTTCTGTAATTAATTCGTCAATTACACCTGAAAATGGGGCAATAATTCTTGTTTTTGCCAATTGCGCTTTCATTTGTGAAACTGCTTTTTGTTGACTTATCATATTGGTTTGCGCTTGCAAATACTGAATTTCAGAACCAATTTTTTGATCCCATAAACGCTTTTGTCTTTCAAAAGTTGTTTTCGCCAATGCCATTTGCGTTTCCATTTGTGCTAATTGCTGACTCAAACCACCATCGTCAATAGTTCCAAGAAGTTGCCCTTTGCTCACTTTTTGTCCTGAAAGTACGTTTACAGTATTTAAAATTCCAGAGAATTGCGGGTAAATAATGAGGTTTTCTTTAGTATCTACATTTCCTTGCACTTCTAAATAATGACTGAAAACAGTGTCTTTCACCACCGAAACAGAAACCAACGCTTCTTCCGATTTTTTAATATCTAAAAGGGCAATGGCATCGTCCAATTTTGTTAATTGAGTTTGCAATTCGGCTCTTTTTGCTTTTATAGAAACCAAATTTTTTGAAGCGATTAAAGAATCAATATTGGTGTTGTCTTCTTTCTTTCCGCAAGAAAACAGTAAAATTGAAAGTGTTGCGATTAAAATTATTTTTTTCATTTTTGAGTTTATTATTGTTTGTTATTTTTATTTATTACTTTTTCTAAAATTGCTTTTTTGTTGATGATATTCACCATTGATTGCAAATAATTTTGTTGCGCGGAATACAATTGTCTTTGAGCCTCACTAAAATCAAAACTTGAAGACAATCCTTCTGTGAATTTTATCTGTTGTTTTTTCTCTATTCGTTCCGCCAAATTCAGATTGGTTTTTGCTGTTGCAAATTCCTCGATGCTGAATTCATATTCACTTTTGGCACTTGCATAATACAATTTCAATTTTTGTTCGGTTTCCGTAAGCTGCGTTTTTGCTTTATCGAAAGAAATTTTTGCTTGTTGCGTTCTGGCGCTTCTTGCTAAACTACTAAAAATCGGTACGTTTAAATTTACTCCCATATTTGAATAATTCAGCCATTTTTGATTGGTCGTAAAAAACTGAAATTGATTTCCAAACGCATTATATCCCAAATTTACATTCGCAGACAATGACGGTAACGCTTTGGATTTTTGCAATTTATATTCTAATTGGCGTTGCTCCTGAAAATTCAAAGCCATTTGATAATTTACATTTTGCGACGGGGTAAATTCCCCTTGAGAAAAAGATGCGTCTAAATTGTTAATCGTCAAAGCATCTAATTTATCGGTAAGTTTTAAATCATCGGTAATTGCAATTCCTAAAGTAATTTTGAGCATTTTTAAAGCAATTTCTCGAAGTCTTTTTACATTATTCAAATTACTATTCACAGACGAAAGTGTAATTTGAAGTTGCTCAACATTTTCTTCTTCGATTAAACCATTTTTGAAAGTTTCCTTGGTATCAAACAAAGTTTTCTCTAAAATAACTTTGTTTTTGTTTAAAATCAAGATACTTTCTTCTGCCAATAAAACATTTCCATAAGCATTGACAACCATTTCTTTGATTTCAACATCTGTTTTTTGTTTGGCATTTTCATAAAATTTCAAATAGGTTTTTGACGCTTGCAAGGCAACGATATAGGAACCGTCAAAAATCAATTGACTTAAAGTAGTTCGGGCATTCATATTGTGTTTTGTGCCAAAAGCTACTTCTGCAAATTCACCTGGATTTCCTCCAAAAAATTGAGCTGGGATAAGTGATTTTTGCAATTCAAAATTGTCTTGATAATCTAAACTTGCATTAATTTGTGGCAAACCCATTGCGGTTGTTTCCCACTTTTTACTTTTTGCGGAAGCAATATCTCGGGTTGCATTTATTGCCGAATAATTGTTGGTTAAAGCGTAATTAATTGCTTCTTCAAGGTTAAATGAAAAACTTTTTGGTTTTTCTTGCGATTTTGCAGTGATTGCAAAAGATAATAAGGTAATCAAGATTACTTTTTTCATTATTGTTCAATGTTCATTAATTGTTTTTCTAATTCTGCAATTCCTTCTGGCGTTGCAATTGCTCGTGTATGGTATTCTAATATTTCTAATTCTAATTGTTGTCCTTCTTTTTCGGAGCTTGTTTGTTCTTTAATGCTAAAAACCAAATTATAGTAAAATCGGACATACGTTTCTACTGAAATTCCTTTTCGATATAAACCTTGTGAAATTCCATTTTCAATATTTTGCTTAAAAACCGTATTGCATTCATTGATTTCCCTCGCTATTACTTTTTCGTAGATTTCGGGATAATGTTTTTTTAATTGATAAATAGGTGACGTATCCGCCGATTTAAACATTTCCTTGAACATCTTTCTGATTTCGAAATTTTCTTCGATGGCATTGTATTTTTTAGCCACGATATTGCTAATAATCTCGTGAACTTCAAAATGAACAGCAGCCGTACTTTCCTCAATTAAAACTTCTTTATTACAAAAAAACTTGTAAATTGTTTTTTTTGAAATACCCATTTCCCCTGCAATATCATCCATTGTGACACTTTTGAAGCCAAGCTTCAGAAATAAATCACTTGCTTTTGATATGATTTTATCTTTCATTCTGTAAGATTAAAAGGGTTAATTATGTGCAAATCTACAATGGAAACTTTGAATACCAAAATAGTTTCCAAAGTATTTACATTTAATTAACAATTGAGAAAGTTTCAAGTTCAAACTTTTTTGAGTTTCTTTGTAAGACGCAAAGATTTTAAAGAAACCTCTTTTTAATCTAAACCTATAAAAAAAGAATAATGCATTCTATTTATCAGTATCAAGAATTTATTTCCGACTATTTGCAAACGCAATATGAAACCAAAGAGCCTAAAAATCTGTATGATCCAATTCATTATATTTTAGGACTTGGCGGAAAAAGAATGCGTCCCGTTTTAACATTGATGAGTGCCGAAGTTTTTGATGCAGATTACAAAAAAGCTTTGCCAGCTGCACTTGCCGTTGAAGTTTTTCATAATTTTTCACTCATTCACGATGATATTATGGACGATGCGCCTTTGCGAAGAGGCAATGAAACTGTTCACGAAAAATGGGATATTAATACCGGAATTCTTTCAGGGGATGCGATGCTGATTTTGGCGTATCAATATTTTGAAAAATACGAGCCATCCGTTTTTAGAGATTTAGCAAAATTGTTCAGCAAAACGGCATTAGAAGTTTGCGAAGGACAACAATGGGATGTAGATTTTGAAACTCGTGATGATGTTTCCATTCCAGATTATTTGAAAATGATAGAATACAAAACGGCGGTTCTTGTTGCTGCGGCAATGAAAATGGGCGCTATAATTGCTGAAACTTCTGAAGAAAATGCCAACTTAATTTATGATTTTGGTTTGAATTTAGGTTTGGCATTTCAACTACAAGATGATTATTTAGATGCTTTTGGAAATCCAGAAACCTTTGGGAAGCAAGTTGGTGGCGATATTATAGAAAACAAAAAAACCTATTTGTATCTTAAAGCGCATGAATTTGCATCTAAAGAACAAGCCGAACAATTGGCACATTTATTTTCGATTCATCCAGAAGACAACTCCGAAAAGATAAATTCTGTAAAAGAGATATTTTTGGCTACTGGTGCAGCATTTGAAACTAAAAAAGCAATTCAAGAGTTCACTTTAAAAGCATTTAAAACCCTTCAAAAAGTCAGCATTGATAATGAAAAAAAGGAAATGCTACAATCTTTCGGGGAAAATTTAATGGGTAGAAAAGTTTAATTTACAATGAATTCAAAAACATTTATTGCGCCCATAAATACCGATTTATTGCTGAACGAGGCTTCCAAAGATAATTTATATTTTAAATTAATTGAGCAAATCAATAAAGATTTTAATTTGGCAAACGAATCAATTGATTTTCCAATTTCGATTGAACCCGAAGAATTAAAAGCACAATTACACGAAAAAATATATCGATTAATTCAATACAAATTCGCAGAATACCTGAACTTACTTTATATTATTGATGTTCCCGAAGACCAAATCAAAAAATTAG
>JBIIFA010000177.1:0-4060 GCA_044237565.1 Flavobacterium sp.
AGCTCCTAATAAAAACTCAAAAGATTTCGATTACAGAAAATATAATTGTTAATTTGTGACTTCTAATTTAGAGTGGTATGTTGAAAAATAATTTGAAATATATTTTGGTTTTGCTGGTTTTAACGGTAATTGGGTGCGCCAAAAGGGGCTCGATTTCTGGCGGATTGAAAGATTCGATTGCTCCAGTTTTGAAAGCGAGTTTTCCGAAAAATTTTAGTGTGAATTTTAAAGGAAGTGAAATTAATTTGACTTTTGACGAATATGTAAAACTGAAAAACGTCAATAAACAGCTGATTATTTCTCCGCCAATGAAGACCACGCCTGAAATTTCACCGTTGACGGCGAGCCGAATTATTAACATAAAAATTAAAGATACGCTTCAGGAAAATACGACGTATAGTTTTAATTTTGGACAAAGTATTGAGGATAATAATGAGGGAAATGCGTATAAACAGTTCAAATATGTGTTTTCGACAGGCACGTTTATTGACTCGCTAAAAGTGGGTGGAACCATAAAAGATGCGCTAAACAAGACGGAAGATTCGTTTGTTTCGGTAATGTTGTATGAAGTGAATGAGAAATTTACGGATTCGGTGGTTTATAAATCAGTTCCGAGATATATTACGAATACGTTGGACAGTTTGAAGACTTTTGAAATTGAGAATATTAAGGCTGGAAAATATCTTTTGGTGGCGATGAAAGATGCGAATAGCAACAATAAATTCAATCCTAAAGAAGACAAAATTGGGTTTAGAAAACAGTATGTTACGATTCCGAACGACAGTTTATTTGAACTAAAATTATTCAAAGAAGTGTTGCCTTTTAAAGCGGTTAAACCGGTTCAAGCATCGGGAAATAGGTTGTTATTGGGTTATGAAGGGAAGCCAAAAAACCTGGATATCGTTTTGAAAAATGGGAATGAAATTCTTCCTACAATAATTACAAAATTCCCTGTGAAGGATTCGGTTCAAGTTTGGTATAAACCGATAAAAGCCGATTCGCTGAATTTGGCGGTGACCAACGGAACGTACAAAGCCAATTTTAATTTCAAAATTAAAACACAGAAAAAGGACACTTTGAGTTTTTCGGGTAAGTCGAATTTGGGATTGTCGAAAAAGGATAAATTCACGATTACGGCTTCGCGACCACTGGTGAAATTTGATAACTCTAAAATTAAAGTTATTGATAAAGACTCGGTGAACATTGCTTTTACTACAGATTATGATGTTTATAATCAAGAATTGAAATTTGATTTTCCAAAAGAGCAGCTGCAAAGTTATAAATTCCAACTTTTGCCAGGTGCTTTAACGGATTATTTGGAGCAGAAAAACGACACATTGAGCTATAAGGTGAACACAAAAAATATTGGTGATTACGGGAATTTACGTGTGAATTTGACCAATGTAAAACATTTTCCAGTTCTCGTGGAATTGACCAATGAGAAAGGCGATGTTTTGGCTTCGGAATATTCTGAGAAAGAAACTTCTGTGGAATTTACATTTTTGGATCCTGCGAAATTTACGTTACGAGTTATTTATGATGTAAATGGAAACAAGGAATGGGATTCAGGGAATTTCTTAGAGAAAAAACAGGCGGAAGAAGTGATTTATTTTCCAAAAGAAATCGATGTTCGTGCCAATTGGGATGTCGATCAGGGGTTTGATTTAGGGATATAATTCCAATTATACCATTTTAAAATCATCCCTATCATTCAAAAAACCAAATTTTTGACGGGTTTCTAAAAGTGAAGTCTTGTCTAAATTGGTAATGAAAACCCCTTGTGTTTCTTGAGGTTCGATAAGGTAATTTCCAAGAAAATCTATTACTTGAGAACGACCAGAATAGTCGTGATGGTTTTGGTCGGTGCCAATTCTATTCACCCCGATGGTGTAACACATATTTTCGATAGCACGTGCTTTTAGTAAGGCATCCCAAGCGTTTATTCTAGGTTTTGGCCAGTTGGCAACGTAAATCAAAATATCGTATTCTTCAGTGTTTCTTGCAAAAACAGGAAACCTCAAATCGTAACAAATGAGCGGACAAATTTTGAATCCTTTGTATTCGATTATTAGTTTCTCGGTTCCAGGAGTATAAATTTTGTCCTCGCCCGCCAAAGTAAACAAGTGTTTTTTATCGTAGGTTTTGATTGCTCCCGATGGAAAAACAAAAACCAAGCGATTGTAAAAATTTCCGTTTTCTTGAATTACTACACTTCCTGTAATAGCGGAATTTTTGGCTTTTGCCAATGCTTGCATCCACAAAATCGTTTTGCCTTGCATCGATTCGGCAACTGCTTTTGGATTCATGGTAAAACCCGAGGTAAACATTTCTGGAAGCACAATCAAATCGACATTTTCAGTAATGGCTTTGATTTTTTCCTCGAAATACTCCCGATTTGCAATTGGGTTCTCCCAGATTAATGAGGCTTGTAAAAGGGCTATTTTCATTGGTTTATTTTTATGTATTCAAGCTAAAGTGGACTTTTTATAAGAGAGTATTTATTTTCCTTAACTGAAACTTTTGGTAAACTCAAATATGCCCAACATGAGTACGGCCATTTCACTTTGTCAAATGTATAGCCTTTGTCAATACCAATTTGATTCATTACCGAGAGTATGTAATTTGGATTGAGACGAAAATCCATCTCAGCTAAATTATTTGTAAGGTATAAGTGATCTTCAATCACTTTACGATTATTATTGTCTTCCATTAACTTCATTAATTCTTCTTTCATCAAATCCCTTATGATATCTGTTGCTTTATCAGAAAAACCCCAATGTACTTACTATAACCCTTCATATCGTTATTACAAATTTTGTCCCAAAACGAATGTGGTTATTAGTGATATAATAACTGATAGGATATTTTTCATTGAGGAGATTTAAAATCAAATATAGTAAATTATAAGTTTGAAATGTAATTCAATATAATTTGAAAAAATGAAAAGTGGTTTAGATTATTAAGAATTTACTATAATAAAAATGAAATTCAACCCAGCACGACTCAAAACTCTGCTCCATATGAAAATGCTTTAGCGGAACGAATAAATGGGATTTTAAAGCAAGAATTTTATATTGACAAACACAATAAAGGCCTTCAAATTATGAAGCAAATAATAAAAGAAACTGTGGATATTTATAATGAAAAAAGACCTCATTTATCTAACCATATGCTAAAGCCAAATCAAATGCATCAGCAAAACAAACTATTAATGAAAACTATGCTGCTCCCCAAAAATCAGACAAGATTTTCACATAATTTAAGATAGGGAAAATTAACCTAAATTAGCAAAATTATGTCAAGAAGCAGAAGAGTATTTAGTAAAGAATTTAAGGCAAAAGTTGTTTTAGAAGCCTTGAAAGAAAAAAACACCATTGAGGTTTTAGCCAAGAAATATGAGCTTTTACCCAATCAAATTTCGATGTGGAAATCTGAAGCCATAAAGAATATTTCGGCAGTTTTTAGTGTCGAAAAGCCAAAAGAGAAGAGTAACGAAATTCCCTCGGAGAAGCTTTATGCTCGAATCGGAGAATTAACACTGGAGAACGATTTTCTAAAAAAAAAGCTGCTCTAATTTGTAAAAACCAAAGAAGGAAAATGGTGGATTTTAAGGAAAAAATGTCTGTTTCAAAACAGTGTAAGGTGCTTAATTTGAGTAGGAACTTCATTTATTATACTCCAAAGTCAGAGAGTGAGGAGAACTTACAAATAATGCTTTTATTGGATAAAAGATATTTTGAAACACCCTTTTATGGGTATCGAAAAATAACAGTTTGGTTGCAAAACCAGGGATTTGTTATCAATGAAAAACGAGTGAGAAGATTAATGAAACGTATGAACTGGAAAACCATTTATAGGGAGCCAAAGACAACAATTTGTAATCCAGAACATAAGAAATATCCATATTTGCTAAAGAATTTAAAAATCACTTATAAAAATCAAGTTTGGGCAACTGACATCACCTACATTCCAATGAATAAAGGATTTATGTATCTTACAGCAATAATTGATTTACATACAAGATACGTTTTAAATTGGGATATTAGTAATACGATGAGTG
>JBIIFA010000178.1:0-4035 GCA_044237565.1 Flavobacterium sp.
TTGAGCAATAGCAAGTTTGTGAATGAAATCTAGTTTACTTTCAGCGTGTTCAGATTCTCTAACCAAAGCCCCAATTGAAGTTCCACTTCGTAATAATTGTTTACTCAATACAAATTCTTTTTTTTCTGAACTTAAAAATTGATATAATTTTACAATTCTCAAAGCAAAACTAAATGATTTTGACTTAATTATATTATCTGCCATAATTCATAATTTACCATTTACCATTTTATAATTAATTTACTTATTCCTCGTTTCATCACTTGCAATTCTGTCTTCATTATATATATCCGTTCGGAAATTTTCATCATCACCTTCCAATATTTTTAAATAACTATTGTACCGTGACCAGGCAATTTGATCATTTTCTAAAGCTGCTTTTATGGCGCAGTGGGGTTCGTCTTTGTGCAAACAATTATTAAATCTGCATTGGTCTTTCAATTTAAAAAACTCTGGGAAATAACCGCTGATTTCTTCTTTTTCCATATCCACAATTCCAAAACCTTTGATTCCAGGTGTATCGATAATTCTTGCATCAAAACTCAAATCGTACATTTCTGCAAAAGTTGTTGTGTGTTGCCCTTGCTTACTTTGTTCAGAAATAACCTTTGTTTTTAAATGCAAATTAGGCTCCAATGCATTTACTAATGTTGATTTTCCAACACCAGAATGTCCCGAAAACATACTCACTTTGCCAATCATAAGTTCTTTCAAAGCTTCAATTCCTTTCATTTCTGTAGAGGAAACTCGCAAACATTGATACCCAATTTCTTGATAAATGTGCTGCATATAGAGCTGTTCGTCTAATGTAGCTTCGTCAAAAGTGTCAATTTTATTAAAAACCAAAACAGTTTCAATTCCATACGCTTCGGCAGTTACCAGAAAACGATCAATGAAATTAGTAGTTGTAGGTGGATTATTTATAGTAATTAATAGAAAAACTCTATCAATATTAGAGGCGATAATGTGCATTTGATGTGACAAATTCACTGATTTCCGAACGATATAATTCTTTCTATCGTGAATAGTATGAATCGTTCCAGTTACCGTATCGGAAGTTTCTTCAAGCTCATAATCTACCCAATCGCCCACCGCTATTGGGTTGGTGCTTTTAATTCCTTTGATTCGGAATTTTCCTTTCATACGGCACTCTATAAAATCTCCACTTTCAGATTTTACGGTGTACCAGCTTCCAGTAGATTTATAAACGAGTCCTGTCATTTGGCAAAGATAAAGTTTATTCGGAGAATCATTTATTAATTTTTTTATTAAAAGTAAAGACCAACTAAATTAATAATTGGTCTTTGAAATATTATTATTTAATAAAATTCTAACTATTCATTATTTTCTCTTGATGTCCAATACTTTCTTGGTGAATTGCCTTGAACAATCTCAAGATAAATTCTTCGCTTAACCCTTTTTCTTCACCATCAAGCACCATTTTTCCAAGAATTTCATTCCATCTTTTATTTTGTAAAACAGCCACATTTTTAGATTTTTTCAATGCTCCAATTTGATCTGCAACTTTCATTCTATTACCCAATAATTCTAATAATTTAGCATCTGCAATGTCAATATTGGCACGCAACTTAATCATTTCTGTATTGTAATCATCTTCTTCAATTGTGACTTTTCTGATTCGTAAATCGTTGAATATTTGCTTTAAAACTGTTGGCGTTACTTGTTGTGCCGCATCACTCCAAGCATTGTCTGGGTCGGTATGTGTTTCGATAATCAACCCGTCGTAGTTCAAATCTAATGCTTGTTGCGAAACTTCTTGAATCATATCGCGACGCCCAGTAATGTGTGAAGGGTCGCAAATTAGAGGCAAATCTGGGAAACGACTTTGCAATTCAATTGCAATTTGCCATTCGGGAATGTTTCTATATTTCGTTTTTTCATACGTAGAAAAACCTCTATGAATTACTCCTAATTTTTTGATTCCTGCGTTATACAAACGTTCTACACCACCGATCCACAAAGCCAAATCAGGATTTACAGGGTTTTTTACCAATACAATTTTGTCAGTATTTTGTAAAGCATCAGCAATTTCTTGAACTGCAAACGGATTCACGGTAGTTCTTGCGCCAATCCACAAAACATCAATATCGTGTTCCAAAGCCAATTTTACGTGGGCTGCATTTGCAACTTCTGTCGCCATCAACAATCCCGTTTCTGCCTTTGCTTTTTGAAGCCATTTCAATCCAATTGCACCAACGCCTTCAAAACCTCCTGGACGCGTTCTCGGTTTCCAAATTCCAGCTCTATAAATACTCACATCAGAATTTTTTAATTCATGAGCAATTTTCAAAACTTGTTCTTCCGTTTCTGCGCTGCAAGGTCCTGCAATCACTAACGGATGTGTTAAATTAAATTCATCTAACCACGTTCTCATTTCCTTCTTGTTCTCCATTTTAATTTATTTTTGCTTATTATGTTATTTATTTTTGGTTATTGAAATTATTTAAAATCTCTTTTATTTTATTCACACTTTGCATTTCTTCATAAACGGCATCATAATTATCACTTTCTAATAAGTCTTTAAATTTAGATAAATTAGATATGTATTCCCCTAAAGTTTTAACCACGTGTTTCTTATTCTGCTTGAATATTGGAGTCCACATTGCGGGAGAACTTTTGGCCAATCGAACTGTGCTTTCAAATCCACTTCCCGCCATATCAAAAATATCTCGCTCGTCTTTTTCTTTTTCAATTACTGTTTTTCCCAACATAAATGCACTTATATGCGATAAATGAGAAACATAAGCTATGTGTTTGTCGTGCGATTTTGCATCCATATATCGAATTCGCATTCCCAATTTGTCAAATAATTCTAATGCTTTTTTTTGCAATTTAAATGTTGTTTTTTCAACTTCACAAATAATATTTGTTTTACCATGAAACAATCCAACAATTGCTGCAGTTGGTCCCGAAAATTCTGTTCCTGCAATAGGATGTGTGGCCATAAAATTTCTTCTTTTTGAATGATTTGAAATCGCTTCGCAAATTGGAAATTTTGTAGAACCCACATCAAAAACCAAAGTTTCATCATTTATTACATCTAAAATACTTGGCAAAATTACTAAAGCGATATCAACTGGTACGGCAAGAATCACAAAATCGGCATCAGCCAAATCAGGAATTGACGCTTTTTTATCGATAATATTCAAATTCAGAGCGACATCTAAATAATTTTCATTGGCATCAATACCAAAAACGGTCACATTATCATAGTTAGATTTTATGTCCAACGCCATAGAACCACCAATTAATCCGACACCTATTATATATACATTCATTTTTTATAATTAGATTTAACCCAACTCATTTCTAAAACCTCAAAATTGCCTCTCGAATTTTTTCCTCTTTCACACAAAGTGAAAAACGAATATAGCCTTCACCATTACTTCCGAAAATGGTTCCAGGAGTAATAAAAATATCTTTTTCATATAATATTTTATCTACAAAATCTTCTGATGAATCTACTTCTGATGGTAATTTAGCCCATACAAATAATCCAACGGAATTTTCATCATACGTACATCCTAACTTTTTTGCCAATTCAAAAGTTAGATTTCTTCGTTTTTGATAAATTAGATTTTGTGCGTCAAACCAAGATTTATCTAATTTCAAAGCTTCAATTGCTCCTTTTTGAATACCGTAAAACATACCGCTATCCATGTTACTTTTAACTTTTAGAATGCCATCAATAAATTCTGATTTTCCAGAAACCATTCCCACTCGCCAACCCGCCATATTATAGGTTTTTGAAAGCGAATTCAATTCTAAAGCCACTTCTTTTGCACCGTCAACTTGCAAAATTGAAATTGGATTGTCATTTAATACAAAACTATACGGATTATCATTAATTACTAAAATCTGATATTTATTGGCGAAAGCCACTATTTTTTCAAACAAGTTCAAACTTCCAGTTGCGCCCGTTGGCATGTGCGGATAACCAACCCACATCATTTTCACTTTGGACAAATCTTGTTGTTCCAATTTTTCAAAATCTGGTTCCCAATTATTATTTTC
>JBIIFA010000179.1:0-4022 GCA_044237565.1 Flavobacterium sp.
ATTAAGAATACATTTTAGTTCTTAATTCTTGAACGCCTTCATTGTCTAAATATTCGTCAAAAGTCATATATCTGTCAATTGCTCCTTTTGGTGTCAATTCAATCACACGATTACCAACAGTTTGTGAAAATTCGTGATCGTGAGTTGTGAAAATTACAGAACCTTTAAAGTTTTTTAGGGAATTATTAAATGCTGTAATCGACTCTAAATCCAAGTGATTAGTAGGTTCGTCAATCATCAAAACATTGGCACGTTGCATCATCATTCGTGACAACATACAACGCACTTTTTCACCACCAGATAAAACTCTACTGGTTTTTAAAGCTTCTTCCCCAGAGAAAATCATTTTCCCAAGGAATCCACGAATATTAACCTCATCACGCTCTTCTTCGGTTTTAACCCATTGGCGCAACCAGTCAACTAATGAATAATCATTTTCAAAAAAAGAGTGATTATCAACTGGCAAATACGCTTGAGTTGTAGTAACACCCCAATCAAAATTACCAGAATCTGGTTTTTGCAAACCATTCAAAATGTCATAAAAAGCAGTTGTAGCTCGGGAATCTTTAGAAAATAAAATAATTTTATCACCTTTCGCCATATTCAAATCTACTCCTGTAAATAATATATCACCATCAATTGAAGCACTCAAATTTTGAACATTCAATATTTGGTCACCCGCTTCTCTTTCTTGATCGAAAATAATAGCAGGATAACGACGACTTGAAGGTTTAATTTCTGAAATATTCAATTTAGAAATCATTTTCTTACGAGAAGTTGCTTGTTTTGATTTGGCAACATTCGCACTAAAACGACGAATAAATTCTTCTAATTCTTGTTTCTTTTCTTCAGCTTTTTTGTTTTGTTGTGCACGCTGTTTTGCAGCCAACTGACTTGATTCATACCAGAATGTATAATTTCCGGAATAGTGGTTTATTTTGCTGAAATCAATATCAGAAATATGAGTACAAACAGCATCTAAAAAGTGTCTGTCGTGAGAAACTACAATTACCGTATTTTCATAATTTGCCAAGAAATTTTCTAACCAAGCGATTGTTTCAAAATCCAAATCATTGGTAGGTTCATCCATAATAAGCAAATCAGGATTTCCAAAAAGTGCTTGCGCCAATAAGACACGGACTTTCATCTTCCCTTCTAAATCAGCCATTAAAGTATAATGACTGTCTTCGGTAATCCCAAGATTTGACAACATTGAAGCGGCATCAGAATCAGCATTCCAACCATTCATTTCTTCAAATTGCACTTGCAACTCCCCTATTCTATCTGCATTTTTATCATCATAATCGGCATACAAAGCGTCCATTTCCTTTTTAACGGCATACAAAACTTTGTTTCCCATCATCACCGTTTCCAAAACCGTGCTTTCGTCGAACATATTGTGGTTTTGGTTTAAAACCGACATCCGTTTTCCTGGTTCCAAGTGAATGTGTCCTGCTGTAGGATCCATTTCGCCTGTAATAATCTTTAAAAAAGTTGATTTTCCAGCACCGTTTGCACCAATAACTCCGTAAATATTTCCGTGTGTAAAGACCGTATTTACTTCGTCAAACAAAATTCTTTTGCCAAACTGAACTGATAAATTATTAACTGTTAACATTGATTTTCTATTTAAATAAAATTTCTGCAAAAGTAGAAAAAATACCTGAATTTTAGCCAATTCATAGCTTGAAAAAGACGCTTATTTTAATTTAACTATCTATTAACATTGATTTTAGAATGTACTCGATATTTTTGTAGGTATCGTTATGAATATGAAATTACCCAAATCATACTTTTTATTATTACTTTCGTCGTTAAATCTATTGTTTTTAGGTTCTTGTAATAAAGAATTTAAATCCAGTGATTATCGTGCGTATTTTGGTGGCGAAGTTAAAAATCCTACAAATCGATTCATCTATTTTTCAAAAAATGGGGTTGTAATTGACACTATTCCGCTTCAAAAAGACAATACCTTTTTTGTTCAATTTGACTCTTTAGCTCCTGGAATGTATACGTTTAAGCACGATCCAGAATATCAATATGTCTATTTTGATAAAAACGATAGTATTATGGTTCATATAAATTCTAAGGATTTTGATGAGTCTATTATTTTTTGTGGAAGGGGAGATACCAAAAATAATTACTTGATGGAATCGTATTTAAAAAACGAATCCGATAAGGAAAAAATGTTTGATGTTTACGATTATGATATTTCAAAATTCACTTTTAATACCGATTCTACTTATAAATCAAATAAAAAATCATACAATATTCATAAGAATGATATCAAATGGAGCAAAGACTTTGATGAATATGCAAAAGCAGCATTAGATTTCAATTACTACTCCAAAAAAGAATTGTATCCCGTTATTCATAAATTGAGAACTGCGGAAGATGTATTCGACAAATTACCAAATCACTATTATGATTATAGAAAAAATATCGATTTTAATAATGTGGAACTATCAACTTATTCCCCGTTTGTGATCTATTTATCGCATTTATTGAATAATGTTGGAATGGTAAAATACCACAATCATTTCTCCGATATTGATTTGGCATTGACAACAAACATTAACAAATTGAATATTGCGGATACTTTGATAAAGAACGAAAAAGTAAAAAACAGTATCCTCAATAATATTGCGTTTTCTTATTTGTTAGAAGATCAAAACATGATAAACAATCAGAAATTTCTTGAATCCTACAGAAAATTCTCAACCGACAACAGCAAGAAAAATGAGATTCTAAGAATTGGTAATGCCATACAATTATTAATCGCTGGAAATCAATTACCAGAAGTAAACCTTGTAGATAAAGACGGATTGACTGTTTTTTCTAATTCAATTATCAAGAAAAAAGCAGTTTTATTCTTTTATACAAAGGAAGCTTTAACGCATTTGGCTGCAGCTCACAAAAAGGCATTGGCATTTAAATCTAAATATCCCGATTACCAATTCATTGCCATCAATCTTGATAAAGATCAAAAAGAGTGGTTGGAATTATTATCAAATTACAAATTTGAAGGCATTCAAGAATACCGCTGTTCTAATTTTGAAGATATCAAAAATAAATGGGCAATTACTAAAATCCACAGAGCATTGGTTTTGGATGGAAATGGAAAAATTAAAAATGCATTTAGCAATTTATTCGATGTTAAATTCGAATATGAATTGAAGTAGATTAAAGGTAGCATAATAATAAAAGCGGTTTTCAAATCTGAAAACCGCTTTTATTTATGTTAACTAGAAAATGGAATTATTTGTTTCCTTTTTCGAAATCAGCAATAAACTGAGCCAAACCGATATCCGTTAACGGATGTTTTAATAACCCTAAAATTGCAGAAAGCGGTCCTGTCATTACATCAGCACCAATTTTAGCACAATTCACGATGTGCATGGTATGGCGAACAGAAGCTGCGAGAATTTGAGTTTCATATTCGTAGTTGTCATAAATCAATCGGATTTCTTCAATTAATGACAAACCATCTGTAGAAATATCGTCCAATCTTCCAATAAATGGAGAAACATACGTTGCACCTGCTTTTGCAGCCAATAAAGCCTGTCCTGCAGAAAAAACTAATGTTACGTTGGTACGAACTCCTTTATCAGAGAAATACTTACACGCCATGATTCCTTCTTTGGTCATTGGCAATTTAACTACTATTTGTGGGTGTAAATCAACTAATTCTTCACCTTCACGTATCATTCCGTCATAATCGACGGCATTTACTTCGGCACTTACATCGCCGTGAACACTTTTACAAATGTCGATATAATGCTTTAAAATATTATTTTTTCCAGTGATTCCCTCTTTTGCCATCAAGGATGGATTTGTAGTAACGCCATCAAGAACTCCAAGTGCTTGTGCTGCTTTAATCTCGTTTAAATTTGCAGTATCAATAAAAAATTTCATAGTTATCGTTTTAAATTATCGTTTTTAAATTTGATGCTAAATTACAATTTATAATGGTTCATTAGTATTTTTTCATAGACTTTATCTGGCAAAATTCTCTTTAAAAC
>JBIIFA010000052.1:0-11304 GCA_044237565.1 Flavobacterium sp.
TTGTTTTCAAAGATTTAGGATTGCTAATTGTTGACGAAGAACAAAAGTTTGGTGTAAATGTAAAAGACAAACTAAAAACCATTGCTGCCAATATTGACACGCTCACTTTAACCGCAACGCCAATACCGAGAACGTTACAGTTCTCATTGATGGCGGCACGAGATTTATCAGTAATTACAACACCACCACCCAATCGTTATCCTATAGAAACGAATGTTGTGGGTTTCAGCGAAGAATTAATTCGAGATGCTATTTCCTATGAAATTCAAAGAAACGGGCAAGTATTTTTCGTGAATAACCGAATTGAAAACATCAAAGAAGTGGCTGGAATGATTCAGCGATTGGTTCCTGGCGCGCGCGTTGGAATTGGTCACGGACAAATGGAAGGTAAAAAATTAGAAGAATTAATGTTGGCATTTATGAATGGCGAATTTGATGTTTTGGTGGCGACAACCATCATCGAAAGCGGTTTAGATGTTCCTAATGCCAATACGATTTTCATTAATAACGCCAATAATTTTGGACTTTCTGATTTGCATCAAATGCGTGGTCGCGTGGGTCGAAGCAACAAAAAGGCGTTTTGCTATTTTATTTGTCCGCCGTATTCTGCGATGACAGACGATGCGAGAAAGCGAATTCAGGCATTGGAACAATTTAGCGAATTGGGTGGCGGTTTGAATATTGCCATGAAAGATTTAGAAATCCGAGGTGCTGGAGATTTATTGGGAGGCGAACAAAGCGGTTTTATCAATGAAATTGGTTTTGAAACCTACCAAAAAATAATGAACGAAGCCATCGAAGAATTGAAAGAAAATGAGTTCAAGGAATTGTATGCCGATGAGGAGAAACCTACTGAAAAAGCGTATGTAAAAGACTTGCAATTGGATACCGATTTCGAATTATTATTTCCCGACGAATACATTAATAACATTTCTGAGCGACTCAAATTATACAACGAATTGAGTTTGATAAAAGACGAAATTACCTTGCAAGCCTATGAAAATAAACTTGTGGATCGCTTTGGTACTTTGCCAAAACAGGCAATTTCATTGTTAAACAGTATCAAAATAAAATGGATTGCCACACAGTTTGGAATCGAAAAATTAGTGATGAAACAAAACAAAATGATTTGTTATTTTGTTTCCGACCAACAATCGAGTTATTACCAATCGGGGCGGTTCAATCAGGTGTTGCAATTTGTACAAAAGCAATCGCAATTGTGCAAAATGAAGGAGAAACAAACACCAAATGGTTTGCGCCTTTTATTGACTTTTGAAAACGTAAAATCTATTAAAAAAGCATTGGAATTAATGGAGATGATTTAGAAATTATAACGATTTCAAATCTTTAATTACCCTAAAAGCAATATCCACTTCGTCATCGCTCACTAAAATTGTAAATTCATTGGAAGTAGAAATCACCTCATTGATAATAATTCCTTCCCAAGCCAAACGCTGAAAAATAAAGTAATATATCCCTGGAATTACAGTGTTTTCTTTTGGCAATTTCACCGTAATTGAAGCCAAATTTTCTAACTTTTGGATTTGTTTTTCGGCTGCAAAATGCTTTTCTACCAAATACCCTACACTTTGACTCACAATAATATTCGTTTCGCTTACGCCTTTTGAAGAGGTATAAAAAATATCTGGATTGCTGTTGATTTCCGAAATCAAATCGGCTTGTTTGGTCAAAATTGTACTGGAAACAGCAAATGTATAATCTATCAATGAAGAACGAACCGTGATTTCACCCAAGTTTTTCATCACTTTTGAAATCTTGTGATTCAGTCTAAAATCTAAATCTACCGAAAGGCGTTTCAGAGCCATTACAATAGCGCCTTGTTTTACGTCTTTACCTAATTCAGATTCCAATTCAACCATCATATTTCTTGACAAAGAGGTCAAATTTATAATGTTTTGTGATAATGCACTTAATAAAAAAGGCTTGGTTTTGATGTAATTTTCAACAATTGAGGAAACGGTTTTCATTTTAGAATGTGTTTTAAACTTGCGGCAAATATAGCAATAAAAAACAATTTGTTATAAATACAACATTAAAAATAATAAAATGCATCTTCCAGATGCTCCATTTTGAAACCTTTCTCTTCTTTGTGAAGTGCAATAATATCAAAGCGAACTTCCAAATCAAGGTCGTTTGAAAGTACGTATTCGTTGATAGCTTTCACCAAAAGTTGGATTTTTTTAGGTTTCACAAAATCTTGTGGCAATCCAAAATCAATGCTCGAACGGGTTTTAACCTCAACAACAGCAAGGACTCCGTCTTTTTGGGCAATAATATCCACTTCGGCTTTTTGAAAAGTCCAATTAGTTTCAAGTATGGTGTAGCCGTTTTTTTCAAGAAATTCAACTGCTAATTCTTCTCCGAGTTTCCCTAAATCGTTGTGTTCGGCCATTAAAACTGAATGTTGAAAGTTATTAAAACTTCATGATGGTTTCCTTGTCATTGACTTCTAGGAAAATTGTTTTCCCAAAAATTAGCGTATTATTATCGTGAATGTGTCCCGCTGGAAAATTAAAAACAATTGGAAAATCATACTTTTTGGTAATATCCAAAATAATTTCGTGCGCATTTTTGCCCCACGGAATTTCATTGTCGTGCATTTTTATAAAACTTCCAACAACCAATCCTTGTAATCCTTCAAAACAACCGCAGCGTTTCAAACTCAACAGCATGCGATCAATGTGGTATAAATATTCGTCTAAATCTTCAATAAAAAGGATTTTTCCATTGCAATTTACCTGCGATTCCGAACCCATCATGCTATACAAAATCGATAGATTACCGCCCACTAATTCGCCTTTAGCAACACCCAATTTATTCTGATTTTCACACGCCACAGCATAAGAAAGTGTCTCTCCAAACAATGCTTTTCGCAACGTTTCTTCCACTTCAGCCGATGCCTTCTCAACATTTACTGGCATAATTCCATGAATTGAGGCCACGCCTAAGGTATTCAAATGACTGTGTAAAACCGTTACATCGCTAAAACCAACAACCCATTTTGACTGCTTTACAAACCTCGAAAAATCAATCAACTCCACCATTCTCGCTGTTCCGTAACCCCCTCGAACACACCAAATCGCTTTGATATTAGGGTTGTCCATCATCGCCTGAAAATCGGCTGCGCGTTGCTCGTCCGTTCCTGCCAATTGGTTGTCGTCTAATCCAATTGTTGTTCCTAAAACCACTTCCAACCCCCAGTTTTTTGCCAATGCCAATGCGGGTTTCAAATTATCGGTGATGTTTTTTCGGGCCGTCGCCACAATTGCAATCGTATCGCCTTTTTGTAAGTTTTGCGGTAGTATCATAGTAGTTTGTGCTTGAAATTTAAGTGCCAAAAAGAGAAATACAAAAAAAATCCGAACTGTTTTTGGGGTTTTCATATTTTTTTAAAATCTAAAACAAATTAACGAATATTCAACAACTTTTGCAAGACATTCAAGCAGGTTGTTTTTTTGGGTGCGTCATACTTTTAGCTAATTGCTAGAGAAAGTACAATTTATAGTAAACGTCAGTTCGCGCTCAAAAAAATAAAAATACTATCTTTGTGCCGAATTTAATAAAAAACCAATAAAAATTTCACCAATGAAAACGCTTCAAGACTTCAATTTCAAAAACAAAAAAGCCGTAATTAGAGTAGATTTTAATGTTCCTTTGGACGAAAATTTCCACGTTACAGATACTACTAGAATTGAAGCGGCGAAACCTACAATCGACAAAATTATTGCCGATGGTGGGAGTGTGATTTTAATGTCGCACCTTGGAAGACCAAATGGCGTTGAGGAAAAATATTCGTTGCAACACATTGTGAAAACAGCATCGGAAATCTTGGGAACGGAAGTGCTTTTTGCTTCGGATTGTGTGGGTGAAATTGCTGAAAAAGCGGCTGAAAATTTGCAACCAGGTCAGGTTTTACTTCTTGAAAATCTTCGTTTTTATGCCAAAGAAGAAGCGGGAGATGTTGCTTTTGCAAAACAATTGGCATCTTTGGGAGATATTTATGTGAACGATGCTTTTGGAACGGCGCACAGAGCGCACGCATCCACAACAATTATTGCACAATTTTTCTCAGAAAATAAATGTTTCGGAGCCTTATTGGCAAAAGAAATTGAAAGCTTGAATAAGGTTTTAAATAACAGTGTTAAACCAGTAACGGCAGTTCTTGGAGGCTCGAAAGTATCTTCAAAAATTACGGTTATCGAAAATATATTAGACAAAATTGACCACATGATTATTGGTGGCGGAATGACTTTTACTTTCGTGAAAGCCTTGGGCGGGAAAATTGGAGATTCTATTTGTGAAGACGACAAAATGGAATTGGCTTTAGAAATTTTGAAAATTGCCAAAGAAAAAGGCGTACAAATTCACATTCCTGTTGATGTTGTTGCTGCCAATGCTTTTTCAAATGACGCACAAACGCAGATTGTAGATGTTAGAGAAATTCCTGACGGATGGCAAGGTTTGGATGCGGGACCAAAATCATTGGAAGCATTCCAAAAAGTAATTATGGAGTCGAAAACGATTCTTTGGAACGGTCCTTTAGGCGTTTTTGAATTGCCGACTTTTGCTAACGGAACCATCTCTTTGGGTAATTTTATTGCAGAATCAACAGCCAACGGTGCTTTTTCATTAGTAGGCGGGGGTGATTCTGTAGCTGCCGTAAAACAGTTTGGTTTAGAAGACAAAATGAGCTATGTTTCTACTGGTGGCGGGGCAATGCTTGAAATGTTAGAAGGAAGAATTTTGCCAGGAGTTGCAGCAATATTAGATTAAAAGACAGTTTTAACACTAATTTTTGATATTTTACGTTTTATAATGGTTAGATTTGTAAAACACGTAATGAATTGAATTGTAGCATTTTGACATTAATATTTATGATTATACGAAATACGACCCTTAGCCTTTTTCTACTTTTATCCCTAAATACCTTTGCTCAAGATCCTATTTGGAATTTAAAAAAGGAAACAAGAAATACTTATTTAGATTCTATAAAATCGACATTTGTTCACGATAATATTGCGGCTTGCGTTGATAGTTTGTGGATGAAAGAATTGTCGAATTTAGATTTGTACAACGACCTTTCTGTTGGCATAAAAACTATTAATATTGACGAAAAAGTTGATTTTGAATTGCCAACAGCATTACTAAAATCGAGACTTGCGGCAATGGATGCGAAATCGCCATTCAATATAGAATACAATCAAGGTCTTGAAAACATCATTAAATCCTTTTTAAAAAATAGAAAAAAATCATTCGAAAGATTGATGGCCATTTCTGAATATTATTTCCCAATGTTTGAAGAAGCAATGGCACGACAAAATGTGCCTTTGGAAATTAAATATTTGGCCGTTGTAGAATCTGCATTGAACCCAAAAGCGGTTTCAAAAATGGGCGCAACGGGACTTTGGCAATTTATGTTTCAAACGGGAAAGCAATACAATTTAAATATTAATACATATGTAGACGACAGAAGCGATCCTTTGAAAGCGAGTGATGCAGCAGCGTTGTACATGTCGAATATGTATAAAATTTTTGGTGATTGGGATTTGGTTTTGGCATCTTATAATTCAGGGCCTGGAAATGTTGCCAAAGCAATTCGCCGTTCGGGTGGACAACAAAATTTCTGGAATATAAGAAAGTTTTTACCCAAAGAAACGCAAGGATATGTACCGGCATTTTTGGCCACAATGTATATTTATGAATACCACGCAGCACACGGAATTGTTCCCAATCGCGCTATAATTAAGCATTTTGCGACGGATACAATTATGATAAAACAGCAAATGTCATTCAAGCAAATTTCTGATTTATTGAATATTCCTATTTCGCAATTGCAATTATTGAACCCTTCCTATAAAAGAGATGTAATTCCTTTCATCGCAGGCGAAAATCATTTCTTGAGATTGCCGAATGATAAAGTGGCGATTTATACTTCCAATGAAGATAAAATTTATGCTTATACGCAATATGAAGCCAGCAAAAGAGAACGCCCTTATGAAAGTAGAGGAATTGCGATTCGTGATAGTTTAACTTCGGATTCTGAACGAACAGTTGTTTCTAAAACGAGGTATTACAAAGTGAAGCGTGGCGATAGTTTGAGCGAAATTGCAGGCAAATTTGGCGTTGCAATTTCGGATTTAAAGAAGTGGAACAGGCTTAAAAGCAGTAAAGCACCGAAAGGCAGAAATCTGAAAATTTACAGTTACGAAAGTGTTGCTGTGACTCCTAAAAAAGGGGAAACAAAAGCTATCGAAAGTAAGGTTGACAACACTATTGTAGACGCAAATACTACTGTTTCAGACAAAAATTTTAAGGAAGAACAAGTGGTATCATTTGTAAAAACTACAAAAAACTACAAGGTTAAAAATGGAGATAATTTAGGTTCGATTGCTGCTAAATATGACGCTTCCGTTTCGGACATTAAAAAATGGAACAAGCTAAAAAAGAATGCCATTTCTTCTGGGAAAATCTTAAAAATAATGACAACCGAAAGAGTTGTTTCTAAAGTTAGAAAAGAAATAAAATCGGATAAAAAACCAATTGAAACTAAGAACGAAGCAGTTGTTTCAAACGAAGTTAAATCAGATAAAAACAACACTACGGAAGTTTCAAAAACACCAGAATATTATGTAGTTCAAAAAGGAGATAACCTTGGAAATATTGCAAAAAAACATGGTGTTTCTATTGAAGATTTAAAACAATGGAATAATTTATCAGATGTAAATGTTCAACTTGGATTTCAACTTAAAATTGCAAATGAAACCGAAAATCTAGAAGAACAAGTTGCCGTTAAGAAAGAATACAAAACCCAAGAATACGTTGTTTTGAAAGGGGACAACATTGGAAACATTGCAAAAAAATACAAAGTTTCATCGGATGACATTAAATTATGGAACAATTTGGTTGACAATAACATTCAATTGGGAAGCAGCATAATAGTTTCAAAAACGGAAATCATTGTTGCGGAAAAAGTCGCTAAGAAAGACAAAATAGCTTCAAAAGCAACTAAAAATCAAGAGCATTATTATGTTCAAAAGGGGGATTCACTTTATAAAATTGCAAAAAAATTTCCTGGAATTACCATTCTAGATATTAAAAAATGGAATGGCATTAGCAATGAAAGTCTTAAACCAGGAATGAAACTAAAAATTAACGGATAATACAATATCTTTACTTAAATTTGGACTTTAATTCATTTAGACACTATGAATAAAGTCCAATTTTTTTTGCTTCTAACGGTAGTTTTTTTTCTTTCCTGTAATAACAAAAGAGACACTTCCACCGAAAAAACTACTGGCGAAATCAACACCATTTCAGTTCTTATAGACGATCAATTGTGGAAAGGCGAAATTGGAGACAGCGTTCGAAATAAATTTGCTTCTTCGGTTATTGGACTTCCTCAAGAAGAACCCCAATTCACTATAAATCAATATCCTATTAAATTTTTAGAGGGCTATGTTGTAAATAGCAGAAACAGTATTGTGATCAAAAAAGAAGCCATTAGCCGATTTGAAATCAAGAAAAACGAGTTTGCATCACCTCAAAATGTATTCTATGTTTCTGGGCGAAATACGATAGAAATAATAGACACTATCGAAAAACATTCGCCTGACATTATTCGGATTATGAGGCAAACAGAAATTGCCGAAAACCAAAGAATTAATGATACCGCGTTGCTTAAAACCGAGCGCATCAAAAAGAAGTTTAAAATTGCATTGAACATTCCAAAAGGGTATAATAGTGTTTTGACTCGGAAGAAATTTATTTGGTTCAAAAAAGAAATTACTGGCGGCAGCACAAGTATTTTAATTTACCAAGTGCCAATAAAAAACATTAAAAGGCATCGCAATTCGAATGTGATCAACAACATTATAAGAATGCGAGATTCCATCGGTTCTCTTTATATTCACGGAACAGAACGACATTCTAAAATGATTACCGAGCAAGCCTATTCCCCCTATTTTTTCAATACAAAACTAGAAGGAAGAACAACTTTCGAAACTAAAGGAACGTGGGAAATGAAAAATGATTTTATGTCGGGGCCATTTATAAACTATTGTATTACAGACTATAAAAATCGAAGAATGTTGGTTTTAGAAGGATTTTGTTACGCGCCATCTAAGAAAAAAAGAGACTTAATGTTTGAATTAGAAGCGATAATAAAATCCGTAAAATTCATAAAAAATAAATAAAAAGCTATGACAATTCAATGGGTTACAAAAAAATTTGAAGCACTTTCTGTTGTCGAATTATATCAAATATTACGGCTGCGTTCCGAGATTTTTGTGGTAGAGCAAAATTGCGTTTATCAGGATTTAGACAACAAAGATCAAAAAGCGTTGCACCTTTTCGGCCAATTTGAAGGGAAAATAATTGCCTATTCCAGACTTTTTAAAGCTGGAGATTATTTTGATTGTTCTTCTATTGGAAGGGTTGTTGTTGATGAAAATTACCGCGATAAAAACTTTGGTCACGAATTGATAGCGCAAGGAATAGCAGGAATTAAAAAGTATTACTGCGAAGAAAATATTACTATTTCAGCCCAGTTGTACCTGAAGAAATTTTATGAATCGCATGGATTTATCCAAACTTCAGAAATGTATTTAGAAGACGATATTCCTCACATAGAAATGAAAATATACGTTTAGATTTTTGTGATTAAAAGCTCAACTCGTCTGTCGTACTCATTACCTTTACCAAGTGGCACCGTATTCCCGTAACCTTTAAATGTCATTCTATCTTTAGAAATTCGTTTAAAAAGCAAGTATTTGTATACCGAACCCGCCCTATTTATCGAAAGTTCTCTTTTTTTAGTATCTCTGTCGATAGCCTCTTTTTGGTAGTCTGGCGTACAACAAACATGCCCTTGAATTTCAAATTGTAAGTTTTTATTTTTTATCAATTCCCGAGCAATTTTGTCTAATTGTGTTTTGGCTTTAAACTCCAATTTACTACTTCCTCTTTCAAACAAAAGATTATCGAGATAAATGTGGTCGCCCACAATTTGTTTCTTTTGGATGGTATTATAAAATCCAGGAAGTTCAATTTTAGGAAGCGGTTTAAGATTTAAAACCACATCAACTCTTCGGTTTTTAGAACGTTTTTCGGGTAAATTTTCAACCATATCATCATCAATTAGAATTCGGCCTTTGCCTTCAATTGTAACGATAATTTTGTTTTTTATGCCGTTACTCAAAAGCATTTCCTTGATGGTATTTGCTCGGTTGGACGACAGTTTAAAATTGTAGGCGTCTTTTCCAATATCATCCGTATAACCAAATATTTGTATGGATGCAATTCGGGTAGAATCTGTTTTTTGAATATAATCGACAACTGCTTTTTCTTGTTTTTCCTCCAAGTTGAATTTATCGAATTCAAAATATACCGATTGAACCACTTCTTCTTGTGCATACAAAAAGCCACATAAAATAAGCGGTAAAAATTTCAAAAAGCGCATAATTAATTTTTTAATATGTTATTGTATTCCAATTGATTATTCAAAATACCAACCGCTTTCTTTATCTCGGCATTGTTTTTTGTGTAGTACAAATACAACCCTTCTTTGTACTGGTATCTTTTAATAATTTCATCTAAAATCAGATTTTTAATTTCCCTTTGGTTTTGATTCAACTGATTTTCTTCGCTTTTTTGTAATGCAGAAAGCAACTGTTGGTACTCAAGAGCTATGGAAGTATCTAATTTTTCTTTTTTAGCAATGGCCAATGTCTTTTTTAAAGCCAATTCAGTTTCGGTATCGAATGAAAACTTCTCGGTCTTTAAAAACGCTTTAAACGCCATAAAGTCTGCATCGTTTATGGTTGGAATTGTGGTTCCTAAATTCGGATTTTTGTAATAATAATCGGTTACAAAATTGAAAATTCCATCGTTTTTAACCAAAGCGTCTGAAATGTTACTGAGTTTTGTTTCGTCCATAACAACATCTGGGAGAATTCCACCGCCGTCATAAACGGTGCGTCCTTTTCTGGTTTTAAAGGCATTGTAATCTGTAGAAGCCGTTCGAATTGCCTTTCCATCTTTGTCTTTATTAGAATAATCCAAAGCCTGAATACAGCGGCCAGAAGGGGTATAATATCTAGAAATGGTTATTTTTATTTGCGTTCCATAACACAAATCTATTGGGCGTTGCACCAATCCCTTTCCAAAACTCCTACTTCCTATTACTACCGCTCTGTCTAAATCTTGCAACGCCCCAGCCACAATTTCTGAAGCAGAAGCACTCTTCCCATCGACGATTACGACCAATGGAATTTCCAAATCGATGGGTTCGCGAGTTGTTTTGAACGTGATGTTGTGTTTCTCAATTTTGGATTTTGTAGTAACAATAATTTCGTCTTTAGGGACAAATAAATTACAAATGTTGACCGCTTCATTCAAAAGGCCACCAGGATTTCCTCTCAAATCTAAAATAATTTTTTCGGCGCCTTCTCGTTTCAATTGTTCTAGCGCTTCTTTTACTTGCGTTGCCGCTTTATTTGTAAATTGATTCAGCACGATATAACCCGTTTTATCATCGATTTTCCCGAAGAACGGAACCGCTTTTAAATCTACTTCCTCCAAAACCAATTGCGCCGAAAGCGTTTTGCCTTGGCGAAAGTATTTAATATCAACTTTAGCATTTTTCCCGCCATTTAATAATTGGCTTGCATCGTCCTTGAAATCAGCTAGAATTATATCGCCAATTTGAATAATTTCATCTCCAGCTTTTAACCCCGATTTGTCCGCAGGATAGTTTTTATAAACTTCTTTTACAATTAGTTTCGTCTCTTTTCTTGTGATTACAGCACCAATTCCGGTGTATTCTCCCGTATTGTTGATTTTATATTTTACAACATCTTGCTCGTTAAAATAATTGGTATAAGGATCTAAATCGGCCAACATGCTTTTGATGGCTTTGTCCATTAATTCGCCCGGATTGGTATTGTCAACATAATTCCTATTTACCGCTTTGAACATGGTTGTAAAGATTTCAATTTGTTTGGCAACTTCAAAAAAATCTTCCCTGAAGCTTGCGCCAATAAAGAGTAAACCACTTGCTATTACGGGAAGTATATATCGTTTTTTAAGGAAAGCGTACATTTATTAACTTTAAAATTTATTGTAAACGAAAATACGAATTAACTTTAAATAGCAGTGATAAAATATTCATAATTAATGGGTTTATGAATATGCTATAATTTCTCGCTTTTTATTGCTTCCAAAAACTTCTCAAACAATTGAATCGTTTTTTTATTGATTTCTTCATACGAAAGGCGGTCTTTTGTT
>JBIIFA010000180.1:0-4013 GCA_044237565.1 Flavobacterium sp.
CAAAATCCTAATCAAAATCCTAATCAAGGGTCAAATGGGAATATAAATCCAAATTATAAAGCAAAGAAAAGTAATTTTGGACATTCAGATTTTGAATTTGATGGAATTATTGAAAGTGAAGGTGTATTGGAAATGATGTCTGAAGGATATGGATTTTTGCGTTCTTCCGATTATAATTATTTGGCTTCCCCAGATGATATTTATTTATCAACTTCACAAGTTAGATTGTTTGGTTTAAAAACTGGAGATACTGTTAAAGGTGTTGTTCGTCCTCCAAAAGATGGTGAAAAATTTTTCCCTTTAGTTCGTATTCTCAAAATAAATGGCCATGATCCTCAAGTGGTTCGAGACCGAGTTTCATTCGAACATTTAACACCCGTTTTTCCAACGGAGAAATTCAGATTAGCGGAAAAACAAAGTACTATTTCTACTCGAATCATAGATTTGTTTTCGCCAATAGGAAAAGGACAACGTGGAATGATTGTAGCGCAACCAAAAACGGGTAAAACCATGTTATTGAAAGATATTGCAAATGCAATTGCTGCGAATCATCCGGAGGTTTATTTAATAGTACTATTAATTGACGAACGTCCTGAAGAAGTTACCGATATGCAACGAAGTGTTAGAGGTGAGGTTATCGCATCAACATTTGATAGAGAACCTCAAGAGCACGTTAAAATTGCCAATATTGTACTTGAAAAAGCAAAGCGTTTGGTAGAATGTGGACATGATGTTGTGATTTTATTAGATTCAATTACCCGTTTGGCAAGAGCATATAATACAGTTCAACCCGCTTCTGGAAAAGTATTGAGTGGTGGGGTAGATGCCAATGCATTGCAAAAACCAAAACGGTTCTTTGGTGCTGCTAGAAATGTTGAAAATGGAGGTTCATTAAGTATTATAGCAACCGCATTAACGGAAACTGGATCTAAAATGGATGAGGTGATTTTTGAAGAATTCAAAGGAACTGGAAATATGGAATTGCAATTGGATAGAAAAATTGCCAACAGACGTATTTTCCCAGCCATTGATTTGACTTCATCGAGTACGCGACGTGATGATTTATTATTAGATGAAAAAACATTACAGCGCATGTGGATTATGAGAAAATATCTTTCTGATATGAATCCTGTGGAAGCAATGGATTTTATCAACGATCGTTTCAAGAAAACCAAAAACAATGAAGAGTTTTTGATTTCTATGAACAATTAGAAATCTAAAGTTGAAATAAATAAAAAACTCCGATGTAATTACTACATCGGAGTTTTTTTTGGAATGATAATCTTTTAATTCACACTAATCTTTTTAGTAATTGAATTGTTATTTGAAGATAATTTCAAGAAATAAAATCCTTGAGGTAAATTTTCTATAGTATAGGTTTCGTTTAATTTAACTGGATTTTTTATATCATTTATCAATTGACCATTTATAGAAATTACTTGGATAGCATCAATTGAAGAATTTGTATTTATAGAAATAGATCCATTATTTGTTGGATTTGGGTAAATTGAAATTGAATCTTCAAATACAAATGAATTATTTTCTAAAAAACTATTCCAAATGACACCAACATATTCGGGATGATCAATATATGGATTTCTATTATTTTGATGATTGTAATAAATATCATTATTAGCAGCAATTTCTTTTGCACTAACGGGATCATCTGTATGCCATTTTACAATAATATCTATAAAAGGGTTAGTAAATACTCTTCCAGTTGAACCATCAAACATGTTTTTTGCCTGACAGGTCGAGGCATTGGCAGTAGTATAAAAATTATTCATAGAATCTTCATAACGTGTTGCAAAATATAAAAAAGCTCTAGCAACATCTCCTTTAAATTCATTAATAGGTTCAAAAACAGTTCCTGTGTAACCTTGAGCATAACCTGAATTAACTCCATTACCTTTTTTTGAACCATTCTGGGAAGTATAGGTGGCAGTTCCTACTTTTCCAAAAGGAAAGTTACTTCTATCACCGTTTACTTTTCCATCTGAAGGAAATACAAAAAACGGATCATTTTTCATAGGATCAATAGCATAATTATCAAAATAAGATTGTGGAATTAAATGCTCTCTGTTATAACAATCCCCTTCGCTGGAATATTGACCACACTGTTGTGAAGTTGAAGTGTAGGAGTAAGGATCTATTCCTGTTGGATTTTCAGAATAAATATCTAGTAAACTGCCGTCATTTTCATAATAGTTATCTCTAAAAGCAGAGTGTGTGAAAAGTGACCAAAGCGCACCATATCCTTGATCAGTATGTAAATGTTCAGAAGGTAAACCATCATTTACATTATCTATAATTTTTTTTAATTGTGTCTTTAAAGTTAAACCATTTCCGGTGGCTGTATTATAATATCCTTGAGGTATTTGTGCGATATTATTTAGACAAAATAGAACTGCTAGGAAAGTAAAAAGTTGTTTCATAAATTAATTAATTGGGGTAGCAAATTTAATCTAAAATTAGATATAAATAAGCTATTTTTAATTTTAAATCTTATGGTTTGCTTAAAACGATAATTGTAAGAGCTTATAAATTTCGCTCGAGCAAAGCCATATAAAAACCATCAAAACCAGATTCTGAAGCTAAAATTTTAGCGTCTTTTACAAACGTAAAGCTTTTCCCAGTTTCTGTATTTGCTAAAAAGTTTTTTATTTGTTCTTGGTTTTCAGATGGAAGTACCGAACACGTTGCATAAACCAATTTCCCACCAGGTTTAACAATTCGGGAATAACTTTCTAGAACTTCAGCTTGTATTTTCTTGATGTTTTCAATGAATTCAGGTTGTAATTTCCATTTGGCATCTGGATTTCTTTTTAAGACTCCTAAACCGCTACATGGGGCATCAATCAAAACTCGATCTGCTTTTTCTTGTAGTTTTTTAATGACCTTAGTAGAATCAATGATCTTATATTCAATATTGAAAGCGCCATTTCTTTTGGCACGCAATTTCAATTGTTTTAATTTACTTTCATATAAATCCATTGCAATTAATTGTCCTTTGTTTTCCATTAACGAAGCGAGGTGTAAGGTTTTTCCTCCAGCACCGGCGCAAGTGTCAACAACTCTCATGCCTGGTTTTACATCTAAAAAAGCAGCAACTAATTGTGAATTGGCATCTTGAACTTCAAACATTCCCGTTTTAAAAGCATCGGTCATAAATACATTGGCTCTTTCTTTTAGAACTAACGCATCGGGTTGGTCTTTCAAAAAAGTAGTTTCAATATTCAAATCCATTAAAAGCGCATGTAATTTTTCACGAGTTGTATTTAAGGTATTGACCCTCAAAATTACTTTTGCAGGTTGGTTTTGAGCGGCAATTTCTGTTGACCAAACTTTTTCGCCCAATTCTTTCACACCTAATTCATCCATCCAATCTGGAATAGATTCTTTTAAAGCTCTAATTTTTGATAATTCATCAAAACGGCCTTTAATTTTGCGTTCTGGAGTTCCTTCTAATTGTCTCCAGTCGGGAATTGGATAACCTCTTAAAACTGCCCAAACAGAGAACATTCTCCAAATATTATCCCTATCAAATGGTTCTTTTACTTCTGCAATTTCTGCATATAATCGTTTCCAACGAACCACTTCATAAATGGTTTCGGCAACAAATTTACGATCGGCACTTCCCCAACGTTTGTCTTTTTTTAAAGCTCTTGCAACCACTTTATCGGCATATTCACCTTCATTGAAAATCGCATTTAAGGAATCGATAGTGGTATAAACTAAATTTCTATGTAATCTCATTTGTTTTTATTGAGGTGCAAAGGTATCATTTTTTCGTTAGCCAGTAAACGGGGCAGTTATAAAAAAAAACACTGTTAAAAAACAGTGTTGAATAGTAATTAATTTATTCTGTTTAAATAGATTTTTTCTGGAGCGTGGAGTACCATCGGAAATTTTTCAATTTTTACAGAACTACTATCCAATCCAAATGCTTTTTCTTCAGATAAACTGAATTTTTTCATCAAAAAATAGGTATTCATAACAATTTTCTCAAAAAA
>JBIIFA010000004.1:0-35424 GCA_044237565.1 Flavobacterium sp.
TACAAGCCAAATCGCAAGTTTTCTGACCGTTTATATGATGCGGAATATCACCATTAATGAGTTGGCAGGATTTCGGGAAGCCTTATTGGAGTTATGTATTCCCGTTGATTTATCAAATTATAATACCATCGATTTGTGCGGAACTGGTGGCGATGGAAAAGATACTTTTAATATTTCAACATTGGCTTCTTTTGTAACTGCAGGAGCTGGAGTTAAAGTTGCAAAACACGGAAATTACGGCGTTTCCTCTATTTCAGGTTCAAGTAATGTAATGGAAATTCTTGGCGTAAAATTCAGTAATGACAATACTTACTTGGAAAAATGCATCGATCAAGCTGGAATTTGTATTCTTCACGCGCCACTATTTCACCCAGCGATGAAAAATGTAGGTCCTATTCGTAAAGAATTGGGAGTAAAAACGTTCTTTAACATGCTTGGGCCTATGGTAAATCCATCGTTTCCACAAAATCAATTGGTGGGTGTTTTCAACCTTGAATTGGCAAG
Source organism: Flavobacterium sp. (assembly GCA_044237565.1). GTDB lineage: Bacteria > Bacteroidota > Bacteroidia > Flavobacteriales > Flavobacteriaceae > Flavobacterium. The sequence goes on from JBIIFA010000004.1 coordinate 505, forward strand.
AATGTACAGTTATTTATATCAAAATACGACTACCAATTTTACAATTTTACACAGTTTAGACGGCTATGACGAAATTTCGTTGACAGGAAATACAAAAACCATCACAAATGCTATGGAAGGGATGTTGAAACCCGAAGATTTTGGAGTTTCAATTTTAACACAAAAGGAAATTCAAGGCGGAAATACTATCGAAGAATCAGCTAAACTATTTATGAATATAATACAAGGAAAAGGAACTGAAGCACAGAACAATGTAGTTTGTGCCAATGCTGGAATGGCAATTGCAACCGTTAATTCACTTTCACCAATTCAGGGATTTGAAATCGCAAAAGAAAGTTTATTGTCAGGAAAAGCACTTTTAACATTAAATAAATTGCAACAATTAAGCAAATAAGAATCGACTATGAACATTTTAGATAAAATAATTACAAGTAAAAAAAGAGAAGTGCTTCTCAAAAAATCAATTATTCCAATAACTGAATTCGAGAAAACGGTTCTTTTTGAACACAAAACAGTTTCATTAAGCACTAATTTAATTCAAAGTTTTACTGGAATTATTGCGGAACACAAACGGCGTTCCCCATCAAAAGGAGAAATAAATTATGCGTTTTCTGTTGAAGAAGTTTTGCAAGGGTATGAAAATGCTGGCGTTTGTGGAATTTCTGTATTAACAGATTCAACTTATTTTGGAGGTTCATTGGACGATTTAATATTTGCAAGGGCAACAACAAATCTTCCACTTTTACGAAAAGAATTCATCGTTGACGAATACCAAATCATAGAAGCCAAAGCGTATGGAGCCGATGTCATCCTATTAATCGCAGCTGTTTTAACTGCTAATGAAATAAAAATATTATCCGAATTAGCGCAGTCTTTAGGTATGGAAGTATTGCTTGAAGTTCACAATTTAGAAGAATTACAAAAATCAATTATCCCAAGTTTGAATATGATTGGTGTCAATAATCGAAATCTAAAAACTTTTGAAGTAGGATTGAACATTAGCAAAGAATTGGCTTCGGAAATTCCCATCGATTTTGTAAAAATTTCAGAAAGTGGGATTTCTTCAATTGAAGCCATCAACGAACTAAAACCTTATGGTTACAAAGGGTTCTTGATCGGTGAAAATTTTATGAAAACCGAAAATGCGGGTAAAGCAGCAAAAAAATTTATAAAAAAATTAATTTAATATTCATCAAATAAACCTTTGTGAACTTTGTGAAAACTTAGTGCTCCTTGTGGTAAAATAAAAAATATGAAACTAAAGATCTGCGGAATGAAATTCCCCGAAAACATCCTTGAAGTAGGTGCGCTCCTACCCGATTTTATAGGCTTTATTTTCTGGGAAAAATCCAATCGCTATTTTGATAGTGAAATTCCAATGTTGCCTAAATCCATCAAAAAAGTTGGCGTATTTGTTGACGAATCATTTGAAATTATAGTTTCTAAAATTGAAAAACACAACTTAGATTGTATTCAATTGCACGGAAATGAATCGGTTAAATTTTGTCAAAAACTGAAAGAGTTGCCAATCGAAATCATTAAAGTTTTTTCTATAAAAGACAACTTTAATTTTGAGATTTTAAAAGAATTTGAAAATGTTTGCGATTATTTTCTTTTTGATACAAAAGGGGAATTACCAGGTGGAAATGGCACCACTTTCGATTGGAATTTGTTGAAAAAATACCCTTCAAATAAACCTTTTTTCCTGAGTGGTGGAATTGGAATTGAGGAAATTAGACTTTTAAAAGAAATGAATTTACCTGTTTTTGCTATTGATGTAAATAGCAAATTTGAAACAGAGCCTGGATTAAAAAACATAGAATTATTAAAATCGTTTCAATTACAAATTGGAATTTTAAATTTAAACAAATGAGCTATCACGTTAATGAAAATGGATTTTATGGGAATTATGGCGGTGCTTTTATTCCCGAAATGTTATTCCCAAATGTTGAGGAATTGCGCCTTAATTATCTGAAAATTACTGCAGAACCGTCCTTCCAAATAGAATTTGACACCTTGCTAAAAGACTTCGTTGGACGCCCAACCCCACTCTATTTCGCAGAGCGTTTGTCCAAGGAATACAATACAAAAATCTACTTGAAAAGAGAAGATTTATGTCATACCGGTGCACATAAAATCAACAATACTATTGGGCAAATTTTGGTAGCAAAACGACTTGGGAAAACCCGAATTATTGCTGAAACTGGAGCTGGTCAACACGGTGTTGCAACCGCAACCGTTTGTGCGTTAATGGGTTTGGAATGCATCGTTTATATGGGTGAAATCGACATCAAACGGCAAGCACCAAACGTGGCAAGAATGAAAATGTTGGGTGCCGAAGTTCGTCCCGCAACTTCGGGTTCAAAAACCTTGAAAGATGCCACAAATGAAGCCATTCGGGATTGGATTAACAACCCCGAAAACACCTATTATATCATCGGTTCCGTAGTGGGACCACACCCGTATCCTGATATGGTGGCGCGTTTTCAAGCTGTTATTTCAAAGGAAATTAAAACGCAATTATTCGAGAAAGAAGGACGTGAAAATCCCGATTATGTCATCGCTTGTGTTGGTGGCGGAAGCAACGCTGCAGGAACTTATTACCATTTTTTAGACGACAATGACGTACAAATTATCGCAGTTGAAGCGGCTGGTAAAGGGATCTATTCGGGTGAAAGTGCCGCAACTTCTGCATTGGGAAAAATTGGTGTTATTCACGGCAGTAAAACCCTTTTAATGCAAACTGACGACGGTCAAATTACCGAGCCATATTCCATTTCCGCTGGGTTGGATTACCCCGGTGTAGGCCCTATGCACGCTCATTTATATGAAACAAAACGGGCTCAATTTATTTCAATTACCGATGAAGACGCTATGAATTGGGGCATTAAATTATCCCAAACCGAAGGCATAATTCCTGCGATTGAAACCGCCCACGCCTTCGCAATTTTGGACGAAATGAAGTTCAAACCCACCGATATTTTGGTCATCAATTTATCGGGGCGTGGAGACAAAGATTTAAATACCTATATCGATTATTTTAAACTTTAATTGGGCGTTTCCCCAAGTCCTGAAAAATAATTCAGGACTTGCGGTCGGGCTGTCCACTGTATCCACGATATTGCTTCGTGCCTAGCAATACCGAGGGATGCCGCTTCCATCCCTAACGCACATCCTAACAACAATAGAATTATTATGAAAAATAGAATTTCAAACACATTACAAGAAAATAAAAAATTAGTTTCAATTTACTTTTCTGCAGGCTATCCAAATCTAAATGACACGGTTCAAATTATTCAAGATTTAGAAAAAAGTGGCGTAGATATGATTGAAATTGGATTACCTTTTAGTGATCCATTAGCCGACGGTCCAACCATTCAAGAAAGTTCTACACTTGCAATTGAAAATGGAATGACAACTCAATTATTGTTCAGCCAATTGGAAAAAATCAGAAAAACAGTGTCAATTCCGTTGTTAATTATGGGTTATTTCAATCCAATTTTACAATATGGAGTGGAAAAATTCTGTGAAAAATGTGCGGAAATTGGAATTGACGGTCTTATAATTCCTGATTTACCCGTTGCCATTTATGATGAAAGTTATAAAGCAATCTTTGAAAAAAACGGAATTATAAATGTATTTTTAATTACGCCACAAACTTCAGAAAGTAGAATTCATTACATTGACAGTGTTTCAAATGGGTTTATTTACATGGTGAGTTCCGCCAATGTTACGGGTTCGCAATCAGATTTCGGAACAACTCAAGAAACTTATTTTCAAAGGATTAACGCAATGAATCTGAAAAATCCACAAATTGTAGGATTTGGAATTAGTTCAAAAACAACCTTCAATCAAGCAACAAAATATGCTAAAGGTGCCATTATTGGAAGTGCTTTTATAAAACATTTAACTGAAAATGGAACACAATCTATTCCTGAATTCGTGAAACAGTTCAGGTAATAGCAATCGTTTAACTTTTAAGAAGATTAATAATTAACTACTGATTTTACCGATTAACAAATCCACAAACAAAAACTATCTCGTAAAAACCAATTTCAATTCCGAAGACAATCGAGCATCAAAATTATATCCCTCATAATTGAACTCTTTCAAATCTTCTATCGTTTGAGCGTTGGTGTCAATAATATAACGCACCATCAAACCCCTAGCTTTTTTGGCAAAGAAACTAATCATCTTTAGTTTACCGTCTTTATAATCTTTAAATTCGGGAGTAATCACAGGCACTTTCAACGCTTTTACATCTACTACCGAGAAATATTCTGTACTTGCCAAATTCACGAACAACTCACCATCTGACAATGATTTGTTCAAAGCAGCAGTAATATCTTTTTTCCAAAATTCATACAAGTTTTTAGCAGCTCCAACACCCATTTTCGTACCCATTTCCAAGCGGTACGGCTGGATTAAATCCAATGGATTCAGCATACCATACAATCCCGAGAGAATGCGCAACCTACTTTGTAAGTCTTTTAATTTATCCAATGGAATCGTGTGGGCGTCAATGCCCGTATACACTTCACCATCAAAGGCAAATATGGCAGGACGAGCATTTTGTGTCGTAAAGGGAGTTTTCCATTCTTGGTTGCGTTGCCAATTCAAATCAGCCAATTTATCGGAAATATCCATTAAACCCGACAACTCTTTTGGCGAAAGTGTTTTCAAAACGCTATGAACTTGTCGTGATTGCTTTAAAAACGACGCTTCTGAATACGAATCGGTTGGCAAAGGGGTTTCGAAATCCAGAGATTTAGCAGGAGAAATTACGATTTTCATAGTGGTCTTATTGAATTTCAAAAGTACAAATTAGTATTAAAAATTACTAATGCAATGGAAATAGTTTTTTTACCAAAATAGAAACAAATGCAATTCTAATTCGTCAGATTACGATATTCAGTTGCGCTAATCAACGAATAACCAAATCAACTACTCACTCTCCTCCACTACTTCGTGTGATTTCGAGTAATTACGCCATTTTTCAATACAATCCTGCATATCTTGTGGCAATTCGGTATCAAAACGCATCATTTCTCCCGTGGTAGGATGAATAAACCCTAATGTCTTTGCGTGCAACGCTTGACGTGGTAAAACTTTGAAACAATTGTCTATAAATTGTTTGTATTTTGTAAAAGTAGTTCCCTTCAAAATCAAATTTCCACCGTAACGTTCATCATTAAAAATAGGATGCCCAATGTGTTTCATGTGAACTCGAATTTGGTGTGTTCTACCCGTTTCCAAAATACAAGAAACCAAAGTTACATAACCAAAACGCTCTAAAACCTTATAATGTGTAACGGCATGTTTGCCAATGGTAGGATCTTCAAAAACCGACATTTGCATTCTGTCTTTTACGTGTCGTGCAATGTTTCCTTCAATCGTGCCTTCATCTTCTTTGACAGTTCCCCAAACCATGGCAACATATTCTCTTTCAGAAGTTTTAGCTTCAAATTGCTTGGCAAGGTGCGTCATCGCAGCTTCAGTTTTTGCAATTACCAAAAGTCCTGTGGTATCTTTATCAATTCGATGAACCAATCCTGGTCGTTCGCTGCTGTTCATTGGCAAATTATCAAAATGATACGCCAACGCATTCACCAAAGTACCTGTGTAATTTCCGTGTCCCGGATGCACTACAAAACCTGCTGGTTTGTTAATGAGCAACAACGTATCGTCTTCATAAACAATATCAAGCGGAATATTTTCTGGGTCAACACGATTTTCAAACGGTGGATGTGTCAGCATTATCCGAACAACATCCAAAGGTTTTACTCTGTAATTTGATTTTACGGGAACATCATTCACATAAATATCCCCTGCAGTAGCGGCATTCTGAATTTTATTTCGAGTAGCATTCGGAATCAAATTCATTAAAAACTTATCAATCCTTAATAGCAATTGCCCTTTGGGAACATCAAATCTAAAATGCTCAAATAATTCTTCTTCAATCTCGTCAATCGCTGTATTTTGATTATTGTTCATTCGGTGATTCTGTGCTTAAACTGTCAATTTGTTCTTCATAACCTATATTTCCATCTCCAAGAACCAAATCAATTTTGGATGATTTAAAGATTTTATCGCCCGGATTTATTTTTTTTCCGTTGCAATGCATTTCCATAACCATATCTTTTCCAATATAAGGTTTGTAAGTAATTTCTCCTTCTTCAAGTCCCAACGATTTTAATGTTGGAACCGCTTGTCGGTATGTTTTTTCTATTAAATTCGGAATTCTCACCATCGTAAAACCCGAAGAATTTATCTTAATATAAACTTTTCTGTTTTTCTTAACTCGTGCACCAGGCAAAGGATCTTGTTCAACAACAGTGTGCTTTGGATAAGCAGGATTATAATCTACGCTGTCTAATAGCACGTAATCCAAATTCAAATCATCCAACTTGTCTTCCACTTGTTCTTCATTTAATTTACTTAGGTTTGGAACCGTAATTTCATTCCCATGATCCGTCGTAAAAGTCAGCCAATGCATAAACAAATAGCCCAAAACAAACAAAATTGTCAAAGCAACAAATACTTGAACTAAAAAAACTTTACTCTTTATATAATCCTTAAAACTCATATACTTCTATTTATTGCAAAGATATAAAAATAGTAAAGGTAATTCGTTTGAAAAAAAATGATATTTTTGTTAATTATTAGGAGCTATTTCCTGCCATCATTCCAATCCACGCAAAAAAGCGTGGGATTTTCCCTTCTGTCAGGGCTAGGGCTTTTGTTATAAAATTAAATTTAGTCATAAAATGAAGAATATTGCAATCATAATGGGAGGGTACTCCAGCGAATATAAAATATCATTGGTCAGCGGAAATGTCGTTTATCAATTCCTAGATAAAAACAAATTCGTAGGCTTCCGAATTCACATTTTCAAAGAAAAATGGGTTTATGTTGATGCCAATGATACCGAATTTCCTATCGATAAAAACGATTTTTCGACCAAGGTAAACGGAAAAAAAATTACTTTCGACTGTGTTTTCAACGCCATTCACGGCACTCCAGGAGAAGACGGATTGATGCAAGCCTATTTCGAATTGCTACAAATTCCACAAACTTCCTGCGATTATTACCAAGCCGCATTAACATTCAACAAACGCGATTTACTTTCCGTATTAAAACCCTACGGGATTAAAACCGCCATTTCCTATTATCTCAACAAAGGCGACCATTTTGACGCTAACGAAATCGTAAAAAAAGTAGGATTGCCTTGTTTTGTAAAACCTAATAAATCAGGTTCAAGCTTTGGTATATCAAAAGTAAAAACTGCTGCCGAATTACCAATTGCCATTGAAGTTGCCTATAAAGAAGATAACGAAATTATCATCGAAAGTTTCCTTGACGGAACCGAAGTTTCTGTAGGCGTTATCAATTACAAAGGCACAATTACCGTTTTACCAATCACAGAAATAGTTTCCGAAAACGACTTCTTTGATTATGAAGCCAAATATTTAGGGAAATCACAAGAAATTACGCCTGCCCGAATTTCAGATGAAATGACTGCAAAAGTAAGTGTAATTGCAAAACGCGCTTATGAAGTTTTAAAAATGAAAGGATTCTCAAGAAGCGAATTCATAATCGTAAACGGCGAACCGCACATGCTAGAAATGAATACGATTCCAGGCTTGACCACCGAAAGTTTAATTCCCCAACAAGCAAAAGCAGCAGGGATTTCATTAGAAGATTTATTTACCAACGCAATTGAATTGGCGTTATAAATCATTTAAAGTAGTAAAATAAACTTTGAACCTCTGAACCTTTTTAAAACCTTTGAACCTTTTAAATAAACTTATGAAAAAAGCCATATTTCCGGGATCATTTGACCCATTAACGTTAGGTCATGAAGATATTATCAAAAGGGCAATCCCATTATTTGATGAAATTGTAATAGCAATCGGAATCAATGCCGAAAAGAAATACATGTTCTCTTTAGAAGAACGCAAGCGATTTATAGAAGAAACTTTCAAAAACGAACCCAAAGTATCCGTAATAACTTATGAAGGTTTAACAATCGATTTGTGTCACAGGCTAAAAGCCGATTTCATTCTCCGCGGACTTCGCAACCCAGCCGACTTTGAATTCGAGAAAGCCATAGCGCATACCAATAGAAAACTCTCCAAAATAGAAACCGTCTTTTTATTAACTGCCGCAGGAACATCTTATATTAGTTCAAGTATTGTGCGTGATGTAATTCGCAATGGTGGAGAATATGAAATGTTAGTTCCCAACGCCGTTCGAGTGAAAAGGTAAAATTATAAGCAAATTAAAATTAGTGGATGCGCCTATTTAAATGTACTTTCGTATCCTAAATTAGAGTATCAGATTATGGAAAGAGCATTAAACAAACGCAGTGATTCTAAATGTGAATTATGTGCTGCAACAGAGAACTTAAAAGTATTTGCCGTTTTACCAACAAAAAAAGGAGGTTTAGACGAAAATATATTGGCTTGCAAAACGTGCATCGACCAAATAGAAAACCCAGGAAACGAAGATTTAAACCACTGGAGATGCATAAACGACAGCATGTGGAACGAAAATATAGCCGTTCAAGTAGTAGCGTGGAGAATGTTAAGTCGTTTGCATGCAGTGGGTTGGCCAAAAGAATTGTTAGACATGATGTATTTTGATGACGATACTTTAGCATGGGCACAAGCCACTGGTGAAGGTGAAGAAGACGAAAACAAGATTGTTCACCGTGATGTAAATGGCGTTATTTTGGCTACTGGAGATTCAGTTGTTTTGATAAAAGATTTGAAAGTTAAAGGTTCTAGCATGGTTGCTAAACAAGGAACCTCTGTTAGAAACATTCGATTAGACCACGAAAATGCCGAATACATTGAAGGCAGAGTTGACGGACAAACTATTGTTATTATCACGCAATATGTGAAGAAACTGTAGTCAGCAGTTAGGAAAAAAAACAAAAACGCCCTGAGAAATTAATATTTGAGTATTCGATAGCGCAGATTTGCAATCCGCTCCAACAAAAAATGAAAGGTTACGAAGTTCGCAACTGCATGAATAGGCTTTACGACCTAAACTACTTGACCGCAGACATTTTAAAACAACCAATATGAATAAATTTTTGACAAGTTTTTTTTTCTCATTTGCTCTTTTGATTTCGATATATACTTTTGCACAATCCGACAGTATTGTTTTAAAAGATTTAACATGGGATAAAGACTCACCCGCAAGCTCGACAGAACTTTTTATACCTTCAGGAAATTCTCTATTAGCTGGAGTTATTTACAACGCCAACGGTTTACAAAAGCATCCTACATTATTGCTTTTACATGGTTATCCAGGCAATGAACGTAACCTCGACATTGCACAAGTTGTAAGAAGTCATGGATGGAATGTTATTTATTTTGACTATCGTGGTTCATGGGGAAGTCAGGGAAAATTTAGTTTCAATAACTGTGTGGAAGATGTAGTCAATGTAGTTGAATTTTGCGAAAAGTATCAAGACTCTTTAAAAATCGACACTTCAAGGATTGTGCTATTCGGACACAGTATGGGTGGATGGGTTTGCATTAAAGCACTACAACAGTTACCAACAGTCAAAAAAGGGTTTGCCTTATCAACATGGAATATTGGTAATGATTATAAAAATGTTTCAACAGAAAAAGAAATGCTTCGCTTAGCCAATGACCCAAATACCGGCGGCAAGTATTTTGTCTTAAATACTTCTCTTAAAGATTTATATACTCCAGTTATGCATAATCAAACCTATTTTAATTTGGTAAACGATGGCAAAACTTTAGCTGATAAACAAATAATAATGATTGATGAGCATGAAGGAAATAAAAAATTAGCAGATAAAATTAAAGAAAATAATAAATCTTATTTTGACTATGAAGTTTGGCAAACTGACCATCCATTTAGTAATAAAAGAGTTTCATTAATAAATAAAGTTCTTGCTTTTCTTGAAAGATAAGCAGCACAACATCAGCTATATGAAACAATGGCATAGAAATATGGACGAAATATTTTATCTTTAATCAGTAGAACGAAGTTTTTTTGGGCATTTGTTTTCCAATTTCCCTTGCATTGCTGCAGGAGTTAGAGTTCATAAAAACTAGATAGAGGTTCAATAATTTAGGGCAACTTTCAATCAATATCTAAAAAACCAGTTTTTCTAAAGTTTCCAAAACATAACTGTGCATGACTTCGCGGTAATCCAAATGGGTTACAATTCGAAGTTTTCCATGTCCCATAGAACTCATAGAAATTCCTTTTTGTTTAAGTTTCTCCATCAATAGGTTTTCATCTACAGAAGGCTGTACAGAAAATATCAAAATATTAGTTTCTACAGGTTCTACTTTGGCAACCCAAGGTAATGTTTGAAGTACGATTCCTAATTCTTTAGCCCGTCTATGGTCTTCTGATAGGCGTTCGATATTGTTGTCTAAAGCATACAATCCAGCTGCTGCTAAATAACCCACTTGTCGCATTCCGCCACCAAGTATCTTTCTGATTCTAAGCGCTCTGTGTATGGTTGCTTTATCGGATAGTAAAAGTGAGCCAATTGGTGCTCCTAATCCTTTTGACAAGCAAACAGAAATGGTGTGAAATACTCTTCCGTAGTCTTTTGGATTATCATTGGTGGCAACCAAAGCATTCCAAATACGCGCTCCATCCAAATGAAATTTCAAGTTATTAGCATCGCAAACTTGACGTATTTTTCTAAATTCTTCAAAATCATAACAGGCACCACCACCTTTATTAGTGGTGTTTTCAACACAGACCAAACTCGTTAGCGGACTGTGGTAAAACTCAGGATTATTAATAGCTCCAGTGACTTGTTCGGCAGTAATCATTCCTCGATTTCCATCTAACAAACAACAAGAAACGCCACTGTTAAAGGAAACTCCGCCTCCTTCGTAATTGTAAACGTGTGCCCATTTATCAGCAATTAACTGTTCGCCTGGTTGTGTGTTCAGTTTAATTGCCGTTTGATTGGCCATTGTCCCAGAAGGGAAAAACAGGGCTGCTTCCATTCCGAAAAATTCTGCAACTTTAGTTTCTAATTCAATGACGGTTGGGTCTTGTTTATAAACATCATCACCAACTTCGGCCTGAAACATAAAACGTAACATTTCCTGAGTAGGTTTTGTAACGGTATCGCTAACTAAATTAATTTCCATATCTTGATTATTATATGCATACGAGACCATTCCTTGTCGCTTCGTAAAAAATGCTTATTTTTGCTTTACAAAATTAGTATAATTTATGACAACTACCGAACAAATTAAAGGTATTGTAGAGCGCCTTGGTGCGTTGAGGAGGTATCTTTGACGTTGATGCCAAATTAATTGAAATTACCAACGAAGAAGAAAAGACATTGGCTCCCGATTTTTGGAACAATCCAAAGGAGGCCGAACTCTATATTAAGACGCTTCGTTCCAAGAAAAAATGGGTAGAAGATTACAATAAAGCCTCCGAAATGGTCGAAGAATTGCAATTGGCCTACGAATTTTATAAAGAAGGAGAACTCACCTCCGAAGAATTGGACGAACAATATCAGGTTACCAATTCTTATATTGAAGCGATTGAATTCAAAAATATGCTTTCTGACGAAGGAGATTCTTTGAGTGCCGTACTTCAAATTACGGCTGGTGCTGGTGGTACCGAAAGTTGCGATTGGGCGGAAATGCTCATGCGCATGTACATGATGTGGGGCGAAAAATACGGTTACAAAATCAAAGAATTGAACTTTCAAAAAGGTGATGCTGCGGGAATTAAAACCGTAACCCTAGAGTTTGAAGGCGATTATTCCTTTGGGTATTTAAAAGGCGAAAATGGCGTACATCGATTGGTACGAATTTCTCCATTTGATAGCAATGCCAAGCGACATACTTCTTTTGCCTCTGTTTATGTTTATCCGCTTGTTGATGACAGTATCGAAATAGACATTAATCCTGCTGATATTGAGATTACAACTTCCCGTTCCAGCGGCGCCGGTGGACAAAATGTAAATAAAGTGGAAACTAAAGTACAATTGGTACATAAACCCACAGGAATTCAGATTCAATGTTCAGAGACAAGGTCGCAGCAAGACAATAGACAACGAGCGATGCAAATGTTACGTTCTCAATTGTACGAAATTGAATTGAAAAAGAAACAAGCACAACGAGCAGATATTGAAGCCGGGAAAATGAAAATCGAATGGGGTTCGCAAATTCGAAACTACGTGATGCAACCTTATAAATTAGTAAAAGACGTTCGCACAGGCTATGAAACCAGCGATGTTGATGGTGTGTTGAACGGAGATATCGACCCGTTTTTGAAAGCTTTTTTGATGATGATGGGACAGAAGGAGGAGAAGTGATTTTTTGGTTGTAGGTTGAAGGTTATAAGTTATAAGTTATAGGTTATAGGTTATAGGTTTTTAATCTGTGAAAATTAGTGTAATTTGTGTTTTTTTCAAAGTGTTGTTATGCTAAAATCGTCTAGTTATTACTTCAGTTCTGTAGTATGGAGACAAAACATTAAACATTAAACATTAAACATTAAACTTTAAACCTTAAACTTTATACATTAAACTTCAAACATAAAAATTTAATTTTATTTCACTTGCAAATGTTAGTCAAAATGCCGTATTTTGATATTAATACCAAACCCAAACTTTATAATGACCTACACACTTGAACAAATAAATGAAGTACTAAAAGGCGAAATCGTTGGTGCTACTTCAAAATTAATTACTGCTACCGAGCAATTGGAACGAGCAAGTTCTTCCGAAATTTCTTTTATTGGACACAAAAAATACGAGAGACTTTGGGCAACTTCAACCGCTTGTGTGGCTGTTGTAAACGAAGATATTTCAATTGAACCTGGAGAAAACAGGGCTTTCATCAAAGTGAAAAACGCTGATTTAGCCATGTCACAGGTATTGGAATTGTTTGCTCCTCCTACTCCAATATTTGCAGTAGAGATTCATCCTTCGGCAACCGTAGATGCTTCTGCAACTATTGGAGTTGGAACTCGAATTGGCTCTGGAAGCTATATCGGACCGAATGTTGTTCTTGGAGAAAATGTCACCATATATCCTAATGTTACTATTCTTGACGAATGTACTATTGGAAAAAATACGATTATTTGGTCTGGATCGGTAGTTAGGGAACGTTGCCATTTGGGAACCGATTGCATTGTTCATCCTAATGCGACTATTGGTGCCGATGGTTTTGGTTTCCGTCCTTGTCCTGAACGAGGTTTGGTTAAAATTCCACAAATTGGGAATGTAGTCATTGGAAATTGGGTTGAAATTGGCGCAAACACTTGCGTAGATAGAGGAAAATTCAGTTCAACAGTTTTGGGTGATGGATGCAAAATTGATAACTTGGTTCAAATAGGTCACAATAGTATCCTTGGGAAATTCTGTATTATGGCAGGAAATTCAGGATTGGCAGGATCAGTTACTCTAGGAAATGGCGTCATAATTGGCGGAAGTGCTTCCATAAAAGACCATACCACTATTGGTGACGGAGCTATTGTTGGTGCGGGTTCTGGAGTTACCGGAGATATTGAAGCAGGAAAAATGATGTTGGGTTATCCTGCAGTTGAAGCACGAGACGCATTGAAACAATGGGCAATTTTGAAACGATTGGTTCGGGATTCTAGTAAATAAAACCTAGCTATAAAGCATAAAAAAACCATCTAAAGATGGTTTTTTTTATGATAAATGTTTGATTATAAAAACAAACTCAAAATACTATACATTAACGCTGCTAACAGAGCAGAAATTGGAATGGTTAACACCCAAGCCCAAATTAAATTAACGGTTACGCCCCAACGAACGGCTGAAATTCTTTTCGTAATTCCAACTCCAATAATAGAACCTGTAATGGTGTGTGTTGTAGAAACTGGTATTTTGAAATGCTCTGTCATAAATAAAGTCAAAGCACCTGCAGATTCAGCAACTACACCTTCAAAAGCGGTTACTTTCGTTATTTTAGAACCCATTGTTTTCACAATTTTCCATCCACCGCTAAGCGTTCCAAGAGCAATTACAGTATAACACGTTAATGGAATCCATGCCGGAATAGAACCGTCAATTTTCAAACCGTCTTTTTCTGAAGGCAATATTACGTTAAGATCCAACCATCCTGTTGACATATCAACATCTGGATTTGTTTTGATATAAACGGCAACTGCTGCCGCTATAATTCCCATTACTTTTTGAGAATCATTACCCCCATGTCCTAAACTAAAAGCAGCAGAAGATAACAATTGCATTTTCTTTAAAATCGCTTCTGCTTTGGCTGTAGAAAAAGTGCTAAATAACAAGTTAAATAGGGCTAAACTAAAGAAAATAAAACCTACTAATAGCCATTTTATATTGGCAGGATATGCGATTATAGATAAGAAATTACTATGAAAACGGGCATCTTCAGGTTTGATGTCAAATTTTAATACGGAATTTAAAAACCAAACTACCAAAATCATTAAGGATACGGTAACTATTTTTGGCAAAATATTCTTTTTAGAAGAATAGATCATCCAAAGAGAAATAAAATAGGAAATTATCATTCCAATTAATGGTGCAAAAATTATAAATAGAATGACTATCATTACACCTGAAGGTAATAATTCTCCTTCTTTTGCAGCTTTTAACCAATTTACGATTTTAAATCCTGCATGTTCTGGATCAGTAACATCTTTGAAACCATGAGCAATTGCAGCACCTGCAAAACCACCAATTAAGGTGTGAGAAGATGAAGATGGAATTCCTTTCCACCACGTAATCAAATTCCAAATGATTGCAGCTATTAAGCCGGAAAGAATTACCGTTAAATTGATGCTACTCGTATGGGCTGTTTTTGCAACGGTATCTGCAACACCAAAACCAAAAACCCAATAGGCCAGAAAATTAAAAAAAGCAGCCCAAACAACGGCTTGAAAAGGAGTTAAAACTTTAGTAGCTACAATGGTAGCAATAGAATTGGCCGCATCATGAAAACCATTTATATAATCAAACAGTAATGCTAATACGATAATAACTAGTAGTAGGGTAAATTCCATAATTATATTGTCAGAATAAATCCGAGGTTTTTAAGAATGTTTTACAGCAATAGATTCTAAAATACTTGCCGCACTTTTACATTTGTCGGTTGCCGATTCTAAAACTGACAAAACTTCTTTGTATTTAATTATATTTTTAGCATCTGTCTCATTTTCAAACAATTCTGCTACTGCTTTATCATAAACATTATCGGATTTATTTTCCAATTTATTGATTCTCGCACAAGCATCAGTAATGTTTTTGATCTTTTTGAAACTTCTCAATTCTCTAACCGCAATATCAATATTCTGACACGCTTCCAAATTGATTTCTGTTAACTTTCTGATTGATTTTGTAATCTTGTCAACATGGTACAATTTCATTCTGCTTGCCGCACCATTAAGATTTCCTGCTACATTATCAATTGCAGTAATTAGGGAGTAAATGTCTTCTCTATCAAAAGGTGTAATGAAATTTTTACTAACTTCTAAATTTGTTAGACGAGTAACATCTTCGATTTTTTGTTCTAAATCAGCTATTTTTTGAAAAATTACATCACGTTCTTTTAAAGGAAGATTTACTGCTTCATGTAATTCTGAAGCTATTAATATCAAATTTTTAGACGCTTCTTCAAATAAAGGAAAAAACTTTTTGTCTTTAGGCATCAAAAACTGAAAAATACTATTTGCGTTCATAATTTGTTGTTTTTTATTAAAGGCAAAGTTATTTTTTTAATGTTAACTTAACGTTAACAAACTATCATTTATAATTCAACTAACCAAAGTTGATTCTGATAATAAAATGTTTATCACTAACAAAAATATACTTTTTTGTGAAATTGACAATACAAGACACAATTTAACACCTCAATTAAATGATTTATCAATTTATAACAATCGTTTTCGTATTTTAGCAACATCAAAAACATACTTTTTAATTCATGATATGGACATCAACTTCAACAAAAACGAAGATTACAATAAATTATTGATAACGGACTTAAAGCAACGATTTGCTAAAGTGAGAGTTGGTGGCGGTGAAAAACGCATCGAAAAACTGCACAACGAAGGCAAAATGACCGCTCGGGAACGCATTGATTATTTGTTCGACGCAAAAGCGAATAGCATCGAAATTGGAGCTTTTGTTGGCGAAGGAATGTATGCAGAACACGGTGGATGTCCTTCTGGCGGTGTGGTAGTAAAAATTGGATATATAAAAGGAAAACAGTGCATTGTTGTTGCCAATGATGCAACCGTAAAAGCAGGTGCTTGGTTTCCAATTACAGCCAAAAAGAATCTGAGAGCACAAGAAATCGCAATGGAAAACCGATTGCCAATAATTTACTTAGTCGATTCTGCAGGAGTTTATTTGCCTTTACAAGATGAGATTTTCCCCGATAAAGAACATTTCGGACGTATTTTTAGAAACAATGCACAAATGAGTAGCATGGGAATTACCCAAATTGCAGCCGTCATGGGAAGTTGCGTTGCTGGTGGTGCCTATCTCCCGATTATGAGTGACGAAGCCATGATTGTTGATAAAACAGGGAGTATTTTTCTAGCAGGAAGCTATTTGGTGAAAGCCGCAATTGGCGAAAGCATTGACAACGAAACACTTGGTGGAGCAACAACACATTGCGAAATTTCGGGAGTTACCGATTATAAAGCCAAAGATGATAAAGATGCCTTGGACCGAATAAAAAGTATCGTTTCTAAAATTGGTGATTACGATAAAGCGGGTTTCAACAGAGAGAAATCTCAAAAACCAGCATTGGACGAAAAAGAAATCTACGGGATTTTGCCAAAAGTAAGAAACGAGCAATATGATATGATGGAAATCATCAATCGCTTGGTTGATAATTCAGAATTTGATACTTATAAAGACGGGTACGGACAAACAATCATTACAGGATATGCCAGAATTGATGGTTGGGCTGTGGGAATTGTTGCCAACCAACGAAAAGTGGTGAAAACTAAAAACGGTGAAATGCAATTTGGGGGCGTTATCTATTCTGATTCTGCCGACAAAGCCACCCGTTTTATTGCCAATTGCAATCAAAAGAAAATTCCATTGGTTTTCATTCAAGATGTTACCGGATTTATGGTAGGCTCCAAATCAGAACACGGCGGAATCATTAAAGACGGTGCGAAAATGGTAAATGCAGTATCCAATTCTGTAGTTCCTAAATTTACCGTTATTGTTGGAAATTCTTATGGCGCAGGAAATTATGCCATGTGTGGAAAAGCCTACGATCCAAGATTAATTTTTGCTTGGCCAAGTGCCGAATTAGCTGTAATGGGTGGAACACAAGCCGCAAAAGTATTGGCACAAATTGAAACTTCTTCGCTCAAGGCAAAAGGAGAAGTGGTAGATGAAGCAAAAGAAAAAGAACTATTTGATAAAATAAAAGCACGTTACGACGAACAAGTTTCTCCTTATTATTCAGCTTCCCGACTTTGGACAGACGCGATTATCGATCCAATAGATACGAGAACTTGGATTTCTATGGGGATTGAAGCGGCCAACCACTCGCCTATCGAAAAGAAATTTAATATGGGAGTTATTCAGGTATAATTTTTTTTACACAGATTGCACAAATATTCACAGATTAATCATAAAATTCAATAAAATCCCAAAAGCTTTATGAAATCAAAATTGCTTTTTTTATTACTATTCATTGGAACTTCAAAACTTTCCGCACAAGAAACAATCACAAGAAAAGATTCATTAAAAGGGGGATTGCGTTTTGAACGCACGTGTTTTAATGTTTTGCGTTATGATTTGAATATCAAAATTAATCCTGATGAAAAATCAATTGTAGGTTACAACGAAATTACATTTAAAGTCCTTTTAAACACTACTAAAATTCAATTGGATTTATTCGAAAACATGCAAATTGATAGCATTATTTTGAATTCCAAAAAACTAAATTACAAAAGAGAATTTGATGCCGTTTTTATAAATTTTGATGCAGCGTTAACCAAAGATTCGGAACAAAAAATTCGTTTTTATTATTCGGGGAAACCTGTAATAGCAAAACATGCGCCTTGGGATGGTGGTTTTGTATTTAAAAAAGACAGCAATAACAAAGATTTCATTGGAGTTGCCGTTCAAGGAACAGGTGCTAGTTTGTGGTTTCCTTGCAAAGATTCGCAATCCGACGAACCCGATTTTGGGGCATCAATTAAAGTAGCGGTTCCAAACGGATTAATGAATGTTTCCAACGGCCGACTTCTAGGCAATCAAGATTTGAAAAATGGTTATACGCGTTGGGATTGGGAAGTAAAAAACCCAATTAACAGTTATGATATCACCGTAAATATTGGCGATTACATTCATTTTGGAGAAAACTACAAAGGATTAGATTTAGATTTTTATGCTTTACGTGAAAACGAAGCCAAAGCCAAAACCCAATTTGAGGAAGTAAAACCTATGATGGATTGTTTTCAAAGTAAGTTTGGCGACTATCCATTCAAGGAAGATGGCTATAAATTAGTTGAAACTTCTTATTTAGGTATGGAACACCAAAGTGCTGTTGCTTATGGAAATAAGTATGAAAAAGGATATTTAGGAAGTGATTTATCGGGAACCGGAGTTGGGATGTTATTTGACTTTATCATCATTCACGAAAGTGGACACGAATGGTTTGGAAACAGCATCACCTCGAAAGATATTGCCGATATGTGGATTCACGAGGGATTTACGTGTTACTCAGAATCGGTGTATTTGGAATGCCAATATGGTCTTGAAAAAGCTCAAATTTACATCAACGGATTAAAGAAAAATATCAGAAACGATGAACCAATTATTGGTCAATATGGCGTGAACAAAGAAGGTTCTGGAGATATGTATTACAAAGGAGCGTTAATGCTGAATACCATTCGGCACATTATCAATAACGACGAAAAGTGGTGGAAAATTATATTGGATTACTCCAATACTTTCAAACATAAAATAATTGACACTGAAACCGTTATCACTTACTTTAATCAGCAAAGCGGTATGGATTTGACGCCTATTTTTAATCAATATTTGCGATTTGCTTCTATTCCAACCTTAGATCTGAAAATTGAAAACAACTATTTGTCGTATCGTTGGAAAGCGTTTGAACCCAATTTTACTATGCCAATTGACATTATAATAAAAGGAGTGAAAACCCGAATTCAACCCACAACAACATGGACACAATCGAAATGGAGCGTTAAATCACTTTCGGAAATTGAAGTGCTTAAAAATAATTTTTTGGTTGATTGAAACCAATCTTGCAATGTATTTTTAAATTTATAAATCGAAGTTCAAATTTCTAAAACTAGCATTTATTTATTGAATGCACCAATTTAAAATTTATTCTTTTGATGTATTTTTCAATTTCAACTGCAATAAATACAATACTGGAAGTTAAAATCGTTAAGGTTAATTCATTAAAAGTTAACGGTTGTGTTTTGAAAATAGTATTAAAAAAAGGAACGTAAATTATTGTCAGTTGAAGAGAAATAGTTAATATAAGTGCACCAAGTAGCGGCATATTTGAAAATAAACCTATTTTGAAAAGAGAATCACGTTCTGATCGAATTGAAATTACATGACCCATTTGACTGAAGCAAAGTACTGAAAAGGTCATTGTTTGCCAATGAAAATTTCCGTTATGTATAGCATATGCTTGTAATCCGATAGTTACTAATCCCATTAAAAGTCCAACCCATATAATGTGAATAACCATATCTTTTCCAAAAATATTTTGTCTCGGATTTCTTGGATTTCGTTTCATAATTTTTTCATCTGCGGGTTCAGATGCAAGAGCTAAACCCGGTAATCCATCTGTTACAAGGTTAACCCATAGTATATGTATCGCTAATAATGGAATCGGCAAACCGAAGAACGGTGCGAGAAAAATCGACCATATTTCTGCTGAATTTCCAGTCATAATATATTTAATGAATTTTAAAATATTGTCAAATATTCTTCTTCCATGTTTTATTGCAACAACTATAGTTGAAAAGTTGTCATCTAATAAAATTAAATGAGACGCTTCTTTGGATACTTCGGTTCCATTAATACCCATTGCGATACCGATATCGGCATTTTTAAGAGCAGGAGCATCGTTTACACCGTCGCCTGTCATAGCTACAAAGTGATGCTTGTCTTGCAAAGCATTAATGATTTTTAGTTTTTGTTCAGGATTTACCCTTGCATATACTCGAACTTTTTCTACAATTTTTTCAAACTCCTCAAGTGATAGTTTTGCGAGTTCTGAACCATCTAAAATGACATCTTCTTCATTAGATATTATTCCTAATTGAATTGCAATGGCTTTAGCTGTAAGCTTATGATCTCCTGTAATCATTATAGGAATAATTCCTGCTTGCTTACATTCTGCTACTGCATTTTTTGTTTCCTCTCGAGGTGGATCAATCATTCCAGCAAAACCTACAAGCGTTAAAGACGTCTCTATTTCATCAGCATTTATCTCTTCAGGTAATATTGGTAGCATTTTAATTGCATATCCTAAAACTCTATATCCTTTTTTAGCCATTTCATTTGCTTTGACTTCAAATTCAGGGATAAGTGATTGTTGCTCTTTATTTAGTTTTCCAAACAGTACATCCACGGCTCCTTTTGTTATTACTAAAATACCATTTTTGGTTTTGTGTAAGGTTGTCATACACTTTCTCTCGGAATCAAATGGCAATTCCCCAATTCTTGGTAAATCTACTTCCAAATCTTTTCTCTCAACATTATTTTCGAAAGCATATTGAACTAATGCAACTTCTGTAGAATCACCCAACCATTTTTCTTTATTATCTTTTGAAACATCATTGTTCATTACTATTGCATTCAATAATGGACTATTATTTGGAAAAATAGAATTAAAGCTTTTTAAATCTACTTCATAAATTTCTTGAACCGTCATTTTATTGAGTGTAAGCGTTCCTGTTTTATCGGAGCAGATATAAGTTACAGACCCAAGTGTTTCTACAGCCGGAAGTTTGCGGATAAGTGCATTACTTTTAACTAATTGTTTTGCGCCAAATGCGAGTGCTATAGTTACGAGTGCCGGCAAAGCTTCTGGAATTGCTGCAACTGCAAGTGAAATGGAAGTTAACAACATGGTTAATATTACTTCTCCCCTGAGCCAGCCAATAAGAAATATTACTACGCAGATAATCAAAATTACAACTGATAATCTTTTGCCAAATGCAGCCAATCTTTTTTGTAATGGTGTTAAAATTTCATCAATTTGAATCATTTTTGCAATTCTGCCAAGTTCAGTATCCATACCTGTCGAGGTCACATAAGCAAGTGCTCTACCATTTGTAATAAATGTTCCTTTAAAACCCATGTTTATTCTGTCTCCAATAGGATAATCACCATCAGGTAATTCGTCAGAATTTTTTTCTGTATTATGCGATTCGCCTGTAAGTGCAGATTCATCTACTTTGATTTGATGTGTTTCAAAAAAGCGAATATCAGCAGGAATAATATTCCCAGCTTCAAGAATTACTACATCTCCAGGTACTAAATCTGAGGCAGGAATATCCGAAGTTTTTCCTTCACGCAAAATACGAGCATTAATTGCTGCCATTTGTTTTAATGCGTCAATTGCTTTTTCGGCACGGTAGTTTTGTGTAGTTCCAAGAACTGCATTAAGAATAATAATTGCAAAAATTATTATAGTGTCTGTTATATCTCCCAAAATACCTGATATAACTGCAGCTGAAATCAGGATAATAATCATAAAATCCTTCAACTGATTAAGCAGCATCTGAAAAATAGTTTTCTTTTTTTTGTCGATGATTTGATTTTTGCCATACTCAACTAACCGTTGTGATGCAGTTAAATTATCAATGCCTAATGGTGTTGTGTTTAACAACTGAGCTATTTCTTTAAGAGGAAGTAAATGCCAATTCATATTATTTCACTTTATTTTTTTATAAATAAATAGGTCATAAGCGTCATATATAAAAGCGCAATTATGAAAGTGTCAAGACTTAAGAGCCAAAGTTGTTTTTTCTTTGGCTTAAAAAGTAGGCCTAAAACAACTACTGCTGTCATAATAATGGTAAAAAACACAGATAGTAAATGTGAAGATGAAATATTTCTAAATAAAGAACCTTCGCGATAAAAAACATCATCTATCCCGAGTATAAACATATTAAACACATTACTGCCTAATAAATTTCCAACAGCCATATCTAAGGAACCTATTCGCAATGCTGTCAAAGAAACTACCAATTCTGGTAAAGAAGTCGTTGCGGCAATAAATAATGTACCGAAAAAGGCATTTCCTAATCCCGTATATGTTGCAATATGTCCACCGAAATAAGGAAGAAATATGGCTGCACCAATTACAATTAAGGCATGGAGCGCGTAATAACCGATAACTTTTTTTAGTTCAGCAGCGTTAGATGAAATTATAGGAGTTTCTATCCCAGGAGTTCCATTCAAAGTTGCATGTTCATAATAAAAAATACCCCAAATTGAAACTAAATACACTCCGAACAAAACAAAAGAAAAACCGCTTATCCACAATACGCTAGGTATTTCATTTGACAAGTAAATTGCCATGCCAGCTATCGTTAATAAAATTATTCCGAAAATAGCTGCTACAATATGAGTTGATTTAACCATTGAAAAAAGAGGCTGCTTAATTCTAGAATCTAAAACAGAAAGTATGAGTAGGTTAAAAACACAACTTCCAAAAATATCTCCAGCAGCCAAGTTAGGTGCTTTAACAATGATTACAGAACTCATCCCCGTTATTAATTCAGGTAACGAAGTAACTGACGCCATTAATATTAGTCCTACCCAAGCTTTGCCCATACCTGTGAGGTCAGCAATTTTGCCTCCATAAAAGGAAAGTTTGGTGCCACTATAAATAATAATCATGGCACAAACTAAAAATCCAATAATATTTATATAGATATTTGTCATATTTTATATTTTTTTCATAATTATTTCTATTTAATTGGTATTGCAAGTAATGGAATATGAATATGATAAGCTGTTTTTTTTGTTATGCTTTTGTGAAAAATATTCCACCAAAAACCTTTTCGTATTATGGGTGATACAGCCAAAATATCTGTTTTGTCATGCAATGTAATATCTAAAATTGAGCTTGGTATATCCTTTCCGGTTATGTGTTGAAATGAAAGAGGGATACCATGAATTTGCGTTTCAATTTTTCTTTTAAATTTGATAAATAATCTTTCTTTATCCGATACATTACATTTATCATCATCAATATGAAGGATATTTATTTTTGCTTTGAAAGAAATATTCCATTCAGAGAGAAATCGTATTGCCTTAATATCCCCTTTATTATAACCCGTTGCAAAAGTTATTTTCTTAGGCATTTTATATAAGCAACCTTTTGGAATTGACAATATTGGACAAATAGCTTTCGACATTATGTCAGCTGTAAAACTTCCAATTACAATTTCCCTTAATCCATCTGCACCTGATGTTCCAATTCAACTAAGGCAATTTTATTTTGCTTGCAAAACTCTAACAGTCGAACACTTTCAGATCCTTGATCTATATGAATTGAAATAGAAATAAGTTTATTTGTAATTAAAATACTATTCTTAATTTTATTAAGACGTTTAACCAAATTAGTTTCTGTTTCAATATTTTCTTTAGTGTTATGTGTGTTAGAATAAAAACCACTCTCAAAGGGAATGAAAGAATGGTAAAGTACAATTGAATAATCAAATTCCTTAGCCAATTCTATTGCATAATGGATTGCATTATTTGCAATACTTGAAAAGTCAGTTGGAATGACAAGTTTTTTTTTATTATTTTTCATAACGATACTCAAGAGTTCTATTTAATAATCAATAATTAATTTGAAATAAGTAAGAGTCAATTCTTCCAAATATTAAATTATTTACAGCGTAAAAGTGATATTGATTATGAAGAAATAAACTAAAAATATACATAAACAGAATCATAAAAAAACGCTGTTTATATGTTTGAGATATGAAAAAGGGATATTTGGTAGTTTTAATCGTTGAGAAGCTAAAACTTTACTTAATTAATTAAGTTACTTACTGGAACCTAAAAGTAATGTATCCTTTCGCTTCACTTTTCCGCTTTCGGTTTCAAAGAATTTTGGCACAAAACGAATGGCTTTTGGTTTTTCATATAATGGTAAATTTTCAAACACAGAGTCATCAA
This sequence comes from Flavobacterium sp., assembly GCA_044237565.1. Classification (GTDB taxonomy): domain Bacteria; phylum Bacteroidota; class Bacteroidia; order Flavobacteriales; family Flavobacteriaceae; genus Flavobacterium. The sequence goes on from JBIIFA010000004.1 coordinate 24,701, forward strand.
AAATAGCTGGTTTTCCTTCAATGACAATAAGTACTTGTTCGCCTAATTTTTCATCAGGGATTCCAATTACAAAAAAACGTTGTTTTATTTTATCGGAAAGTTTTGCTTCAATTTGCTCTGGAAATAGCTTAACACCGCCACTATTTATGACATTATCTATTCTTCCCAACAAGAGAAATTGGGATTCAGAAAGAAGTTCAACCACGTCATTGGTGACAATATTTGTGTCAGAAATCCGTGGGGCGGCAATTACCAAACAGCCTCTTTCATCAATTGCAATTGTTACATTGGACAAAACCGAGAAGGACTTCTCCTCTATTTTTTTGACAGCAATATGGGTAATGGTTTCGGTCATTCCGTAGGTTTCATAAATTTGCGTTGGAACTTCTAAAAGTTGGTTTAGAAGCGTTTCACTGATTTTTGCCCCGCCAACAATCAGCTTTTTGACCTTGTATAATTCTGAAATTGAATTTTGAACTTGCATTGGAACCATCGCTACAAAATCGTAGTTATATTTGTTGTCTTTCAACGGATTGGAACTTGGTGTTACAAAATCCATTTCATAACCTAGAATTATACTACGAACTAACATCATTTTACCCGCAATATAATTTGTTGACAAACAATTCAAAACCCGATTTCCTGCTTTTAAATCGAAGAATTCGGCTGTTGCCAATGCCGAATTGACCATTGCTTGTTTATCGATGGTAATTTTCTTAGGAACACTAGTAGTTCCCGAACTTGTAGCGGTAATAAAAGAATTCTCGTTGAACCATTCCAATAGAAATTCACCTGTATTTTTTTCGGAATCGTTGCCTTTTGTTATCAAATTGTGTGCGGCAATAAGTAGCTTTTCTCTATCAAGAGAAATTCCATTCCATTTGAAATTGGGGTGAACGCTATTGTAATTTAGGTTATTCATTAATCACGATTTCTTCCGTTTGAATTGGACTTACTTTACCCGTCAATTTTTCTTTCCAATTGCTCCATTTGTATTTTTTTGCCAATATAAACAAGATAATTGGATAAGTAATTCCTATAGAAATAATCATTTCATTGAGTGTGGCTGCAGTATTTTCTACACCAGAATAACGGAACAAAGCGTCGGTTTGCAAGGCTGAAAAATCGGAAGTTAACAACAACGATGCTATTAGATTGTTTCCTAAATGAAAACCCAAAGCCAATTCAAGACTTTCGTCCATTAAGGTCATAATTCCAAGTAAAAGTCCTGTTCCGATGTAAAAAATCATCACGCCAAAACCCATTTCAGCAACTTCAGGATTGGCACTGTGAAATAATCCAAAAACAGTTGATGTAAATAGTAACGGAAACCATCTGTTTTTGACAACAATTCCGATTTGCTGCATCAAATATCCACGAAACAAATATTCTTCTAAACCTATTTGGAATGGAAATAAAAGTATGCTAATCACTAGTAAAATAATGAATTTTGTGGGGTGAAAATTCCAGATAATATCAGAACTATCGCTGAAATAAGAAACTGCAAATCCTATAACTGAAATAACAACAATCAATCCAAATGAGAATAGTATTCTTTTGAAATCTACCTTTTCTCTTGAAGTCGTGAGGGTTAAAATGTTTCGTTCATTTAAAAAATAAACCAAAACAAAGAGCATTCCCAATAGGAAAACAAAAGGTAATAAATTAATTACCAAACTCAAATTATTGGGTAGGTCTTTCATCATATCATAGGCCGCTTTCATTTGTTTGTCCGACATCATGAAGTACATTATGAAATTTCCGATAAAGATTCCAGTGGTCAACAGCGCTATAATTACTACTCGCCACCACATATTATTACCTTTGTAAGCTTGTTCTATAAACATAAAATTGAAATTTAATTTGTTGACCAATTTAACTATTATTTTAAGTATAAATCAATTACTTTGCGAAAAAATAATTCAAAGCTAAAATGATACAAATTTACCATAATTCAAGATGCTCAAAATCAAGACAATGTCTTAGCTTATTAGAAAATTCAGGTGTGGAATTTAAAATTGTAAAATACCTTGAAAATCCACCAACATTTCAACAATTAGAAGCAATCATAGAAAAGTTAGGAATTAACCCAATCGAATTGATTCGTAAAAAAGAAAAACTATGGATAGAAAAATTTAAAAACAATACGTTTACTCCCAAGGAACTCATAGCAATAATGGTGTCAAATCCAATTCTGATAGAAAGACCCATCGTAATCAATGGCAACAAAGCAGTAATTGCAAGGCCTATAGAAAGAATATCTGAAGTTTTGTAAAGATTTAATTTTAACAATCCTTTATGAAGTAAAGCCTTAAGCAAGTTTTACTTTTGCAGTCTTCTATTAAAGAAAAAAATATATGAAATATTTAAAAACGGTAATTACTTTAATCGCTCTTTCAATCTCAATTCTAACTTTCGGACAGACAAGACCCGAAGCTAAAAAAGTTAAAATTACTGGAACTGTAATTGAAAAAATAAGTAAACAAGCCTTAGAATACGCAACTTTAACTTTCGTAAACAATAGAAATCCTAAAGTTATCTTTGGTGGCATTACCAATGCAAAAGGAGAATTTGATATTGAAATAAATGCTGGAAGTTACGATGTGAAAATCGAATTTATCTCTTTTAAAGCTACTGAAATCAAACAACAAAGTTTCAATGAGAGTAAATCTTTGGGGCAAATTGCCCTTGATGAAGATGCCAATCAATTAAGTGAAGTTGTAATTCGTTCCGAAAAAACTACGGTTGAAATTAAACTGGATAAAAAGGTTTATAATGTAGGTACCGATTTAATGGTAAAAGGAGGAACTGTGAGTGATGTATTGGATAATATTCCTTCGGTTTCTGTAGATTCTGACGGAGCTATAAGCCTTAGAGGAAATTCAAATGTTCGAATTCTAATAGATGGAAGACCTTCTAATGCCATTAATATAGCTGAAGCTTTGCGTCTAATTCCTGCGGATGCCATTGATAAAGTAGAAGTGGTTACCAATCCTTCTGCTCGTTACGATTCTGAAGGTGGTGGTGGACTTTTGAATATTATTTTAAAAAGAGGAAAAAACAAAGGACTTAACGGAACCGTAATTGCATCGGGTGGAAATCCTGAAAATTATGGTCTTTCGGGAAATATTAATTACAAAACTGAAAAAATCAATATTTATAATACAACGGGATACAATTATAGAACCAGTCCAGGGTATTTCATATTCAACTCCGAATATTTAAATCCTGACGGTTCCACTCGAAATTTTATTGATGAATTTAGATCCAATAACCGATTAAGCAAAGGGTACAACTCCAATTTTGGAATTGATTTATACATAAATAAAACAACCACTTGGTCTAACGGAGTGAATCTTAGACAAAATAATGGTAATAATCCAGAAACCATTTCCTATAAAAATTTTGATGTAAACCATGTTTATACAAACACTAATTATCGTTATAGCGAACAATTAAATGATGGTGTTAATTCGGAATATACTACGAATTTTACTAAAAAATTCAAACGCGACGGGCATAAATTTACGATAGACGGTTCATTTTCTAAAAATACTGATAGTGATTTTTCGATAATCACCAGCTCTATTACTGAAAAAACAAGCAACGAACAAAATCAATATCGAAACATAATTCAGTCTGATTATGTTCTTCCTTTTGGAAAAGCCAATCAGTTTGAATTTGGTTACAAAGGCGATTTTAGCAAATTAATCACAGATTTTAAAGTCGGATCATTAAGTGCCGGTGGGATTTACACCCCTAACAATCAATATACCAACATTCTAGATTACAGAGAAGCTATAAATGCTTTGTATTCTCAATTTGGAACTAAAGTTAATAAATTCTCTTTCTTATTTGGATTGCGTTGGGAGGATTCAAAAATAGAAATCAATCAGTTGGTAACCAACGAGTTCAATACTCAAAAATACAGTAATTTCTTTCCAAGTGCTTTTTTCACTTATGAAATTTCTGCCGAAAGCAGCGTTTCTTTAAGTTATAGCAAAAGAATTTCAAGACCAAGAGGACGCCAAATAAACCCGTTTTCCAACTACGCAAGTAACATAAATATATTCAGAGGAAATCCAAATCTAAGACCAGCATTCACCGATGCAATAGATTTTGGTTACCTAAAACGTTGGGAAAAACTGACTTTTAACACCTCAATGTACGTTAACAAAACAACTAACTCTTTTCAATTTATACGCCGAGAAAGCGGCGATTTTGTAAATGGAACTCCAGTAATTTTAAGCACACCAATCAATTTAGCCACAGAATACCGTTACGGATTTGAATTTACCTTGAATTATTCTCCTTATAAATGGTGGAAATTAAACAGTAATTTCAACTTTTACAAATTCCAAACACAAGGGGATTTCTCCTATACCAATACCCAAAACGTAGTTATCACTCAAAATTTCGACAACTCAGCATCTTCATGGTTCACCAGATTAACATCAAAAATTACCTTGCCTTATAAAATCGATTGGCAAACCAACGTAACCTATAATGGTTCTGAAAAATATGCTCAAGGAAGATCTTTGGCAGTTGTGGGAGCAAATTTAGGGTTCAGTAAAGATGTTTTTAAAGAAAAAGCAACTATCGCACTAAATGTTCAAGATGTATTTAATTCTAGAAAAAGAATGTACGACACAACAATCAAAAACGTTTTAAATTCTTATACAGAAATGCAATGGAGAATGAGACAAATTACGTTATCGTTTACGTACAGATTCAACAAGAAAAAAGAAGAGAGAACTAAACCGCAAAAAGGTGGTGGCGATAATGGAGATGATTTCCAAGGATAAATCAGCATTCTTAATATAAATAACATTAATTCAAATAGCAAAGTGCTTTCAGAAACGGAGGCACTTTTTTGTTTTGGAGCACAATCCATATTTTTTTTAAGTGAATGCTAATAAAATAAAAACCTAAAAAGGCAAACAAAAAAGCTGTCCAAAAAGTACATTTTGGACAGCTTTTATTAGATAAAAAGGAATCAGATTATACTGATTGTTGTTTTTTTGCTTTTCTCTCTTTATACATTTCCCACAAAGCCCCGCCAATCCAATATTGAACAAAACCGATTAAGAAAAACATCAACCAAAATCCCATTGTAAGGATGGTTAAAAAAAGTAAAAATCCTAAATACTGTGAAAAGTCAAACATGATTATCGTAATTATTGAATATGATTACAAATGTAAGTTTATTATTTTTTTCTACCAATTAATCCCTATCAATTTTTATAAAATAGTTTTTTTATGCGTAATTTTGTCTCCTGATTTTTAGGATACCTGCCTGACGGCAGTCAGGTTTCCTGTTAAATCAGAGCTAGACTTAAAATGAAGCACAAACAAATAACAAACATACAATAAAATGGAATTCAGAATCGAAAATGACACCATGGGTGAAGTGCAAGTTCCTACAAATAAATATTGGGGCGCACAAACAGAACGTTCCCGAAACAACTTCAAAATTGGTCCTTCTGCGTCAATGCCCAAAGAAATTATTGAAGGATTTGCCTTTTTAAAAAAAGCCGCCGCCTACGCTAATTGTGATTTAGGTGTGCTTCCAACAGAAAAAAGAGATGCTATTGCGGCTGTTTGCGATGAAATATTAGCAGGGAAATTAGCCGATGAATTTCCATTGGTAATTTGGCAAACAGGTTCGGGAACGCAAAGCAATATGAATGTGAACGAAGTAGTTGCCAACCGTGCGCAGGTTTTAAAAGGTTTCAAAATTGGCGAAGGCGACCAATTCATTAAAGCCAATGACGATGTAAACAAGTCACAATCTTCCAACGACACCTACCCTACTGGAATGCACATCGCAGCCTATAAAGCGGTAGTTGAAGTTACGATTCCTGGAATTGAAAAATTGCGAGATACGCTTCAAGCGAAAGCTGTTGCCTATAATACTGTAGTGAAAATCGGTCGTACGCACTTGATGGATGCTACGCCACTTACATTAGGTCAAGAAATTTCTGGTTATGTGGCACAATTAAATTACGGTTTAAAAGCTATTAAAAACACGTTGGCACATTTATCGGAAGTGGCTTTAGGTGGAACTGCTGTTGGAACAGGACTGAATACGCCTGAAGGTTATGATGTGAAAGTTGCAGAATATATTGCAAAATTCACAGGCCACCCTTTTGTAACAGCAGAAAATAAATTCGAAGCTTTGGCTGCTCACGATGCCATTGTAGAAACGCACGGTGCTTTGAAACAAGTGGCGGTTTCGTTGAATAAAATTGCCAATGATGTTCGTATGTTGGCTTCTGGACCTCGTTCCGGAATTGGAGAAATCCTAATTCCCGAAAACGAACCAGGTTCTTCTATTATGCCAGGAAAAGTGAATCCAACACAATGTGAAGCCTTAACAATGGTTTGTGCGCAAGTGATGGGTAACGATGTTGCGATTTCAATTGGCGGCATGCAAGGACATTATGAATTGAATGTTTTCAAGCCTTTGATGGCTGCAAATTTTTTGCAATCTGCTCGATTATTGGGCGATGCGTGCCTGTCATTTGACGAACATTGTGCGCAAGGAATTGAACCAAATTACAAAAGAATTGAAGAATTGGTTAATAACTCATTGATGTTGGTTACTGCCTTAAATACTAAAATCGGGTATTATAAAGCGGCTGAAATTGCACAAACTGCTCATAAAAACGGAACTACTTTAAAAGAAGAATCCGTTCGTTTGGGCTACGTTACCGCCGAAGATTTTGATGCTTGGGTGAAACCAGAAGAAATGGTTGGAAGCTTGAAATAGTATAATTTTCATATCTATAAATACCTAAACCTGTAATGCAAATTGCAGGTTTTTTATTTGGGCGCGCCAGAGTTTATAACAATCTTGGAAACGAAATAATCTTTTGTAAACTCTGTCGGGCTGTGCTCTGCAAGTCCTCACAAAGTTCCGCTTTCGCTACACTTTGCTGTGGGCTTTTCGTTGCCATCCCTCGCGCAATCTCGGGAACAATAGTACTATTTATGAAAATTACAACTTTATTTATGAAAATTACAACTTATAGATAACCCAAAAACTAAAAAATAAAACGTAAATTTATAAGAAATTTATTCAAAAAATCATGAAACAAATCTTAAAGAAACTGCTAATCGGAAATGGAACCAAATTTGAAACTTCGTCCCAAAATCCTATTCAGAAAAGTATCTATAACATCAAAGCGATTTGGAATAATGACCATCAAGACGACAATGGAATTGAAAAGATAATTCGATTGTTACTTTCGTCTTCGCAGTTATTGTTTCCTGGGATTTACATCAAGTTTTTAGCGAATAAAAAAGGCCCTCAATATGTTGATTTATCTTTAGATTTCTATGTATTACTGAAAGTTTTGTTTCCAATTTTGATATTAATCAACCATTGGCAAGTCTATAATTTTGTGATTTATGGAATGGTTTATGTCTTGTCGGAAACCATTTTATACATTCCAACCTTAATTTTTGCATCCGATACTTTTTCAAAACCGCGCTCCTACAGAAGGTCGATGTTATTGTTATTCTTCAATTATTTGGAAATTGTGTTTGCTTATGCAGTGCTTTATACTTGTGGAAATCATCTAAACGAGCCCTTTTACCATTGGTTTGATGCCATTTATTTCAGTATTATCACTTCGTCATCAATTGGTTACGGGGATTATTTTCCGATAACAACTTACGGTAAATTTCTAGTAAGCACACAAGCGTTGTTGTTTTTATTTTTTGTAGTGTTATTCTTAAACTTTTTCTCAACAAAAATTAAAGGAAAAGGATATTTTGACCACGGAACGAAGGATAATTAAATTAGTTTTCGGGCTTTTTCTAAATCTTCAACAGTATCAATTCCTATTCCAATGTGATTCGTTTCAACCATTTTGATACGTTTTCCAAATTCTAAATAGCGCAATTGTTCTAATTTCTCTGAAGCTTCTAAGGATTTCATTGGCAAACTATAAAAATCCATTAAGGCTTGTCTTCTAAAGGCATAAATTCCGATGTGTTGCATATAACGAACACCAACATTTACTTCCCTTGGATAAGGAATTACAGAACGAGAAAAATATAAAGCAAAAGCATTTTGGTCTACAACAACTTTTACGTTATTAGGATTGTTTATTTCTTCCAAATCGGTGATTTCTCGCATTAGCGAAGCTAAATCAACTTCGTTTTTGATGTCATTTCTAAAAATATACAATAGTTTTTCTATTGGCTCTTTATTGATAAAAGGTTCGTCACCTTGCACATTTACAACTACATCAACATCTAAATGTTCAATAGCTTCGGCAATTCTATCGCTTCCAGATTCGTGTTCTTTGATACTCATAATCGCTTTTCCACCTTGAGAAACAATTTCATCGAAAATCAGATCAGAATCAGTGACAACAAATACATCGTCAAATAAATTGGTATTTACCGCCGCTTCATAGGTTCTGGAAATGACCGTTTTTCCACCTAAATCTTGCATTAATTTAGCGGGAAATCGTGTCGATGCGTATCTTGCGGGAATAACTGCTATTATTTTCATAAATTACTTTTGAAATACAAACTTACAAATGATTTCACAATTCTAACTATTCTTCAAAATTTTCATCTTTGAAACCAATCAAATACAACTTATCTTTTGCTCTTGTGATTGCGGTGTACAACCATCGTATATAATCTCTATCGATGCCGTTTGGCAAATAAGGTTGTTCTATAAACACGGTATTCCATTGTCCTCCTTGCGATTTATGACAGGTTATTGCATACGAAAACTTGACTTGCAGCGCATTGAAATACTCGTTTTCTTTGACCTTTTGAAACATTTTATATTTCGTTTCTCCTTCGTAATCTTTCATCACTTCTTGGTACAATCTATTGGATTCTTCGTAGGTTAACGATGGCGATTCACTTGTAATTGTGTCCATCAATAAAACCGTTTCTAAAGGAATTTGATTGGGATAATCGACCATTCTGATTTTTACTTTCGCAAATTTAAATCCGTATAATTCTTGAATATTAAAAATTTCTAAGACTTCAATAATATCACCATTGGCAATAAAACCAGCTTCATCAGAATCTTTAAGCCAAAAGTAATTATTTTTCACCACCATCAAAAAATCCCCTGTGGACAATTCACTTTCCTTGTCTAATATTTTGGAACGTATTTGCTCGTTGTATTGATTCGCTCGTTTATTGGAACGCACAATAAAAGCAGTGTCTTCAATACTGTAATTGCTGTAGGCCGAATTAATTGCATCTTGGATATCATAACCATCGGTAAGACGAACAATATCTTTAAACCCTCGTAATTGAAATTTGAAACTGTCAAAAAAAGTATCTTTCAGCACTTCTCGAAGTTCGGTCGCATTGAATAAAATACCAGAATTTTCTTCTTGTCGCATGACTTCATCCAACTCAATGTGCTTAATTTCCTTGTTGTAATGCATTCCCAAAGTATCAATATTCAAAGCTGGGGAAATATCTAAATTTACTGGTGGCAACTGCGCGGTATCTCCCAATAAAATCATTTTGCAATTGGTTCCAGAATAAATATACGAAATCAAATCGTCTAATAAAGACCCGTTTTCATACATTTTACTTTCGGAATTGGTGTCGGAAATCATCGAGGCTTCATCAACTATAAAAAAGGTGTTTTTGTGTTTGTTTTGTTGCAACGTAAAACTCACTCCACCACCAGAAGATTTCTTTGGAAAATATATTTTTTTGTGAATCGTAAAAGCAGGTTTCTGAGAATAATTTGAAATTACTTTTGCTGCACGACCAGTTGGCGCAAGCAAAACATACTTTTTATTGATTTCTACTAAGTTATTTACAATCGTAGAAATCACGGTAGTTTTTCCTGTTCCTGCATATCCTTTCAAAACAAATAGTTCATTATTGTCGTCATTGGTAATGAATTCCGCTATTTGCTGAAAGAAAATATCCTGTTTATTCGTGGGAGTAAACGGAAATTGTCTTCGCAATAGTGAGTAAAAATGACTAGAATTCATGAATGGATATTTCACCGCAAAGTACGCAAAGTTTTTTGGAGATAGATTTATTTAAAGCAAATTCTATAAATATATTTGTTGTTTATCCTACTTTATTTAACATAAACATAATTTTATTCTCTCTAAAAATTATAGTCATTTAAAAAAATTGTAAGTTTGCGACAATCATAAACTATTTATGTCGGTAAACGCAAACATAACGGATAAAAAATATAAAAAACTAACACTTCAAGTTACTTTGAATGGGTTTGTTTTTTGTGTTATTGATACTTTAAATCAAGTAGTTTTATCGATAAAAGAAATTGATTTTTCTGAATATCCCAAAGCAAATAAAGTAGAAGATTATTATTGGAAAGCGTTTACGGATAACTCAGAATTAAAGGATTCTTATGATGAAGTAATTGTTCTACACGATAGCAATTTAGATACATTTGTTCCAAAAGCGCTATTTGATGAAGATTTTTTGGGAAGTTATTTACAATACAACACAAAGGTTTTTGAAACTGATTTCTTTGCTTTCGATGCACTTCCAAATTACGAAATGAACCATGTTTATATTCCATTTGTAAACATCAATAATTATTTACTAGATCAATTTGTTACTTTCAATTACAAACATACCAATAGCATTTTGGTTTCTAAACTATTAGAACTTTCAAAAAACGTTGACGAAAAACAAGTTTTTGTTCACTTCTCAGCAAATAAGTTTGAAATTGTAATTGTTCAAAA
>JBIIFA010000181.1:0-3944 GCA_044237565.1 Flavobacterium sp.
CCAACAACATCAACGGTTCTGAAAGTAGCTGATTTTGGTCGACCAATTACAGGCCCTGTTAATTTATCTACTTCTTCGATAGTTAGTCCTAATTCTTTAACCAAGTGAAATAAACTTTGAATTCCGAAGATTCCAATTCGGTTACCAATAAATGCTGGAGTATCTTTGGCTACGACCGAAGTTTTACCCAAGAATTTCTCTCCATATATAGTAAGGAATTCTAATACTTCGGATGATGTATTTGGTCCTGGGATAATTTCGAATAATTTTAAATACCGAGCGGGATTAAAAAAGTGAGTTCCACAAAAGTGCTTTTGAAAATCTTCAGATCGTCCTTCACTCATAAAATGAATCGGAATACCTGAAGTATTTGAGGTTACTAAAGTACCCGGTTTTCTATATTTTTCAATTTGTTCGAAAACCAATTTTTTTATATCCAAACGTTCCACAACTACTTCAATAATCCAGTCAACATTGGCAATTTTAGCCAAATCATCGGTGGTATTTCCAGTAGTAATTCTGCTTGCAAATTTTTGATTGTATATAGGTGAAGGTTTTGATTTCAAAGAATTTGCCAAATGTTCGTTTACCAATCGGTTGCGAACAACTTTACTTTCAAGAGTTAGGCCTTTTTTGGCTTCGGCATCTGTAACTTCATTTGGGACAACATCCAAAAGCAACACTTCAACTCCAATATTGGCAAAATGGCACGCAATTCCCGATCCCATTATTCCGGAACCAATTACTGCAACTTTTTTTATGGTGCGTTTCATAAATTATTATTTTTTTGGACAATAGAATTATCCTTGCTATTAAAAATATTCTTTTCTTGTATTAACTCATTTATTGTTTCTGCAACCTCAATAAAATGTTGGAACTTTTCTTCAGATATATGTTGCTTAACAGTTTCGTTAAATTTTAAAACGGTGTTTTTAGACAATTCTCTTTTTTCTCTTCCAAAATCGGTTAAGTAAATTAATACGCCGCGACCGTCTTCAGGATTTTTTTTTCTAATAATTAACCCTTTTTCTTCCATTGATTTTAGAGTTCTTGTTAAGCTTGTAGCTTCCATACCCATTTTTGGACCTAAAGAAGTTGAAGGCGTTCCTTTTTCCTTGTCCATACTAAGTAATGCAAAACCAGTCGCCATTGTTGCACCATAATTTTGAGCTTCTTCATTATACATTCTAGCAACTGCTTGCCATGTTGCTCGTAATATGTAATCTATTGTTTTATCTTTCATAAGATTTTTAATTCTTTTCAAATATAATAAAAAATAGTATGCACGCATAGTATTTTATTATTTTTTTTAACAAAAAAAACTCCTCGAATTAGAGGAGTTTAAAGTGTTATGATTGTCCATAAATTTTATTGTACAAATCTTTGTATTTTTCCAAAACAATTTTTCGTTTTAATTTTAAAGTGGGAGTGAGGTGACCTCCATCTATTGTCCATAGATCTGGAGTAAGTTCAAATCGTTTTATTTTTTCCCAGCTTCCAAATTTTTCATTTAATTCGGAAATATCCTCTTTGATTCTTTCAATTACTTTAGGATTAGAAATAATAGCTTGGTTAGTGTTTCCTATATTTATTTTATGAATTTTTGCCCATTCTTTAACAAATTCAAAATTGGGTTGAATAAGAGCACCTGGCATTTTCTCCCCATCTCCGATAACCATTATCTGCTCAATAAAACGGGATTGTTTCATTGTGTTTTCGATGAGTTGTGGTGCAATATATTTTCCTCCCGATGTTTTAAACATTTCTTTTTTACGATCGGTAATTTTTAAGAAACCGTCTTCGTCAAAAATACCAATATCTCCTGTGTGAAAATAGCCATCTACGATAACTTCATTTGTTAATTTTTCATCTTTATAATATCCCATCATAATATTTGGACCTTTGCAAAGTATTTCTCCGTCTTCAGCAATTTTTACGGTAACATTATCGATAACTTTACCAACGGTTCCTACTCTAAAACCATAATTGCGCATATCGTTTACCGTAATAACAGGTGAAGTTTCGGTTAATCCGTAACCTTCCATTACAGGAATTTCTGCTGCGGCAAATATTCTAGCTAATCTAGGTTGTAATGCAGCACTTCCTGAAACCATTAAGTCTAAGTTGCCCCCAAGTCCTTCTTTCCATTTGCTAAAAATCAATTTTCTTGCAATTTTCAGTTGGAATTCATACCAAACACCATTTTTTCCATACGGTTCAAATTGCAATCCTAAATCTATTGCCCAAAAGAAAAGCATTTTTTTTATGCCAGTTAATTCGGTTCCCTTAGCATAAATTTTATCATATACTTTTTCAAGAAGTCTTGGAACAGCTGTCATAACTGTTGGTTTTACTTCTTTAATATTGTCGCTAATTTTTTCTATAGATTCTCCAAAATAAACAGAAACCCCGAAATATTGGTATAAATACAAAATCATTCTTTCAAAAATGTGACAGATAGGGAGAAAACTTAAAGCACGACTATTTCCTGCAGTAAATGGAATTCTAGGTGCACTATCGATAATATTTGAAACAATATTTTGATGAGAAAGCATTACGCCTTTTGGTTTTCCAGTTGTTCCGGAAGTGTAAATTATAGTTGCCAAATCTTCTGTTTTAACCCCATTTTTTCTATCTTCTACAACATCCTGGTTGCTGGTATCTTTTCCTAATTCTAGTAGTTCACTCCAGTTTTTACAACCTTCAATACTATTAAACGAATACACTTCTTTTAGGTATGGAACTTTGTCGCGAATTAAGTTTATTTTTCTTAATACTTCTGAATCTGAAATAAAACAATAGATTGCTCCAGAATGGTTTAGGATATACTCATAATCATCTTCAGAAATTGTTGGATAAATAGGTACGTTTTGAGCGCCAGTTTGCAATATTCCAATATCAGTAATATTCCATTCGGTTCTATTATTGGTTGAAATTACAGCAATTTTATCGTTTTTATTGACCCCTAATCTAAGCAGTGCTCTTGAAATAGCATTGGCATTATCGATATATTCTTGCGTTGAAGTTTTTATCCATTCGCCATTTTGCTTAGTTACTAGTGCATCCGAAATAGAACTAAATTTTTCTAATTGATAATAAGGAAAATCGAATAAACGTGTTATATTGGTCATTTTGTACTTAAATTTATGATACGCAAATTAATGAAAAATAAACAAATTAGTAACATTTTTTTAAATTTATAGAATTAACATTAATTATTAAAATTAGTTTATAATTTTACGATATGAAAAAGTACATTAAAAAAGTTGGTTTTTTAGTCCTAGCTGTTATTTTTGTTTTGGTTGGAAAATATGTTTATGATATGAACATCAATCATAATTTTGAAACCATTACAGACGGAAAAGTATATAAATCGGGTGTTATTCCTCCAAACGAAATTGATTCCTATGTGAAAAAATACCATATAAAATCGATTATTGATTTGCGTTTTCCAGGAACGGGTGACGATGTGAATAATCCTGAGATTCCGTCTGAATTGACTGCGGAAAAAGATGCTGTTGCCAAAATTAAAGGTGTTATTTATTTCAATAACGGTTCTGATCAAGTTCCAGCACAAAAAAATATAGACGTATTTTTCAAAATAATGGACAATCCTGCAAATTACCCAGTTTTAATTCATTGCTACCATGGCGTTGGTCGAGCCGAATTGTATTCAGCTTTATACCGAATCGAATATGAAGGGTGGGATAAGGACAAAGCACGAACAAATACTCGAATATTTTCAAAGTGGAGTTCCTTTGATTTAGGGAAACCAAAAGGTGATTTTTTACATAATTATAAAAATAGAAAAGAATCGAATATCGAAAAAAAGTAATTTTCCAAATTCGCATAAAAAAACTCATGATCAATCATGAGTTTTTTTTATGTAAATATTTTTTAATTTTTTTCAATCCATTTTCTCGCATTTACAAAAGCTTCTAACC
>JBIIFA010000182.1:0-3918 GCA_044237565.1 Flavobacterium sp.
AACCCGAATTTTCATTCTCCTCATCGGGAAATAACATAGGAATTGCAATGCGTTTTTAGATATTTATTTCGAATTCTAAAATAGAAATTGAATACAATAAGTGTTTACCATCTAATTCTCCACAATAAAACTACATTCTCTCAGGTACTTGAATTCCTAGAAGTTGAAATGCCGATGCAATCGTGTCGGCAACTTTTTTGGATAATTGCACACGGAAAATCTTTTCGTTTTGCACATTTGAACCTAAAATCGGTACCGCTTGATAGAACGAATTGTACTCGCGAACCAAGTCATAGGTGTAGTTGGCGATTAATGCAGGGCTGTGATTTTGCGCCGCATTTTGAATTACTTCAGGAAATAATTCCAATTGTTTTAGCAATTCTTTTTCCTTTTCGTGCAAAGTTTCAATGGCTGTTTTTGCAGAAAAATCGAAGTTGGCTTTGCGAATAATCGATTGGATTCTCGCATACGTATATTGGATAAAAGGTCCCGTATTTCCAGCAAAATCAACAGATTCTTCAGGGTCAAATAGGATTCTCTTTTTAGGATCGACTTTCAAAATGTAGTATTTCAAGGCACCCAAACCGATGGTGTTGTATAATTTGGCTTTTTCTTCGGCAGAATAGCTTTCTAATTTTCCTAAATCTTCGGAAATTTTCTGAGCCGTTTCCGTCATTTCATTCATCAAATCATCAGCATCGACAACAGTTCCTTCGCGACTTTTCATTTTCCCAGAAGGCAAATCTACCATTCCGTACGACAAATGAAATAGGTTTTTAGACCATTCGAAACCTAATTTTTTCAAGATTAAAAACAAGACTTTAAAGTGATAATCTTGCTCGTTTCCAACCGTGTAAACCATACCGCCAACGTCTGGAAAGTCCTTTACACGCTGGATTGCGGTTCCAATATCTTGTGTCATATAAACGGCAGTTCCATCAGAACGAAGGACGATTTTTCTGTCCAAACCATCGGGAGTTAAATCAATCCAAACCGAACCATCAGGATCTTTTTCGAAAATTCCTTTTTCTAACCCAATTTGAACGACGTCTTTTCCTAATAAATAGGTATTGCTTTCGTAATAATAGCTGTCAAAATCAACGCCTAAATTTTTATACGTTATAGCAAAACCGTCATAAACCCATTGGTTCATCGTTTTCCAAAGTGAAATAACTTCGGCGTCACCAGCTTCCCATTTCAATAGCATTTCTTGTGCTTCAAGGATAATTGGCGCTTGCTTTTTAGCTTCATCTTCTGATTTTCCTTGACTCATTAATTGCGCAATTTCTTCTTTATACGCTTTGTCAAAAGCAACATAAAAATTACCAACTAATTTATCGCCTTTTAATCCTGAATTTTCTGGTGTTTGTCCGCCAGCCTGTCCGGTAGGCAGGTTTCCGAATTTTTGCCACGCCAACATTGACTTGCAAATGTGAATTCCACGATCGTTGATGATTTGTGTTTTATACACTTTTTTCCCTGATGCTTTGATGATTTCGGCAACAGAATATCCTAATAAATTATTACGAACGTGTCCTAAATGTAAAGGTTTATTGGTGTTTGGCGAAGAATATTCGACCATAACTGCAGCTTCATTTGGATTTGGAGTTACAAAACCAAATTTAGGATTGTCTTTTATTTCATTGAAGAATTTCAAATAATATGCATCTGAAATCACGATATTTAAAAACCCAGAAACCACATTAAAAGTTTTAACTTCTGAGATGTTTTCTACTAAATAGGTTCCGATTTTGTTTCCCAATTCAACGGGATTGCTTTTTATGACTTTCAATAAAGGGAAAATTACCATCGTAATATCACCTTCAAATTCCTTACGTGTCGATTGAAATTCGATTTTGTCAATAGCTACATCAAATAGCGATTGGATTGCTTTTTCAATTGATGGCGTAAGTAATTGAGATAATGTCATTTTTGATATCTTATTTTAAGATGCCAAAGATAGTTATAATGTGGGAATTTGAAAATTTAAAACAGCTTTTAATGGGTAACACTCGTTTTTTCAGAAGCATATTTTTCTTTTGACAAATGCTCTTTGTACCAAGATATTGATAGTTCTACAACCTCAACCAACTTCCCTGGCTCTTTAAATAAATGAGTAGCACCCGAAATCACTTGCATGTCTTTTTCGCAATGCAAACGGCTAACTGCCAATTTATTCATTTCAATTACAGGATAATCCAGCTCGCCAACAAGTAATAATGTGGGAGATGTAACAGCGCTCAAATGATGTAAAGCCAAATCTGGACGACCACCACGACACACCACCGCTTTAATTTTGTTTTTGAAATGTGCTGCCGCTCCAAGTGCCGAAGCCGCTCCAGTACTCGCTCCGAAATACCCAATTGGAATTCCCTTCACATTTTTATGATGCAACAACCAATCCGTAACTTCAATTAATCGTGATGTGAGCAAGTCAATATTGAATGTATTTTCATAAATCGTGTCTTCCTCCTCGGTAAGTAAATCAAAAAGTAACGTTCCAAAATTTTGCTGATGAAGCATTTCTGCAACAAACTTATTTCGGGGGCTAAACCTACTGCTTCCGCTACCGTGAGAAAAAATTACAATCCCATCTGCATTCTTTGGAATCGCTAATTCTCCTTTTAAAGTCACTGATTTCAAAGGAATTTCTATGCTTTTAGTTTTCATAATTCAAGTATTAAAGTTGGTAAACAGCAAATTCTTAATTTATTATTTGAAACCCTAAATTGGCGTTGTCGCACTCAGCATTTCCACCACAACATCATCGTCAACTTGCTCAAAATGCTCATAAAAAGCCCCTACGCCCCTGAAATAATTCGACGCTTCGATATATACAAATTCGTCCGCCTCTTGCTGAAAAGTTTTTAAATCTTCATACGGCAAAACGGGAACAGCAACAATTATTTTGGCAGGTTTCAATTTTCGCAACGACTTAATCGACACCAAAACCGTGTTCCCTGTAGCAATTCCATCATCCACAAGAATTACGTTTTTCCCTTTCACATCAAGCGGTTTGTCATTTCCAACATACAAATTCAACTTCTTTTTCAGCACTTCGCGAATCCTTGAAACCTCAGAATTGATATAATTTTTGGAAATATTTGGGTAATAATCCACAATTTCATCGTCCATAGTAACCGCCCCAATTGCCAATTCCTTATTATAAGGATGCGGAATTTTTTTCGACAAGATAATATCCAGTGGAAGGTTCAATTTTTGAGAAATTACATACCCAACAGGAACGCCACCCCTTGGAATTGCAAGGATTATTGAATTTGTATTTTCATATTCCACCAACTTTTCCGCAAGCAACGCACCCGCCTCTTCCCTATCTTTAAACAAATCGTAATACATAATAATTGAATTAAATAGTTAAACCCATATATTTATAAAATTATTGATTTGTAGGTAGTTATAAAATTATTATCGATGAAACGCACAATTTTCAGGGCAACTTTTTTTTGAAGCAATTCCCAGCATTCCATTTCAAGTCCTCATTCAAAAAGGTGTTTTTCTAAGCCATAAAAGGAGCTTCCTGCGGTCGCTCTTTTTCGGCAAGAAAAACTACCTTTTTTCATTCCGGGCTTTCCACTTCATTCTGGGCTAGGGTTTTCAGATTTCAATTGCTTTTATATTTAAAATCAAAAATCCGCCTTGAAATTTTCAAAGCGGATTTTATAAATTTATTATTGATACACTATAAAAACTATTCTTGTAAATTCAGTTTGCTATTTTTTCTGCTGTAGCCAAAATAAATTACCAAACCAATCAACAACCAAATCGTGAAGTAAATCCAATTCCAAACACTAAGTTCCGCCATCATATACAAGCAAGAAATTAATCCCAATAATGGAATTAACGATAAATTTTGACGGTACGACCAAACCGTTAAGAACATCAAAGTAATCAGAAAAA
>JBIIFA010000183.1:0-3820 GCA_044237565.1 Flavobacterium sp.
TATAAATATTTTTTTGATTTTCATCTGATAAAAAGGACAAATGAGCATTTATTGTTTCAATATCATTACGAATTGCAGGCCCAGTTTGTGCTTTATTTGGCGAAAGCTGCGTAATTTTTTCGGCAGTTTCTTGAATTAAAGGCTTTAATATTTCGAAAGGTACATTATTTTCTATGCAAATATCATTTCCAATTTTGTACAAATGATTGGTAAAATTATTTACAAAAACAGCCGCTACATGCAAAGCTTTTCGTTGTTCAGAATTAATTGCAAAAACCGAATCCGAGATAGCTTGCGCAACGTTTTGTAACAATTGATAATCGGAAGCATTTTGACTTTCAATGCAAATTGGAATAATTTTGAAATCTACAGCGTTGTTTTTTGTGAAAGTTTGCAATGGATAAAAAACGCCTTTTCGATTATTTGATGCTATTGCTTCCAATGAAATTCCACCAGAAGTATGTACAACTAATTTGTTTTTATAAGGAATTTGTTTCGATACAGCTGAAATTGCCTCGTCTGAAACTGCAATGATATACAAATCGGCTTCCGCCAGAGTTTTCCAATCATCAGTAATTTTGTTGAAATCTAATAAATGAGATAACGTCGATTTTTGTCTTGCAAAAGCTTGAACCAATTCAATTTCGGCATCATTAATAATGGAATTTTGTAGTGCTACAATCAAATGTTGCGCTACATTTCCAGAACCAATTATACTCACTTTTATCATTCGGCTAAATTATTGATTTTTTTTTCAACTATTTCGTTTTTAAGATATTTTATAAACATCACTTAAAAAACACTTAAATGAACAATTGAAACTAACTAATTAAACAAATTTGGATTACTTTTGTACCACTTTTACAGAAAATTCTTTTATAATGGATAAAAAAATAGTTTCCTTTTTGTTTTCGACACGTTTAATGGCTTTTTTATTCTTGTCGTTTGCAGTAGCAATGATTTGTGGGACTTTTATAGAAAGCAAATACAATACCGACACGGCTCGAATTTGGGTTTATAATGCGTGGTGGTTTGAGGCAATTATGGGTATGTTTCTTATCAATTTTGCAGGAAATATTAAGCGATACCAACTTTTGAGAAAAGAAAAATGGGCGACTTTGATTCTTCACGTCTCTTTTATTTTTACTTTATCAGGCGCATTTATAACTCGATATATTAGTTATGAAGGAATGATGCCAATTCGAGAAGGTGCTGCCGAAAATCAGTTTTATTCCGATAAAATGTTTCTCACTGTTTTTGTTGATGGCGATTATCAAGGGCAAATGAAGCGTCGTGTTTTTGAGAAATCATTGTTACTTTCTCCAGTTACCAATAATGATTTTTCTATAAAAAGTAATTTTGATACAACCGATTTTAAAATATCTTATAAAGACTATTTACTAGGTGCCAACCAAATTATTAAACCAGATTCCAAAGGTGTTTTGTATTTTAAAATGGTTGAATCTGGAGATGGAACACGTCACGAACATTTTCTGAAAGAGGGAGAAGTTCAGAACATTCACAACATGCTTTTTTCATTAAATAAATTTGTGAAAGGGGCTACAAATATCACAATTACCGATAGTTCTTCCACTATTCAAACTCCTTTTGAAGGGCAATTTATGCGAATGGCCGACAAATTGAAAGGAGCTGTTGCAAAAGATGTTGCTCAGCCTTTGATGATGCGTTCGTTGTATAATGTGGGTGGAACACAGTTTGTTTTTCCAGATCCAGCTGTTAAAGGCGTTATTGGGTATTCTTCAAAAAATGATTACAAAGCCAAAACGCACGAAGATGCTTTGGTTTTAAATCTAAATGCTGAGGGTCAAAATAAAGAAGTTACGCTTTTGGGAACTAAAGGTACGATTGGAGAATCAAAAGTGGTGAAAATCGGTAAAATAGAATACACCTTTTTCTTTGGAAGTAAAGCGTATATATTACCATTTAAAATCAAACTAAATGACTTTAAAGCCCTTAAATATCCTGGAACTGAGAAAAGTTATTCCTCTTATGAAAGTGATGTTACTGTTCTTGATTCTACCTCAAAATTTGACGCAAAAATTTTTATGAATAATATTTTAGACCACAAAGGATATCGCTTTTTCCAATCTTCATTTGATCCTGACGAAAAAGGAACTGTTTTATCGGTAAACCACGATTATTGGGGATCTCTAATTACATATATTGGATATTCATTGTTGTATTTTGGTTTAATGATGATACTTTTTACAAAGCATTCTCGTTTTGCAGATTTGAAACGAAAATTAGAAGTTGTCAAATTGAAAAAATCTAAATTAATCACGATTCTATTGTTATTGTTGAGTTGCAGCGTTTTCTCACAGCACAAAGAAGAAAAAATATCGGTGAAGCAAATAGATTCTTTAATTCACAAATATAAAGTATCAGAAGAACACGCAGCCAAATTTGGACGACTTGTAATTCAAGATGCTGGCGGAAGAATGAAGCCTTTGAATACTTTTTCGTCAGAATTATTAAGAAAAGTAAGCCATAAAGACAAATATAACGGAATGAATTCGGATCAGGTATTTTTGTCAATGACACAATTTCCAACGGCTTGGTATGAAATTCCATTGATTTATATAAAAGCTGGAAATGACAGTATTAGGAAAATTATTGGAATAGATAAAACGGCTCAATATGCTCCATTTATTGCCTTTTTTGATGATAAAGGAAACTATAAATTATCACCCTATTTAGATGAAGCTTATAAAGTTGCGAATCCAAATAATTTTGAAAAAGATTTTGTGGAAACCGATAAAAAAGTCAATCTATTGAACCAAGCTACTTCGGGTAGTATTCTCCGTATTTTCCCTATTCCAAAAGATGAAAATAACAAATGGGTTTCTCATTTAGAGCTAAGTCACGCAGGTTTAAAAGGAATGGATTCGATATTTACATCTCAAATAGTTCCGCTTTATTTAAATTCGCTGAAAAATGCAAGTGAAAAAAATAGTTATAAAGATGTTGATTTCTATTTAGAAGGGATTAAAAAATACCAACGAAAATTTGGTGCGCAAGTGATGCCAAGCGAGGATAAAATTACCGCTGAAATTGTATATAATAAATACGATGTGTTCAAAAAGTTGTTTTATTTGTACATGATAGCGGGCGTTTTAATGTTGTTGATCACGATTGTTAAAATATTCAAAGACAATAAGTTCATGGCGATTTCTGTGAACGTAATGCACGTTTTTATTGGAGTTTTATTTGGCTTGCATACTCTCGGATTGATAGCGCGTTGGTATATTTCAGGTCATGCGCCTTGGAGTAATGCTTATGAATCGATTATCTATGTGGCTTGGGCAACGATGTTTTTTGGTTTGGCATTCGATAGAAAATCTAAATTAACTGTGGCATCATCAGCATTTGTTACGGCGATGATTTTGATGGCAGCTTACATGAATTGGATTGATCCAGATATTGCTAATTTACAACCCGTATTGAATTCCTATTGGTTGATGATTCACGTTGCTGTAATTGTAGCGAGTTACGGACCGTTTGCTTTAGGAATGATTTTAGGATTTGTTTCATTGATTCTGATTTTCTTTACTAATGATAAAAATAAAGAGGTGATGGCGTTGAATATTAAGGAAATTACCTATATCAATGAAATGGCTTTGACAATTGGTTTGGTGATGTTAACTATTGGAAACTTTCTTGGCGGACAATGGGCAAATGAAAGCTGGGGACGTTATTGGGGTTGGGATCCGAAAGAAACTTGGGCTTTAATTAGTATTATGATTTATGCATTTGTTATCCATTCTCGATTTGTTCCAATGTTCCGAGGAAAATGGGTATT
>JBIIFA010000053.1:0-10806 GCA_044237565.1 Flavobacterium sp.
TCCATCATTATAATTGGAAATATCTGCAATACCTGCCGTTTGAAAATCTGGAAAGAGTTGAAATGGTTTTCCTTTTAATATTTTTATGGAAGCGTCAATTAATTCGTTAAAATTGTGAGGCAATACTTTTGTGGAAAGCCCAACTGCAATACCTTCTGCTCCTGAAGCTAATAATAATGGGAATTTTACAGGTAAATTATTTGGTTCAGCACGACGACCATCATAGGAAACGCCCCAATCGGTAATTTTTGGGGAATATAAAACTTCCAAAGCAAATTTTGATAATCGTGCTTCAATATATCGAGAAGCTGCTGCGCTATCTCCTGTAAGGATATTTCCCCAGTTTCCTTGGCAATCAATCAATAATTCTCTTTGCCCAATTTGTACCATAGCATCACCAATACTCTGATCTCCGTGGGGATGGTATTGCATTGTATGACCAACAACATTGGCAACTTTATTATAGCGACCGTCATCCAACTCCTTGAGCGAGTGCATAATACGGCGTTGCACTGGTTTAAAACCGTCCTCAATTGCAGGTACAGCACGCTCCAAAATTACATAAGAAGCGTAATCCAAAAACCAATCTTTGTACATTCCTGTAACCTTAGTAATGGTATCGTTGCCGTCTTCGTCATTTTCGTAAAAATGCTTTCCTTCTGAAGATTTTATGTCTTCAAAGCCTTCCTCCATTAGAGATTCGTTTAACCCATCGTTAAATTCGTCTTCATTTGGGATATTATTTTCTTCGTCTTCTTCTTTCATCAACTATATGCTATGGATGCTAATTACTTTAAGCTATTATAATGAATATTTTTCTTTGCAAACATGCTCTGTTCGAGTTACGATGTCTCCATCGTTATTTTTATATTTTTTCACTACAGTTTCACATTCAATATGGTCATTTGAAAAATGAATAAAAGTTAAAACTGACAATGTTAGAATTAAAATTGAACCTAATATTAAATTACTTTTTTTCATAATTTCATTTTATTATTAATTTTATTAAATCTTCCTTGCTTGGAAGTACTGTTTTGTATTTACTGGCAAAAATTTGTTCATTATTTTCTGGCAATGTATATTCGATAACTAAATCACTTTTGTTTTGACAAAGAACAATTCCTATAGTTTTATTCTCCTCTTCTAGGCGCATTTCTCTATCGTAATAGTTAACATACATTTGCATTTGTCCCAAATCTTGATGCTTTAATTCTCCTATTTTCAAGTCAATTAGAACAAAACATTTTAAGATTCTGTTATAGAAAACCAAATCAATTCGGAAATGTTTATCATCGAATGTTATTCTTTTCTGACGTGCTACAAACGCAAACCCGTGACCCAATTCTAAAAGAAAATGCTCTAATTTATTGATAATTTCTACTTCCAATTCTGTTTCCGAATAGTGATGTAACTCTGGTAATCCCAGAAATTCCAGTATGTAAGGATCTTTTATAATGTCTTTTGGATTCTCAATTATTTGACCTTTTTCAGAAAGCTCTAAAATTCCTTTTTTATCACGACTCAATGTTAATCTTGTGTATAAAGCTGAATCGTATTGACGTTTTAACTCCCGAACACTCCAATTGTATTTTTCAGATTCTATTTCGTAAAAACGTCTTTCCTTTTCATCGTCTATTCGCATTAAAAAAACATAATGTGTCCAGTTTAATTTGAAAAACGAAATCACTGATTTCGTTTTTGAATTCTCTAATTTCCCAGACACTGTCTGCGAAATTGGAATTTGTAAAATACGAGACACTGTCTCGTATTTTGAATATATCAAAAAGAATCGTCTTATTTGTTCTAAATTCCTAACACTAAACCCTTTTCCAAACTCTTTTGTTAATTGTCCCGAAAGCCCTTTTAGGATTTGTTTTCCATATTCGGCTTTTTCTTTTCCGTTTTGCTCTTCTTCAACAATCATTCGTCCAATTTCAAAATAAGTGTACGTCATTGTAGAATTTACAGTACGTAAAACCTGTAGTCGCGCATTTTGCAATAGCGCAACAACTTGCTGGAATAAAATTTTATTTTGAAGTTCTTTTGACAAATTTTTATTTGTTAACTATTTAACTTGCTTCAACAACATCTAAATCTACCTTCAAATTCTTGATGATAAATTCTTGGCGGTCGGGCGTATTTTTCCCCATATAGAAAGATAATAACTGCTCAATTGAAGTATTTTTGTCCATCATAACGGGATCCAAACGAATGGTTTCGCCAATGAAATTTTTGAATTCATCAGGCGATATTTCTCCCAAACCTTTAAATCGTGTAATTTCTGGTTTTGGTTTTAACTTTTCAATAGCTTCTTTACGCTCTTCATCTGAATAACAATAGATAGTTTCTTTTTTATTACGAACCCTGAAAAGGGGTGTTTGTAAAATATATAAATGTCCTTCTTTTATCAATTCTGGAAAAAATTGCAAGAAGAATGTAATCAATAATAATCGGATGTGCATTCCATCGACATCGGCATCCGTTGCGATTACAATGTTGTTATAACGCAATTTTTCAAGTCCATCTTCAATGTCTAATGCAGCTTGAAGCAAATTAAATTCTTCGTTTTCATAAACAATTTTTTTGCTCATTCCATACGAATTCAATGGCTTTCCACGCAAACTGAAAACTGCCTGTGTATTCACATCGCGTGATTTTGTGATAGATCCAGAGGCCGAATCTCCCTCAGTTATAAAAAGGGTGCTTTCTAAACTTTTAGGATTTTTTGTGTCAGGAAGATGCGCGCGACAATCTCTTAATTTTTTATTGTGAAGATTGGCTTTTTTTGCACGATCTGTAGCCAATTTTCTAATACCCGAAAGTTCCTTACGTTCCCGTTCCGCCTGAAGAATTTTGCGTAACAAAGCATCGGCTGTTGGTGGGTTTTTATGTAAAAAATTATCTAATTTGGTTTTCACAAAATCATTTACAAAGGTACGAACCGAAGGCATTCCTGCTTCCGAACCCATATCCGTAGAACCTAATTTGGTCTTTGTTTGAGACTCAAAAACAGGTTCCATAACCTTAATGCTTATGGCTGTTACAATCGATTTTCGAACATCGGAAGCTTCAAAACTTTTGTTGTAAAATTCCCGAATGGTTTTTACGATTGCTTCACGATAAGCAGCTAAATGTGTTCCTCCTTGAGTGGTATTTTGTCCGTTTACAAACGAATGGTATTCTTCACTATATTGCGTTTTACTGTGTGTTAAAGCAATTTCAATATCTTCGCCTTTCAAGTGAATAATTGGATATTCCAAATCATCTGCGTGAATGGTTTCTTCTAATAAATCTTTTAGTCCGTTTTCTGAAAAATATTTTTCGCCATTGAATAAAATAGTCAAACCATTGTTAAGATAACAGTAGTTTTTGACCATTCGAATTACGTATTCATAACGGAATTTGTAATTTTTGAAAATAGCTTCGTCTGGAATAAAAGTAACTTTGGTTCCTTTTCGTTTGGTAGTTTCTGAAATATCTTCTTCGAGAACTAAGTTTCCTGCTGAGAATTCCGCCGCTTTTTGTTTGTCGTCACGAACAGATTCTACTCGGAAATAATTGGATAACGCATTTACCGCTTTTGTTCCAACTCCGTTTAAACCGACTGATTTTTTGAAGGCAAGCGAGTCGTATTTCCCACCCGTATTCATTTTTGAAACAACGTCAATCACTTTTCCAAGTGGAATTCCACGCCCATAATCACGAACGGTTACGGTTTTATCTTTGATGGTAACTTCAATGTTTTTGCCTGCTCCCATAACAAATTCATCAATACAGTTATCGAGAACTTCTTTTAGAAGAATATAAATACCATCATCTGGGGACGAACCATCACCGAGTTTTCCGATGTACATTCCAGGACGCATTCGGATGTGTTCTTTCCAGTCGAGTGAACGGATGTTGTCTTCGGTATATTGATTTTGATCTGACATTTTTATTTTTATCGAATTTAACTGCGTTCTGTTATGTCTTTTCTTTTCGTTTAGACCTCCAACGTGCTAATGTAGTGAAATTCGATTTGTTTTAAAATATTTTATAATCAAAGTTATTAAGAATTATATTGACAATGGTTTTTTAGATTTATGTTTACAGATTTTTGATTTATATCCTCATAAATTCCAATAAATTCTGATTTTTTGTCGTCTCGGAATTCTACCCCAGATTGAAACGGAAAGCATTTAATAAAAAAAAACGTTTTGTGGAAAAATCTTGCAGTGTAAAGCTGGAATTGGAAAAAAAAATACGCCAAGTCGGGATTTTTTTATATTATTTTTTTAATTACACGAAGTTTGTGCGTGTGCCTATTCGTTTCTGCATTATAAATCCCTAAGTGATCAAGTCTGTCAATTCGAACTTTTCCACTGGCGTGAATGATATAATTGTCTTCCATAATGATTCCCACATGAATGATATTGCCATCTTCATTATCAAAAAAGGCTAAATCACCAGGTTCACTTTCTTCAATGAAACTCAAAGCATCACCTTGTTTCGATTGTTGTGAAGCGTCTCTCAATAATTTATATCCGTTTAACTTGTATACCATTTGCGTAAAGCCAGAACAATCAATTCCAAACGGACTTTTTCCACCCCAAAGATAGGGAGCGTTCAAATACATAAAAGCTGTTTTTATAAGCTCTAATTTTGGTTTGATACCGCTAACTTTTGCACCTTCAAAATCATAATTGGCGGTATTAACAGACTCGCTATTTAGGAATGAAAGTGAGGCCCCAAGCGGAATAGGTAATAAAAAATTATTTGAAGCGGTAATGTAATCTATTAAGTCGCCGTTTAAGACAATTTCTTGTTGAGATAACGCTTTAAAATCCTCTTTTGATATTAGTTGATATTGTTTGGTATCAATCCAGCCATCATAATCATCAAATTGCAATTTAATTTTTGACCATTGTTTTTGCTGTTCTAAAACCTCAAAATGTTCTCCAAACAAGACTTGAGAAACGATTTCGCTCCTGTCATTTGGTTCCAATCTTAAAGGTATAATCGCTAAATTACAAATTCCGAACATGCTTATATTTTTTTAAATTTTAAGCTATTTATTAATAATTTAAAATTTACAATTCTTAATATAGAATAATTATTAGGCTCTTTCAATTACTATTGCAGAAGCGCCACCGCCACCATTACAAATTGCTGCCGCTCCGATTTTTGCATTATTTTGCTCTAAAACATTTATCAAAGTTACAATAATTCTTACACCTGAACAACCCAAAGGATGTCCTAGTGAAACCGCACCTCCATTGACATTAACTTTTGATGCATCTAATCCCAATATTTTTGAATTGGCAAGACCTACAACCGAAAAGGCTTCGTTGAACTCAAAGAAATCAACATCATCGATAGATAGTCCGACTTTTGCTAATGCTTTCGGAATTGCTTTAGATGGAGTTGTAGTAAACCATTTCGGCTCTTGAGCGGCATCAGCATAACTTTTTATAAATGCTAAAGGTTTAAATCCTAATTTAATTGCTTTTTCTTCACTCATTAAAATAACTGCAGCCGCACCATCATTTATGGTAGATGCATTTGCAGCTGTTACGGTTCCGTCTTTTGTGAAAGCAGGATTTAATGTTGGAATTTTATCTAATTTGACATTTGAAAATTCTTCGTCTTTAGATATTACAATTGGTTCACCACGTCTTTGAGGCACTTCAACAGGAACTATTTCAGCATCAAATTTCCCGGTTTCCCAGGCTTTTGTAGAACGTTCGTAAGATTGAATTGCAAAAGCATCTTGTTCTTCACGCGTTATTTTATATTCAGTCGCACATAAATCTGCAGAAATACCCATTGCACTATTATCGTAGGCATCGGACAAACCGTCTCTTTGCATTCCGTCAATCATATTAGCAGGGCCAAATTTATATCCATTTCTAAGATGTATATAATGAGGAATCAAACTCATGTTTTCCATTCCACCAGCAATTACAATTTCGGCATCGCCAGACATAATTGCTTGTGCGCCTTGCATTACTGCTTTCATTCCCGAAGCACAAACTTTATTTACGGTAGTAGCAATAACAGTATTTGGAAGTCCGGCTAATAGGGCTGCTTGACGCGCTGGGGCTTGACCTACGCCCGCTTGAACAACATTTCCCATAAGGACTTCATCAACCAAATTCGGATCTAAATTAATTTTATTTAGGGCACCCTTAATTGCTATAGCTCCCAATTGAGGTGCCGAAACGGTGGATAAGCCTCCCATAAAACTTCCAATTGGAGTTCTTACAGCAGCTACGATTACAACTTTTTTATTTGTCATTGTTTTAGTTTAGACTGCGAATTTAATCATTTTGGATAAATACCAAATTAGATTATCGAGATTATTATTACAAAAAAGGGTATAAAACATAAAATTCTGTATTTATTAAATTCTTTATTTAATAGTTGTACAATAAATGACAACTATTATTTAAATTTTATAAATGCTATGCGATTGATTGTTAATGATTTTAAATTAACAATTAAAAAACATTTAAAAAATCCGATTAATAATTTGTAAAATATAGATTAGTACGTTACATTTGCAACCGCTTAAGCAGAAGACACGTTCTTCGTTGGAGAGTTGCCTGAGTGGCCGAAAGGACATGTTTGCTAAACATGCGTATGGGAAACTGTACCAAGGGTTCGAATCCCTTACTCTCCGCTTTTAATGTTTTTTTTCGGGGTGTAGCGTAGCTCGGTTATCGCGTCACGCAAGGCGTGAAGGCTGCACTTAAGAATTGTTAAAAAAATATTGAGATTATTAAAGATAGAAATTATCTTTTTCGGGGTGTAGCGTAGCTCGGTTATCGCGCCTGCTTTGGGAGCAGGAGGCCGCAGGTTCGAATCCTGCCACCCCGACTTTTTTATTGAGCAATGGAGGCATAGCTCAGCTGGATAGAGCACCTGCCTTCTAAGCAGGCGGTCGAAGGTTCGAATCCTTCTGCCTTCACGAGTTGAACCAAAAACCTTTAGAGAAATCTAGAGGTTTTTTTATGGCATATTCTCAATTAAATTTTCAAGAAATTCTAATATTTGATTTGAGAACAAGTCAGTATCATTAATAGAAAAATTTTATCAATTACTAAAGATTGCAAAAATAAGTTACCAAAAGGAATTCTTAAAACCCATTATTTAACAATCAAGAATTCAGATCTTCTGTTTTTTGTATTTTCTACTTCAGAACATTGTTTGCAAGTAACAATTGGTTCGTTTTCGCCAAATCCTTTTCCAATAATGCGTTCTGCAGCAATACCTTTAGAAATCAAATATAGCACTATTGCTTGTGCTCTCCTATTTGATAAAGTAAGGTTATAATCGTCACTACCTCTAGTATCTGTGTGCGATTTGGCAAAAATTACTAAATTTTTATTGCTTTTCATCACTTGTACTAATTTATCTAATTCAAATGCTCCTTGTTGGGTAATATTACTTTTATCAAAATCGAAGTAAATAGGTTGCAATACAATCGCTGTTGGAGTAATTATTAATTCAATTGGTTGCAAGGGAGTTTGCAATTTAACGGTTGGTCCATTGCTTTTTGAAAGAGCAAATAAGTTACCTTCAAATCCTTCCTTAGTAGCTTGTATAGAATAAGGAGTATCACACTCAATTTTAAAATTTACCTCTCCATTAGCATTAGAAACTTCAGTTGCGATTATATTATTTTTAGTATCTAAAATGGCAACTTTAGCCTCAGGTAAGATTTCTCCAGTTTTAGCATTAGAAATAACTACAAGCAAATCAACAGCACAAACAGGTGTGGCCAAGAAGATATCATCGTTGCCATTTCTATTGCTAGATAGGAAACCAATATTTTGAACTTTGTTAAATGTAAAGTCAAAATCGTCTTTTTCAGTATTTAAAGGTTTACCCATATTTTCGGCTTCTGTTCCTTTAGCAAGATTAATTTTGAAAATATCCAAACCGCCTAATCCAGGCTTCCCGTTTGATGCAAAATATAAAGTGGTGTTGTCATCTGCAATATATGGGAAACTTTCATTTCCTTCAGTATTAATTTTTGATCCCAAGTTCTCCGGTTTTCCGTATTCATCTCCATTAATAGCCACTTTCCAAATGTCTACACCGCCGATGCTTCCTACCATATTAGAAGAGAAGTAAAGTGTTTTACCATCTCTACTCAAACTGGGATTACTTAAAGAATAAATATTACTGTTGAAAGGTAAAGGTTTAATGTCAGTCCAAGAATCACCAGATTTATTAGCAACAAACAAATTGTTTCTACCCAATTTAAGGTTATTGTCTTTGTCTTTCTCAAAAAGACCATTTCTAAAACTATCACTAGAAAAATACATTGTATTGCCATCTGAACTAATAGTAACTGGACCATCATGATGTTTATGGTTTATAGAAGTTAATGGGGTGGGCTCTGAAAAAATTCCAGAATCTTCTTTAACAGAAGTATAGACATCTAAAAATGGTTCTCCACTTGCACCATAATTTTTTCCAGTAACTTTTCTTGCACTTGTAAAATATAAAGTTTTGTCATACATAATTGCTCCAAAATCCATTTTATCAGAACAAATTGGTAAAGAAGTAACTTCATATATAGTTCCTTTAACCAATTTAGGAATATAATTAGGATTTTCTTTGTAAGCTTTAGCTCTTAAATCATTAGGGACCAACAAAGCAAAGGTGTTCATTTGTTTGTTAGATTCTTCGAGCTTTCCACTTGATTTAAGCATTTGTGCATATCTAAAATACGTTTCAGCATCTTGAATAGTTATAGTAGCTTTTGCATACCATTTAATTGCATCTTTAGTATTAAACATATTGTAATATGTATCTGCCAATTGTTTGAAAACATATGTATCGGCATTGCCTTGATCGACCAACTTTTGATATTCCTTTATTGCTTTAACGTATTCGTATCTCAGTAATAATTTATCGGCTGCTTTAGTGTCTTGATTTTGTGCAAAAGAGGAAGTGCATATTGCTAAAAAACTTAAAAAGATATATATATATTTCATTTTTTTTGTATGGATTAATTTAGAAATATCTTGGACATTGGCATACTTTTTTCGGAAAATTCAAATCAAACAAAATGATTATTTCATGTGAAGATGGTGTAGTTACTTTCAAATCAGAAACTATATGGTCATAAGCATATCCAACTCTTAATCCTGGACTCACGGTATAATTTACCATTGCACCAAAGGAATCTTGTAATCTATAAGTGCCGCCAACCTCAAATTGATCATAAAAAAAGAAGTTAGTTGACAAATCAATAGATACAGGAGCGTTTATAGACGATTTAATCATCGTAGATGGTTTGAATTTAAGATCAGGATTAATATCAAATACATAACCTCCGGTAATGAAATAATGTAGGGTTTCAGTTCCAAATCGTCTTCCATTATAATCTAAATAAGTAGATTTCAACATGTTCGGAATAGAGGCAGCAACATAGTATTTGCTAGTATAATAATATAAACCAGTTCCTATATTCAAAAAGGAATTACCAGAGTTTTGTTGGAAAGCAGGATCATTTAAATTGGGCACATGGCCATCTCCAATTTGTGAAAACAAACCTACTTTGTGGAAGGTTCCTCCTCCTTTTAATCCGAATGCTAACTTGCTATCCTCACCAAGATTTAGCGTATACGAGAAGTCAGCATAAATGTTCGTTTCATCAATAGGACCAATTTTGTCATTGATTACAGATAATCCTAGGCCAACATTATTTCCAACAGGACTATTGACAAAGAAGGTTCCAGTGGTAGGAGTCCCTTCTATTCCTACCCATTGTTTTCTATATAATACACCACCAGTCATGTTTTCCTTAGAGCCTGCATAAGCAGGATTCATAATACTCATATTGTACATGTATTGAGTATACTGTGGATCTTGTTGTGCTTTTACATCTATAAAAGTCAATAATGATAACGCTATGAGGAGATACGTTTTTTTTATTTTATGATAATTTATCATTTACTATTTTATTTATTTTAGAAAATTTGATAACCTGTTAAGTTTATTTAATTGTTTTTAAATTGCACTTTTAGATTAAAATGGATAGCATATAAAAGTATTTAGTTAAAATTACAATCTAGTTGATTAAGTAAATCAGTGAATTTTTGTTTTTGATTTTTATAAGTTTTTAATATTCTCTATTTATGTAAATCCAGCCCGTTTTCGTTTCAGACTGATTATTAAAATCTATAACATAATAATAAGTTCCATCGGGAAGTTCACTACCTGAATTGGTTTGACCAATCCATTCATTTGTATATTGTTCTTTCGAAAATACTTCCATTCCATATCTATTGAAAATAATTAATTTTTTTACATTTAAATTTATCAAATCAAAAAAGTCGTTTAATGTATCTCCGTTGGGAGAAATTCCTTTTTGAATATCGCAATAAAGATCGGTTATAGAATAAAAATGACTTCTAGTACAGCCTGCATTATCGGTTATTGTAGCGGTAATAGAAATCGGTAAAGTAGCTGTTGCTAGTTGGGTAATTACGTATTGTGTAGCATTAAAGTTTGAAGTAGTAATTCCCGTATTTGTAGCAGCATTAAGCCAATTAATGGACGCAGTATTTAGATTTAGATTTGATGAAGGTTTAATTTGTAGTTCAAAATTCTTGCCTAAACAACTACCGTCAATAGTAAAATCAAAATTATTTTGAACAGTTATATTTAGAGTAAAGTTAGTTGCACAACTGCTTCCTGTCGGTGTAAATGTATAAGTAGTTGTCGCAGAATTATTCAATGCTGGAGACCACGTTCCTGTAATAGAATTTAAAGAAATTGTTGGCAAAGCCGATAATGTTGCTCCTGAAC
>JBIIFA010000184.1:0-3812 GCA_044237565.1 Flavobacterium sp.
TAAACAATGAATACATTAATAGCAATAATAGGATTAGGTGTTTTATGCCTTTTATTTGAAATCACGAATTTCAGAAAAGCCATTATTCCAGTAACAATTATTGGTTTACTTGCCATTTTAGGACTCAATATTTCAGAATATAATTCGCCAGCAACCTACTACAATAATATGATTATTGTTAATAAATTCTCGGTTGCTTTTTCCAGTTTATTCATTGTTTTAACGATTTTCTTGGTAGCATTGAGTCATAATTTCTATGAAAACCACCAATCAAAAATCTCAGATTACATCGCTATAAAAATATTTTTATTGTCAGGAGCAGTCGCAATGGTGTCTTTTGGAAACCTTTCAATGTTCTTTTTAGGAATTGAAGTATTGTCCATTTCACTCTATGTTTTAGCGGCATCCGACCGAACTAGCATCAAAAGTAACGAAGCAGGTTTGAAATATTTCCTAATGGGATCATTCGCTTCAGGAATATTATTATTTGGAATTTGCCTTATTTATGGCGCTATGGGAACATTCGACATCACAGAAATCAGTGAATTATCGCAATCAGCCGAATTACCGTCTTGGTTTTTCATCGGAATTATATTGCTAACCATCGGAATGTTATTCAAAATTGCAGCCGTACCTTTTCACTTTTGGGCACCCGATGTTTACGAAGGTTCGCCAGCATTAACAACAGCCACAATGAGCACCTTGGCAAAAGTGGTAGCAATGGCAACATTATACAAACTATTAACGGCAATGAACGTAGAAATTACCTACGGATTTCAAATCGTAATTGTTGTGATTTCTATTGCATCAATGACGGTTGGTAACATTATGGCATTAAAACAAACCAATGTAAAACGGATGTTAGCATTCTCAGGAATATCCCACGCCGGATTTATGCTTATGGTTTTATTGAGCGCCACAACTGCCGCAGGAAGTCTATTCTATTATGCATCCGCTTATGCATTAGCAGGAATTGCGTCTTTCAGTGTACTGCTTTATGTTTGTAAAAACAAAGGAAATGAAGACATCGCCAACTTCAACGGATTAGGAAAATCCAACCCAATAATGGCAGCTGTACTCACAGCATCGCTATTGTCAATGGCAGGAATACCAATATTCGCAGGATTCTTCGCCAAATTTATATTGTTTACTCAAACAATTCAGGCAGGTTATTTAGTAGTTGTAATCGCTGCCATAATCAACTCAATTATAAGTGTGGGTTACTATTTCAAATTAATCTTGGCAATGTACACCAAAGAGCCAGAAGAAGCCACCGCAAAAACACCATTCGTTTTCTATGCCGTAGCCTTAATCGCAATCGTCCTCAACATCATCATCGGACTATTCCCATCACTAATAATTGACGTATTGGCATAAAAAACAACCTATTCAAAAATAGTTAAACCCGATTGTTATTATTAAGTTTTATAGCATAAGCTATTCAAAACAATAGTTATATTTGCAAAATGTTTCAAATCGGAAAAACCATCGTCTCGGAAGACATTTTAGAAAAGGAATTCGTATGCAATTTATCTGCTTGCAAAGGCGCGTGTTGCGTTGATGGAGATGCAGGTGCTCCCCTGAGTTTAGAAGAAACCAAAATTCTTGAATCTATTTATCCGAAAGTAAAATCCTTTCTTCGCAAAGAAGGAATCGCAGCTATTGAAACGCAAGGAACTTGGAGAAAAGGAACCGATGGCGATCTAGAAACCCCTTTGATTGATGAAAAAGATTGTGCCTATGTTATATATGACGGGAAAACCGCACTTTGTGGAATTGAGCAAGCCTACAACCAAGGCGTAATCGACTGGAAAAAACCTGTTTCTTGTCATTTGTATCCAATTCGGGTAAAAGATTTTACTGAATTTGCGGCTGTCAATTATGATAAATGGGAAATTTGCGACGATGCCTGTTCTTTAGGCAAAGAATTGGAAGTACCTGTTTATAAATTTGTCAAAGAGGCTCTTATTCGTCGATTTGGGGAAGATTGGTATATGGAACTGGAAAAAGTAGCTCAAGAAATTAAAAAATAATACTTCAAATAAATTCCTTTTTAACGGCTATTAAAATAAAATAGAATTCCTATATTTTACAGTACTTTAAAATTTATTGTAATTTTAAAGTACTGATATTGAATTATTTATTGTTTCCATTAAAAATTCAAGCCCTTTTTTAAATTGTTAAAAACTATTGCAAATTGTGAATAAGTTTGGCTTTTTTTTACCGCAATAATTCACAATCTTTGTGACTTGGATTTGACAAATAAATCTTTACTATAATTCCATAAACCTCAACACAATATGTCATCAGTAGAACCAATTTTACAAGAAAACAAAAATCGCTTTGTTATTTTTCCTATCAAGCACCATGATATATGGGAATGGTATAAGAAAATGGAGGCGAGTTTTTGGACTGCTGAAGAAATAGATTTATCTCAGGATTTAAATGACTGGAACAACAAACTTTCCGATGAGGAGCGTTATTTTGTAAAACATATTTTGGCGTTTTTCGCCGCTTCTGATGGAATTGTAAACGAGAATTTAGCCGAAAATTTTGTGAACGAAGTGCAATATGCAGAAGCTAAATTTTTCTATGGATTTCAAATTATGATGGAAAACATTCATAGCGAAACCTATTCGCTTTTGATTGATACGTATGTAAAAGACGAAGTCGAAAAAGACGAGTTATTCAATGCGTTAGATGTTTTTCCTGCGATTAAGAAAAAAGCAGATTGGGCTCTCAAGTGGATTGAATCGGATTCTTTTGCCGAACGATTAATAGCCTTTGCGGCCGTAGAAGGGATTTTCTTTTCGGGTGCTTTTTGCTCAATTTATTGGTTGAAAAAACGCGGTTTAATGCCTGGTCTAACCTTTTCTAACGAATTAATTTCTCGTGACGAAGGAGTTCACTGTGATTTTGCAGTGCATTTACACAACCATCACTTGGTGAATAAAGTTCCAAAAAATAGAATTCGTGAGATTATTGTGGATGCACTAAAAATTGAAAGAGAATTCATCACCGAATCACTTCCTGTGAGTTTAATCGGGATGAATGCAGTTTTAATGACGCAGTATTTGGAATTTGTTGCCGACAGATTGCTAGTTGAATTAGGATGCGACAGAGAATACAATACTTCGAATCCATTTGATTTTATGGACATGATTTCGCTTCAAGGAAAAACCAATTTCTTTGAAAAGAAAGTAGCCGAATATCAAAAATCTGGCGTTATGAATACCGATTCTCAAGCTCAGAAAATTAGCTTTGATGCCGATTTCTAAAAAATAAAATTCTACACCATTTAGAGTTGCGGTTTTTTAAAATCGTAATTAGTACTCGAAATTTCTTCTTGCATCTGAAGCCCTAGCCCAGATAGTAATGGAAATCCCAGGCTTTTGGGCGTGGATTGCAATGGATAGCTGGAAAAAGCTCCAAAAAAAACCATGCTGAAACAAGTTCAGCATAAATTACAAATAACAAAAAACAGCGAAGGGATTTTCTGTTTTAAAAAACAAAAAAAGTATGTACGTAGTAAAAAGAGATGGGCACAAAGAGCCTGTGATGTTCGACAAAATTACCGATAGAATTAAAAAACTATGTTACGGTTTGAACGATTTAGTTGATGCTGTAAAAGTAGCAATGCGAGTAATTGAAGGACTTTATGATGGAGTTTCTACGTCAGAATTAGATAATTTAGCAGCCGAAACCGCGGCTTCGATGACGATTGCACATCCTGATTATGCACAATTGGCAGCGAGAATTGCGATTTCGAATTTGCATTCCAATACCAAAAAATCGTTCTCGGAAACGATGAA
>JBIIFA010000185.1:0-3810 GCA_044237565.1 Flavobacterium sp.
TAAACCTTTTTTAATATATTTTACTTATCAGATATAAAAAAAGGCGGTACTAATAACAGTAACGCCTTTATATATGTTTAAACAAACATTATTTTTTGTGTCTTGGTTCGCAAGAAACAGTCAATTTATGTCTTCCTTTAGCTCTTCTACGAGCAAGGACTTTTCTTCCATTTGCAGAAGCCATTCTGTCCATAAATCCGTGCTTATTTCTTCTCTTTCTTTTCGATGGTTGAAACGTTCTTTTGCTCATTGTTTGTTATCTTTAAATCTTGAATTAAAATATCATTGGTAGTTTTAAATATTATTGCTCTAAAACCGAGTGCAAATATACAAAGACTTTTTTTCCTTGCAAGTAGTTTTGTAAAAATATTTTAAATTCCTTTTACTATCTTTGCACAATCATTTAAATAAATACTATGTTTCACAAAAATATCAAACTTATTTTCGCTGCACTAATAATAGCTTCTGGAATTTGGAGGTTTACAGAAAGCGAAATCGGAAATGGAATTTTTCTTATTTTCCTTTCAATTATTCCAGTTTTCTTGTATTTCAAAAACGAATTCATTTTATTGGCTTTTTTAAAGTTACGAAAACAAGATTTTCCAGGTGCTCAAAAATGGTTGGCTCGCATCAAAAATCCAGAATCGGCATTGGTTCGCAAACAACAAGGCTATTTTAATTATTTGCACGGAATCATGCTTTCGCAAACGAATTTAATTCAAGCGGAGAAATATTTCAAGAAAGCAATCGAATTAGGATTGTCTATGGATATGGATTTGGCTGTTGCAAAATTGAATTTGGCAGGTGTTGCAATGACAAGAAGAAGAAAATTAGAAGCTACGACGTTACTGAATGAAGCAAAAAAACTAGACAAGCAAAACATGCTTAAGGACCAAATCGTAATGATGAAAGACCAATTGAAAAAAATGTAATTTTTATGCTGTAATAATATAAGGCTGCTCGTTAAGGCAGCCTTATCTATTTAATTTAACTTTTAGAATTTATATTTTATAGTAGTTAAAATTTGTCTTGGTGCAATTGGATTGAAACTGTAATTCTCGTGAACGGTATAATTTAGTTCATTTGTAATATTAGATAATTTACATAAAACTGAAAATTGCCTCCAATTGTATCCCAAAGAAAAATCAAACGTAGCGAATCCTTTTAAAGGAATCGTTCTGTCGGGTAGGGTTTGTCCGATGGTGTTGTTCCAGCCACCAATTTGTTCTCCAATATAATTTCCTATTGCTCCAATTGAAAGTCCTTTTAATTTTCCAGATGGAATACTGTAAAAAACACTTCCATTGGCCGTGTTTGAGGGCGTTCGTGTCAGTCTGTCACCAGTTATAAAACTACCTATAGTACCCGAAGTTTTAGAATAGCGCATGTCATTATAGCTGTAGCCCGCCAAAATACTCATTCCCTTGATGGGTTGTGCGGTAATGTCAATTTCTATTCCTTGGCTTTTTGTTTCACCACTCAATGATTTTATGTTGGTGTTAGTATTTATAGTTGCCTCGGAAGTAAATTCAGCGGTTTGCGCTAAATTGCTGTTGATAATTTGATATAAAGTGATATTAGTTGAAATCGTACCCCTCCAAAAATCTTTTTTAATACCCACTTCATATTGGTCGATAATGGAAGCTTCCAATGGTTCATTGTAAATGGTAACTCCAGTATTTGGCGCAAATGAATTGGAATAACTTGTAAATATTGACATGTTTTTTGTAGGTTGAAATACCAAACCTAATTTTGGTGAATAGGCAATATCTATGCGTTTTGCATCTTCCGAAACTGCATTAGTAACCCTATTATAGTTTTTAGCTACAGCTTCTTGCCACGACCAACGCAATCCTGTTAAGACTTTAAATTTATCGGTAATTGAAACTAAATCTTGGGCGTAAATTCCAAATCTGTTAGTACTTGTTTTGACTATTTTGGTATTTGTTGCTTCTGGAATTGTAGTGTTTTGGGGATATAAATTTAAATCAAAAATGTTTATTAAATCAAAAATTGCCGGGTTATAAACAAAAGTATAAACTTGTGTATTTGAACTATCAGCATCTATTCCTGCAAAAAATTGATGTTTAATTTTTCCAGTTGTAAAATCACCTTGCAAATTAATTTGGTTGCTAATCATTTGGTCAATGGTTTTATTTTTCCCTAAAGGGCGGTACCAATCACCATTAGCATCAGGCTGAATACGTTCAGTGCCTTCCCAAGTTCTTTCGAAATTTTGGAAAGCCGTATTGAAATTGAGTTTCCAATTGTCATTAAATTTATGTTTTACCAATCCTGAAACTGATGATTGGTAGGTTTGTCCGTTTGACCAAGTTGCACCTAAATAGGTATTACGAGGAACATCAGCAATGACTTTTCCAATAGAACCAGTCCCAAAATCGGGTATCCAATTGTCTTTTAGATAATCTCCTTGAAGGATAATTTCTGTTTTTTTACTCGCTTTTAATAGCACCGATGGGTTGATATAAACTCGTTCTCTGGTTACATTATCACGGAAACTACCTGCGTTTTCATACGTTCCAACAAAACGATAGGCACTATTTTTAGTTAATGTTCCATAAAAATCTGCTGATGGTTTATAGAACGAATAACTACCCATTTGCAACGCAATTTCCCCGCCTTTTTTGAATTGTGGGATTTTGGTAACCATATTTAAAATTCCGCCTGGGGTTACATTTCCAAATAATAAAGCAGATCCACCTTTTAGAACTTCTATTTTTTCTAAAGCGGCTACTTCTGGCATGGAACCGCTATTGAGTCGGAACCCGTTTTTGAACATGTTATTGGCTGTCATATCGTAACCTCTGGACCATAGCGATTCTTGTGCGCCTCCTCTGGCTGAACCAATGTAAACGCCGTTGATGTTTTTAGCCACATCGCTTAATCTAAGCGTTTGTTGCTGAAAGAGTGTCGTGTTTCCAATTATTTGGATGCTTTGTGGTAAATCAAAAGGTTTTATTTCTAAGCCTGAAAGTATGGTTTCCTTTTTTTTATTGGGGCTTTCTTTAATTTTAATTACGATTTCTTTTAGTGTATTTATGTTTTCTATTAATGTAAATTCGACAATCGTAACTTCGTTGGGAATGACTTTTATTTCTTTGGATTGTTTCGTTAAACCAATTCCTTCCAAAGTAATGGTGTGAATTCCAATTGGGAAATTCTTAAAAATAAAATCGCCATTTTTGTCTGTTTGGTTTGAAACTGTAGTTTTTTCTAGTTTTATCGAAATGTTATTTAGTGGAAATCCATCGGCAGAAATTATTTTGCCTCGGATAGTTCCTGTTTCTTGTGCTTGGATTGAGAAATAAGATAATACTATAATAAATAGCGTTGAAAAGGAACTTTTCATAATTATTATTTAGACTTGTTAAAAATAAAGTGCAAATGTAATTACTGATTATTGTATTTCAAAGCTTATTTAGAATTAATATGAATACTATTTTTTAGTTCATTGATTCTGTGAAAATTACGAATAAAAAATTATGTAAATTTTATAATTGTTTTAAATTTAAAAGCCCTAGCCCAGACCTGCCTGCCGGCAGGCAGGTGGAAGCGGCATCCCACGCTTTTTAGTGTGGATACAGCGGACAACGGAATAAAGCTTCAAAAAAATCGAAAACGGGTTTGCTTTAAATTATCAACTATTTTTTGTAAATTTGCTAACTTAATTAAGGAAAAAACAAGATGTTAGACAGACTTCAAATAGTAAAACAGCGTTTCGATGAGATTTCGGATTTGATTATTCAGCCCGATGTGATTAGCGATCAAAAGCGTTATGTGCAATTGAAT
>JBIIFA010000186.1:0-3803 GCA_044237565.1 Flavobacterium sp.
AAATTTTTCGGAGCCTAAAACATTAAGAAAAACGAACAATTGTTGGTCTAAAGAGAGTATTTTTTCAAGCATTATGAATTGCGTTTAATAGGGCCGTCACTTTCTGGAGTTGCTGCCTTTGGGGTTTTAATTTCAGTATTTTCAATAGTTGGCGTTGTATCTTTTAGTAAATTATCCTTTGCTTTATTGATTTCTTGTGAGATATTTCCCGTAAAATCAGTTATAGATTTTGTGTCTAATCCATTAGCATCGGCTCCTTTTTGAATTTCACTTTTGATGTCATTGGTTGCGTTTTTTAATTGCGCCATTGCCTTTCCCATTGTTCTAGCGATATCAGGGATTTTATCTGAGCCAAACAGCATCAAAACCACAAACAAAATTAGAATTAATTCTCCACCGCCTATTCCAAACATATCTATTTTTTATTGCAAAGTTACAAAGTTTTTTATGAAGCTGTTTTTAATTCGCCTATAAAAATATGTTAATCAAATTTAGATTTCACCGCTTCTTTTGGCCAAGTATTGTTTGTGACATCAATATCCGCAGTCTCCAATTTTGGGTCAACAACAATCTTTTTAATTACTTTTTTTGTGGCAAATGTTCGGGTTACTTCTTCATCATTCATTCTCCAAATTTGTGCTGGAAAGGTATGATTTTCAGTAGTTCCGTCTTCAAAAGTAAGTTCCACAATAATTGGCATTACCAATCCTCCAGGCTTATTGAAAGTCACTTCATAGAAATATTTAGGCGAATCAAATTTTGCAATTTCTTCGGGTTTGAAGTTTGTTTGCAAGTATTCTTCTAATGTTTTTATTTCTTTAATTTCCAATGCTTTATTCATTTCTGGCTTGAAATTTTCGCTTGCATTTGAAACCATAAAAACCATCGGGCCAGTTGTTTTCAAACGGTTTCTTCTTGATGGAGTAGGAGTCTTAAAGTCTTTCGGTGCGTCATTACTCACATAATATTGATTGACTTCTTTAATTCCAATATCTGTGTAATCTGTGGTGTAGAACCAACCGCGAATAAACCAATCCAAATCAGTTGCTGATGCATCTTCCATTGTTCTAAAGAAATCTTCTGGTGTTGGGTGTTTAAATTTCCAACGATTTGCATACGTTTTGAACGCATAATCAAATAATTCGTGACCCATAATAGTCTCACGCAAAATATTCAAACCCGCTGCTGGCTTACCATAAGCATTGTTTCCAAATTGTTTTATAGTTTCTGAATTGGTCATTATTGGCTCTAAATTTTTTTGATCGCCACTCATATAAGCAACCATAGATTTTGGAGAACCTCTTTCAACTGGGTAGGTTGCTTCCCATTC
Source organism: Flavobacterium sp. (assembly GCA_044237565.1). GTDB lineage: Bacteria > Bacteroidota > Bacteroidia > Flavobacteriales > Flavobacteriaceae > Flavobacterium. Next base: position 1,331 of record JBIIFA010000186.1, read on the forward strand.
TAATTTGGCTTTGTAATCCATAAAAGAATTCAAACCTTCATCCATCCAAGTCCATTGGCGCTCATCTGAATTGACAATCATTGGGAAAAAATTGTGTCCCACTTCGTGAATTATTACGCCAATCATTCCGTATTTTACTCTGTCAGAATATTTTCCATCAGCTTCAGGACGACCAAAATTCCAACAAATCATTGGGTATTCCATTCCTTGATCTTGTGCATTTACAGAAATTGCTTTTGGATAAGGATAATCAAACGTTAAACTTGAATAACTTTTCAATGTGTGCGCTACTGCTCGAGTTGAATATTCTTCCCACAACGGATTCCCTTCTTTTGGATATAATGAAATCGCCATTGTTGTTTTCCCAGCTAATTTTACAGCCATTGCATCCAAGATAAATTTTCTTGAAGTCGAAATTCCAAAATCGCGAACATTTTCGGCTTTGAATTTCCACGTTTTTTTCTTGTCGGAAAATCCCTTTTCTGTTTCAGTAGCTTCGGCTTGAGTTACTATTACAACTGGTTTATCAAATGAATTTTCTGCTTGAGCATATCGTTTTACCTGTTCTGCGGTGAAAACCTCAGCTCTATTTTGCAAAACCCCTGTCGCTTCTAAAATATGATCGGCGGGAACTGTAATGTTAACTTCATAATTTCCAAAAGGCAAAGCGAATTCACCACTTCCCCAAAATTGCATATTTTGCCAACCTTCAACATCATTATAAACCGCCATTCGAGGGTAAAATTGCGCTAAAACATATAAATTATTACCATCTTTAAAATGTTCGTAACCGGAGCGACCGCCTTCTACCATATAATTATTGATGTTGTAATTCCATTTTATATTCAAGACGATTTTTTCTCCAAATGCCAATGGTTTTGCCAAATTAATTCGCATCATTGTTTCGTTCACGGTATAAGAAATGGGATTTCCTTTTACGTCTTTTACATACTCAATCTTGAAACCGCCATCGAATTTTTCTTCTAAATATTTCCTTGAAAATCCAGCTGCACTAATTGCGGGATCAATTTTTGCATTCTCAACTAACGGAGTTTTGGAAGTTTTGGCAGCTATATTCTGATCCAATTGTAGCCATAAATATTCTAAAGATTCCTTAGCATTATTGGTATACGTAATGGTTTCGGTGCCGTAGATTTTTGTGTTTTTGTCATCTAGCTCGATATCCATTTTATAATCGGCTTGTTGCTGATAATATTCAGGACCTGGAGCGCCAGAAGCCGTACGATACATATTGGGAGTTGCCAATAAATCATACATTTGACGAAATTTATTCTTGTCTTCGTGACCTAACTCTTTAGTTTTGGTACTTTCTTTTACTTCTTGAGCAAAATTTGAATTTGAAATTGTTGCAAAAAACAATAGGAATACAGATGTGATTTTTTTCATAAAAGTGTGATAGTTAGCTTTCAATTGCTAAAGTAAATAATTTATTTGAAGAATAATTAGAAGTTGTTATTTTAACATTCCGCTAATCGAACTTTCCGTAAGCAACAAACTTTGTTTTTCACCGTAAATAGTGGACTGTATAATATTTTGTTGTTCTGAATTCAATTCAAGAAGTGCCGTATTTTTTACTTCCAATGTTTTAATTTTAGAAATTTCTTTGATGTTATAATAACATATAAGTACGTTTCCCTCCAATTCATTACTCAGATAATTTATGGGTTTTTGCTGACTATTTACTTTAATAGAAAAATTATCTGAAATATATTTTTTCATTAGAACAATATCATCTAGAGATTCATTTGGGTCTCCTAAAAATGTTTTTTTATTGTATTTTTTAAAGAGAACGGCATTTAAATCGTCAACAAAAATTCGGGAAGTAATTTGCAACATCTTCTTTTCTGGAGCATAATTAATTTGATAAATAGAAACATAAAATTTATGAATTCCAAAGGAAGTTCCTGCAAAAAATGTTATTCCTATTAAGGTATATAAAAGTAATCTTTTCATTTATCAAAAGTAGTTAATCCATTTCTATTTTGGAATAGCATTATAATTTACTGCCAATTTTGAAATCAAAAACAGCATCATTGTTCGGTTTTTTACTTTTAAAGCTGCAGCAAATTCCTTGTCTTCTATTAAGTAACGTTGAAAATCATCAATATAGATTTCTGGGACTTTCAAGGTTTGAATGTAATATTTATCTTCATATAGAACACCAATTTTATTTAACATTCGCTCTTTTCGTTCCACTACAATTTCCTTTTTCAACATTTCTGTTCTTCCAGAAAGCCAATTTAACGGTGCGTCTAATAATCCCGAAGTTGCGGTATATAATTTTCGTTCGGCAGGAGTATAATGCTTTTGACCCGGAATTATACTGGTGCCTTCTGCTGCATTTTTTTTGACAATTACTTCATTAAGTTCATTAATTTTTGGTGTCATATAAATGGTTATCGTTTCCGATTTCAAATCGTCTTCATCAACCAACATTCGTTTCATTTCTAAT
>JBIIFA010000143.1:0-5033 GCA_044237565.1 Flavobacterium sp.
ATGAACCTACTGGAGAGGGATGGGATATAGGTATCGATCAACCAACTCCGGAGTCTAAAATAGGTAAAGAATACGTTTTTGTTCGAGGAAATGGTGCTGACAGTACAATAGAATATGCTATTATTATTGCGACACAAAACAACACTAAGGTTTATGTTAATGGTTCTTCAACTGCTACAATATTGAATAATGGTCAATATGCAAAAATATCCAATTATGCTTCCAATGCTGCGGGTAAGAGTATGTTTATAACGGCCGATAAAGATGTTTATGCATATCAAGCATTGTGTGGGCATATTGCATTAAATACTGGCGAACTTACTTTTATTTCTCCAGTTAATTGTTTGATGGTTAATACCATTGATAATATTATGAGCGTAGACAATATAATTGGTTTACCGATCACTGGAGGAGTTGGAATAGTCGCTTCTACAGCCATTCTAGATAATCAAATTGTAGTTACAACAACTAACGGTTCAACTATTGTATCAAAGAATGATTTGAAATTTACACCTGTACCAGGAACGTCAGATTGGAAAACCTGTTACATTTCTGGACTAAAAGGTAATGTAAAAGTAAACGCTCCAGGTCCAATTTCGATGTCTTTTATAGGAGCTTCTGGAGTTGTTGGCGTAGGAGGTTATTTTTCTGGATTTGATAATTTACCTAACATAACAGTTCAAACGAGTGGTGATGGGTGCTTACCGAGTTCTACTTTAACAGCCACTGCAGGTTATAGTTCGTACAGTTGGTTTAACAGTGGCGTTTTAATACCCGGACAAACCAGCAGTACTTTTACCCCTACGCTACCCGGTTCTTATTCGGTAGTGGTCGCTGTGGGTTCTTGTATTTATGAGTCGGCACCCGTAACGGTTGTAAATTGCTATCCTGATATTCAAATCAGTACCACGGCTAACGTATCCTCCGGGAAAGTGAATGATATTGTTACCTTTACCATAAAAGCAAAATACATTGGCAATGGTACAGTAACCAATTTAGTTGTAAACAACCTCATTCCTTCGGGTTTAACATATCAAAGTTATACAGCAACCTATGGAACATTATCTGCAGGAACAGCTACCAATAAAGATTGGACTATTGGAACGATGTATAGCGGAGAAGAACATATTTTAACGGTTACTACCATAGTAGCTTCGGTTGCCGAAGCAAATACAGTTACCTATACGGTGAGCAATACGCAAACCCAAACGGATGGCAATACCCTCCCTGATGATTCTACAGAAAGAATTTTACTGTATAAAAATACGCTGCCTACGCTCAGTAATTTTGGGGCCATCAACAAGCATAGATTAGACGCTCCGTTTACTTTAATTGCGCCTACGTCTACTAGCCCCGGCAGTTTTACCTATAGCAGTAGCAATACGGCTGTTGCCACAGTAAGCGGAAATACCGTAACCATAGTGGGTGCCGGCACCGCCGTTATTACGGCTAATCAAGCAGCATCAGGAAGCTATGATATAGGTTTTATTACAGCCACTTTAAAAGTAAATGCTCTTGAAGAGGTACTGACTAATTTCGGTAAAAAAACAACAGAAAATATTAATAGCAATGCTTTTATCAGTACCAGTGGAAATGTATTAGCACAAAAAGTAATTGCATTTGGAGGAAATTTAGTAGAAGTAAAGTCACCCACTATTTCTGCGGGATCCTCTTTAGTAGTTTGGGTAGATTCAGAATTTAAAAGTAGCTATAACCAAGTAGAGAACACATGGTATGATTTGAGCGGTAATTTTAACAATGGGTCGCTACAAAACAACTTTAATTACAGTACTTCCAATGCCAAAAGCTTTGTATTTAACGGTACTAATAATGACATACATTTTTTAAAGGCACATCCGTCATCTGATAATGTAACAATTGAAACTTGGATGAATGCAGCGGCCTTTAGTTCAGGCGCCATACAAACATTGTTTTCTCACACGATAGCAGGTACAGGGTCTTTGCGTCTTGAGTTTGAGAATAATAAACTAAGAGCCAATTTATCTAACGCTAATTGTTTTTATAACTGTCCAATGACCTTTACGGCTGATAAATGGTATCATATCGCAGCGGTCTATTCCAAGACAGGAAATGCCATTCAATTTTATGTTAATGGCGCCTTAATAGACACGGCTTATGTAAGTAATGGAAGTATTGGACCAACGATTTTATCGTCAACTTTTAAACTAGGTTCTTTTAATGGAACAGCGAATTATTTTAATGGCAAAATGGGTAGCTTTAAAATGTATGCTAGTGCGAGAACTGCCGCCGAAATAGTAGCCGACTTTACAAGCGATAAAAAAAGATATGGCAATCTAGTAACGACTACTGCAAGTACAAGTACAAGTACTAGTACTTGTCCACCTGACGGACTAACTGCTGCAAAAGCTGGCACCAGTGCTTATCAAATAAAACAAGACTTTCCGAGTTCTACAGACGGGCTGTATTGGATAGCTAATCCAAACATAAATAGCGGAACGCCTTTTCAGATATATGCAGATATGACTACCGATGGTGGCGGTTGGACGTTGATTATGACCAATTCAGATGTTAGTGGTTGGACCTATGCAAATGCTATTGCAAGAAATACGGGTTCTCCAAGTATTACTTCCAATTATTCTATTATTGGTTGGGCAAATTATATTAAAAAAAGCGCCAGTGGTTTTCAATATATGATTGATGCAGGCACAAGAGGTTCATTTGGGGGTATTTGGACCGCTAATGGCAGCTACAGTTTTACACAAACAAATAATACACAAACAAACGTAACCATTAACACAAAATTTGGAACCTGGAACTACGACAATTACAGTATTGAACAACGTATGCCTTGGTATGCTAGTTGTGTTGGGATTATTACAACAAGTGTAAGCTGCAGTGTTGATTATTGGGGGACATTAATTGCAACTGGAAGTTGGACTCCAGCTCCTTACATCAGTGGGAGCTGTACGCCCAACTGCTTACCAAATCCAGGTATTATATGGTATTGGGTGCGGTAATAAAACAGTAACGGTGGTGCAAGAGATATCATTCCTACGGTACAAATCCCTAAACAATATGTACCTTACACAGGCATGTGCCGTTGGTTAATAACCGGTACTATGCTGACCCCCTTTTTTAAACAAAATATCCAATAAATTAGGATAGGTTTTTTTCGGTTTCTCGGCTAAAATTGGAAATAACTTTTGGCCTCTTTAGGCCTGAAAAAGTTATTCTAATTTTATGCCACATTTCTCAAGCAATAAATACTTGAGGGCGTTTTGTAATCTAACGACTGATGGAATCTTTCCTCATTATAGAACTCAAAATAGTTGTAAAGTCCATTGTAAAGTCTAATTCCATCAGAATAACTTTGTAAATATACATTTTCGTATTTAACGGTTCTCCATAATCTTTCAATAAAAATATTGTCAATGGCTCTACCTTTTCCATCCATTGATATTTTTACATTGTTATCTTTCAACGCTTTTGTGTGGATTTCGCTAGTATATCCAGATTGCAAATTGTAGTTTTTGGCTCTCTATAAATGGTTTTCCAGTTCATTAATTTCATTAATCGTCTCACTCTTTTTTCATTGATAACAAATCCCTGGTTTTGCAACCACGCTGTTATTTTACGATACCCGTAAAAGGCGTCTCGAAATATTTCTTATCCAATAAAAGCATTATTCGTATATTCTCTTCACTTTCTGACTTGGAAGTATAATAGATGAAGTTCCTGCTCAAATTAATAACCTTACACTGTTTAAAAACAGATATTTTTTCATTAAAATCCACCATTTTCCTTCTTTGGTTTTTACAAATTAGAACAGCTTTTTTTTAGAAAATCGTTCTCCAGTGTTAATTCTCCGATTCGAGCATAAAGCTTCTCCGAGGGAATTTCGTTACTCTTCTCTTTTGGCTTTTCGACACTAAAAACTGCCGAAATATTCTTTATTGCTTCAGATTTCCACATCGAAATTTGATTGGGTAAAAGCTCATATTTCTTGGCTAAAACCTCAATGGTGTTTTTTTCTTTCAAGGCTTCTAAAACAACTTTTGCCTTAAATTCTTTACTAAATACTCTTCTGCTTCTTGACATAATTTTGCTAATTTAGGTTAATTTTTCCTATCTTAAATTATGTGAAAATCTTGTCTGATTTTTGGGGAGCAGCATATTAATTCCCTGCTTATTGTTATATAAAATAGAAATTTGTAGTAAATAATCTCTATTGGCTTTGATAGAATTTTCTATAGTTACATTGGTGTTTAAAAATTCCCAAAAGGGCCAAAAGAAATAATTCGCTAAAATTGCTAGTGTAGCTCCTACAAAAGTGTCTAGTATCCTATATAAAATAATATCATTATCCGTTGGATCTAATATGGCAAAAATAAATATGACATGAAGGGTGATGAATAAAGTTCCAATCTTGTAATTTGAAGGGTTAAATGACAATCCTAAAATTAAAAAAAAGAGAGACAGACATCCTAAAATTAGCTGGTTTGGTCCAAATGATAATATCAAAAACCCAATTACTCCACCAATTATGGTTCCTATAAATCGATTGAATGTTCGTTCTTTTGTTAGTCCGAAACCAGGTTTCATAATTACTACAATAGTTAGTAAGATCCAATATACATTTTGAAACGGAAGCAATTCTCCAACAATAAAGCCAATTAATAATGTTGTTGTAATTCGTAATGAGTGCCTAAATTCTAATGATGAAAAACTCAAATTCTCCACTAATGTGCTTAAAGGATAATAGTCTTTTTTGTTTAATTTTTCAATGTCTTTATCCCTACCGTTAAGATCTTTTAACTTTGTTATAGTAGTGAAAGTATTCTCTAGATTTTTAATTTTCCCAACTTGTTTTTCTGCATAGTGCAACATATTTGTCAACATAAGAACCCCTTCAGAAGAAATTTCTCCTGCATTTATTTCATATTCTTCTATGGCTTTTTCAAATTTATTTAAATGCTCATTTAAATTGTTTTTTGATGGATTTGTTTTCCGATGTCTTATTTTTTTTGATAGTGACTTTAAACTTTTCGCAA
>JBIIFA010000187.1:0-3740 GCA_044237565.1 Flavobacterium sp.
AAGAAAAACAAGTTGAATAAAATTGATATTGTAGGTTTCTTTTCTCAAAAAGGAAAACTCGAAAAAGGCGATTTAGGATTAATCGAAGTGAAAGATTTCATTTCGTTTGCAGCAGTAAAATTCAATAAAGTTAAAGATTTATTGCATAACATTCGTGAAGAAAAAATGAAAGGCAAGAAATTCAAAATTGAAGTGGCCAGAAAAGTAGTTAAGAAAGTGGAGGAGTAGTATTCAGGTTTTATTGTCTTTGTTATAACGTTATGCTTAGTATGTGAGGTAGCGGATTAGAATTACTTTGCTGGACACAAAATGGACACACGAAGTTAATAAAAAATCCTTAAACCCCAATTTTTATTGGTATTTAAGGATTAGTTTGTGACCTTGACTGGATTCAAACCAGTAACCTCTTGAGCCGTAATCAAGTGCGCTATTCAGTTGCGCCACAAGGCCATTTTGTGGGTGCAAATATACCTATAATTGTGTAATTTGCAAGTCTAAAGCTAAAAAATATCTAATTTTAATTTGTTATCGCTTGCATTGATCTAATGCTCTTGTAGTTACAAAGTAGCGATAGCCAATTATGGCTTTCTGCCAATTTGTAGCTTTGGCTAAATCTAATCGTTGCTTTGTGAAGCTTGGCAAAAAGAGTTTGTTGATTTTGGCGAGAACTTTGTACATATTCACTTAGTCTTTGTCTTGTTTTTCATTTGCTATAGCAAAATTTCGGGATTTTTTTTCATAAGTAGCATACGATTTGTCACTTGGATTTACGATTACGGTTTTGATTGTAATTTCGTCACCAACTTTAAAACTTTTTGCAACCATTTGATAATCAAGTAGAAAATCACCACAAAAGTAATTTCCATTTTCATCTATTTTTATAATTCCTGTGTGGATTCCTTTGGCCATCGTAATTCAATTTTAATTTAATACTGCAAAACTAATCAATTTCTGAAGACATTAGGCATTTGATTTAGTTTCTAATTTCAATAGTTTTTGAATCCAAATACAACAGAAAGCGGCAATTACTCCAAAACTTCCCATGACAATCCAATCCCATTGGTAACCAAAATGACCTATGATTTCCATTCCCATCTTAGAACTTACAATATGTGCGGTACTGAAACTCATGGTGTAAAGTGCCATATATCGGCCTTCATGACCTATTGGTGCTCTGCTTAATGCAAATACGTTCGAGAACGGAAAGGCGAATATTTCTCCTATAGAAATGAAAATCATGCTGACAATTAATATTCCTGCCCAAAAATTGATGAGCAATAAATAGAATCCTAACGACATTAATAGCGTTCCCCAAAGAATTATTTTTAGCTTTTGAACCTTATTTCTTTCAAAATAACTCACAAATGGCATTTCTAAAGCGAAAATTAGCAATCCATTTAAAGTCATTAACAATCCCGTTTGAAATTCGGTTAAGCCGAATCTTTCATGGTGGTAGAGTGGAAGTGTCGTGAACAATTGGAAGAAAATCATTGCTGTAACAAAACTAACAAATAGGAAAATCCAAAATATTTTGTCTTTGAACACAGAAACTACTTCTGATTTCCCTGGTGTTGCATCACTAATAATTGAAGATTTTTCCTTTTCTTTTACGAATAAAGCAAAAATTGAAATGGCAATAATACAGGTAAAACCATCAACCCAAAACAACCCTTTATAACCCATCCCCATGATTATTAAACCTCCCAAAGCAGGTCCAGCAGCAAAACCAAGATTTACTGCAAGTCGAACTAATGTTAATGCTCGCGTTCTGTTTTCGGGTTTTGCATAGGCACCAAGCGAAACAAACATAGCGGGACGAAACATGTCTGCCAAAACCATAATACTGAACATTCCGATGCACAATCCCACAAATGACGTAACAAATTGGAGTATAAGAAATCCAATTCCACTGGTGAATAAACTGAAAATCATGACTCTGTAAAACCCGATTTTGTCTGCCAATTTTCCTCCTAGCCAAGACCCCAACATGGAACCAAAACCGAAAGAAACCATAATCCATCCTACTTCGCTATATGAAAAATGTAAGTTTTCTTTTAGATATTTAGATAAAAAAGGCAAAACCATTGTTCCCGCACGATTGATAAAAGTGATTATGGCAAGTATCCAAATTTCCCTTGTAAATCCTTTAAAATTATTGATATAGCGATAAAAAGCCGTTTTTAACATGGATGAATTTTCTGTTGGGCAAAGGTAAAAAACTTTGTGGCTTTCTACCGTTGTCTTTTTGTTACTTTTAAACTATTTTTGCATAATGAAATTCTTCAATTTACACACACATCAATATTCAAACCAAGAGGGTGTTTTGGAATTAGTGAATCAATATCCGCAGGAATTTGACGCAACGATTCCAAATTATTCTATTGGAATTCATCCTTGGCATATCGTTGAAGATAGAATTGACTCTGATTTGGAAATTATTGAAAGCAAATTAGAAGACGAAAAGTGTCTTGCCGTTGGCGAATGTGGGCTGGACAAAAGAATTGAAATCCCAATGGCTTTGCAGCAAATGGTATTCGAAAAACAATTGGATTTAGCCGAAAAATACAAGAAACCTGTTGTTATTCATTGCGTTGCAGCTTTTCAGGAAGTAATCGCAATTAAAAAGAAAATGGCAATTTCTGTTCCGATGATTATTCACGGTTTTTCAAAAAACAAGGAAACTACGGATCAATTGATTGCCAATAATTTTTATATTTCATTTGGTAAATATTTACTGAGAAATCCAGAATTAGAATTGGTTTTTAAGAGCATTCCGAAAGAGAGATTGTTTTTGGAAACCGATACTATTGAAGAAGGAATTGTTGCTGTGTATGAATTGGCAGCAAAATATAAAAACATAGAATTGGAAGAAATGAAGGCAATTGTCAATGCAAATTTCGGTAGAGTTTTTAATTAAAGTAGCTACGAATTATATAAACTAATACGAATCAATTAAAAAAAATTAGTGAGAATTTGTGAAATTCGTGGCGAAAATAAACAACGGTTAAGGCATTAAAAAAAAGAAAATAAAATGGCAGAATGGACAGAACGAGCAGAATTATTGTTCAAAGCAGAAGGATTAAATAAGTTACAAAACGCAAACATTTTGGTTGTTGGATTAGGTGGTGTGGGTTCTTTTGCTGCTGAATTTTTAGTAAGAGCTGGAGTAGGAACAATGACAATTGTTGATGGTGATGTTGTGGATATAACCAACATTAACAGACAGTTACCTGCGTTACATTCAACCGTTGGTCAAGCTAAAATTACCGTTGTGGGCAATCGTTTAATGGACATTAATCCCGAATTAAAACTGACCCGAATTCAAGAATTTCTTTCTCCAGAGCGTGCTTTCGAAATTGTTACCGATGAATTTGATTATGTGTTGGATTGCATAGATAGCATAACTCCAAAATTGAATTTGATTATTGGCGCTAAGCGAAAAAGAGTAAAAATAATTTCCAGTATGGGAGCAGGCGGAAAAATGGAAGCTTCCAAAGTTAAAGTGGCTGATATTACGAATACTGTAAATTGCTTTTTAGCGAAAACGATTAGAAGACGATTGAAAGAAGCAAAAATAGATAAATTGAAAGTTGTCTTTTCTTCAGAAATACAAGACGATGCAAGTTTAAAAATGACAGACGGGTCAAATTATAAGAAGTCATTTTATGGCACCAACAGTTATATGCCAGGATTATTTGGGTTGTATGCTGCTGAAACCGTGATTCGATATTTGCTAAAAA
>JBIIFA010000188.1:0-3695 GCA_044237565.1 Flavobacterium sp.
CTTTAAAGTTTTTTAGAATATCTTGAAATAGTCCCATTGCTTCTTGTGTTTTATTTTGGTACAAGAGATAATCTCCACGTGCAAATTGCTTTAATGCGGTTTGTGTTGAATCGGCAACCGTATTGTCATTTACAAGTAGAAAATATTCCATAGCATCATTAGCAATTAACTGAGATGAAACCGATTTTAACTCTTTGAATTGTTTCAATGCCCAAACAAAATCGGCTTTGAAATAACTTGTTTTTGCTGCTTTTAGACTTGCTTCATGACCAATAACATCATTTTTTAAATCTTCCTCGATTTGGGAATAATACAATAACGCCTGATTGAATTTTTCTTGAAATAGTAAAATGTCCGCTAATTCCATTTTAGCATCTGCTTTTTGATATTCATCCAAAGGCAATTCTAATGCCGTTTTCAAAATGGCTTTTCCTAGTTCGGGATTTTTCATTTGAAACGTTTCAAAATGAGCTTGAAGTAGTTGTAATTTTAAAGTATAAGGACTAATTCCAAATTGTTTTAGTAACAATTTCAATTCTGTTTCAATGCCAATAAGTTCCTTATCTTGTGCTTTATCAATTTTCATTTCTATAAGGAAATAATGCGCTTGTATTTGTAAATCTTGATCTTGCGTATTTTCTAATACGAACGTCAAAATTTCATTGGCAATTTCTTTTTCATCTTCTTCAATGACAAGTTGTGCCAAATTCACTATATTAGAAAGCGATTCCGGGTTACGTTTATAAATTGCTTTTTCCTGAACAAAGGCTTTTGCGAATTCTTTTTGTTGCACATAATACCAACTCAAATATTGGTTCCAAAAGATATCTTGGTTTTGCTGCGTTCTAATTAGTAACGCTTTTTTCAAGGCATTATTGAAATTCTCATCGGAGTTTTCCGTCATAAATCTTGAAAGCTGATTTTGAATTGCAAAAAGATTTTGAGGATTTGTATAGGATTCTTCCAGAAATTTTTCAATCATTTTATCCGAATCGCCTTTTTGCCCATAAAGCAATGCCATTTGAACATTAAAATTGAGATTTTTATCCAATTCAATTGCCAATTGATACGCCTGCAAAGCATAATCTATCAATACTTTTCGTTCAAAAACTGCTGCAATTCCGTATACTTCTGTTGGAATTTTTTTGATTTTGTCTAATGCCTGTTCGTAGTATTTTTTAGCTTTATTTTCATCTTTTTGTAATTGATAATTATATCCCAATTCTACTAAAAGAGTCGCTTGCTTGAATTTGTTATAGCGCTCCAAAATAGATTTTTCCGAAGCTTCATATTGCTTAAGTTGCTGATAACAATCAATTATTCTCTGAAAATAATAGCCATTAAATGGCTGCGCTGCTATTAATTCCTGATAAGAAATTAGGCCTTTTTCAAATTCTCCTTTATCAAAATAATTCTGCGCCAATTGCTCGTTTTGTGAGAAAACAAACATTGAAAAGAATAAAGAAAAAAGGAAAATTATTTTTTTCATTTCAAAAATGTATTAAAAAAACAATTTACTAAAGTAAGCCTTTTTGTGCCTATTTAGTAAATTGTTCTTCAAAGATTAACTTTATTAGTCAATCAAATCAAAACCAGTATATTTTCTCAAAACCTCTGGAATTACAATTCCTTCAGGCGTTTGATAGTTTTCTAATATTCCAGCCAAAACTCTTGGCAAAGCCAATGAACTTCCGTTTAAAGTGTGTGTCAACTGGTTTTTACCTTCTTTATCTTTGAAACGTAATTTCAAACGATTGGCTTGAAAAGTCTCAAAATTTGAAACCGATGAAATTTCCAACCAACGATCTTGCGCAGTTGAAAACACTTCAAAATCATACGTTAAAGCAGAAGTAAAACCCATATCTCCTCCACAAAGTTTCAAAATCCGGTAAGGTAATTTCAATTCTTGAAGAATCATTTTCACGTGTTCTACCATTCCTTCCAAGGCTTTGTAAGATTTATCAGGATGCTCAATTCTCACAATTTCTACTTTGTCAAATTGGTGCAAACGGTTCAAACCACGAACGTGAGCGCCATAAGAACCTGCTTCTCTTCGGAAACAAGGCGTGTAAGCGGTTGCTAATACTGGTAATTCATTTTCGTTCAAAATCACATCGCGAAACAAATTCGTTACCGGAACTTCTGCTGTTGGGATTAGGTATAAATTATCAGTGGCGTCGTGGTACATTTGCCCTTCTTTATCAGGCAATTGTCCCGTTCCATAAGCCGAAGCTTCATTTACAAGATGTGGAACTTGATATTCTTTATAACCAGCATCAGTATTTTTATCTAAAAAATAGGTAATTAATGCCCGTTGTAACTTTGCTCCTTTTCCTTTATAAACTGGAAAACCAGCACCTGTAATCTTATTTCCTAATTCGAAATCAATGATATCGTATTTTTTTACCAATTCCCAATGCGGTTGGGCTCCTTCGTGTAAAACGGGGATTTCTCCTTCTTGCAAAACGGTTATATTTTCTTCAGGAGTTTTTCCAAAAGGAACACTATCTGAAGGAAGATTGGGTAACGTATATAGTTTTTCTAGTAATTCATGCGCTAAAGTATCTGCTTTTTCAGCTAAATCTTTGCTTTTTTCTTTTAGAATTACTGTTTTTTCTTTTAAAATAGCAGCTTTTGATTTTTCACCACCTTTCATTAAATCGCCAATATCTTTGGATAATTTATTAGATTCGGATAAGATGTTGTCTAATTCTACTTGCGTAGCTCTTCTTTTTTCATCTAATTGGACTACTTCATCAACAACACTTTTGGCGTCCATGTTTCTTTTTGCCAATGCTTTGATTACTTTTTCCTGATTTTCTCTAATAAATGCTATTTGTAACATATCGTAATTTTTATGAATCCTGAATTTATTTCATGATTAAGTGGCAAATTTAATCATTTGTTTCTAAAGTTGCTATTTATTGATAATTGTTATTTACTAATAAATAAAACCAAAAAAAGACTGTCTTTCGAACAGTCTTTTATATTATTATAAAAAAATTTACTATCCTTTCAAACTTGCCGATAAATATTCTCTGTTCATTTGAGCGATATAATCTAGTGAAATTCCTTTTGGACATTCCACTTCGCAAGCTCCTGTATTGGTGCAATTTCCGAAACCTTCGGCATCCATTTGTGCAACCATATTCATTACACGGTCGGTTGCTTCAATTTTTCCTTGAGGTAAAAGTGCAAATTGAGATACTTTTGCAGAAACAAATAACATTGCTGATGAGTTTTTACAAGTAGCAACACAAGCCCCACAACCAATGCAAGTAGCAGCATCAAAAGCTCTGTCGGCATCATGTTTTGGTATAGGAATTGTATTGGCATCAATGGTATTTCCTGAAGTGTTCACAGATACAAAACCACCTGATTGTTGGATTCTATCGAAAGCACTTCTATCAACAACTAAATCCTTAATTACAGGAAATGCTTTTGCTCTAAAAGGCTCAATATATATGGTATCGCCATCTTTAAATTTACGCATGTGCAATTGACACGTTGTTACCAATCGGTCTGGACCGTGCGCTTCACCGTTGATATACAAAGAACACATTCCGCAAATTCCTTCGCGACAATCGTGATCAAACGCAACAGTATCGTCTCCTTTTACGATTAATTCATCGTTTAAAATGTCAAGCATTTCAAGAAAAGACATATCTGGTTCGATATTATCAACCGTATAATCT
>JBIIFA010000189.1:0-3686 GCA_044237565.1 Flavobacterium sp.
AAGAACTATTAGTGGTTTTGAAACCATTGACCAAATTATTCACAACTACTTTTTTTTCTGATTTTGTCATAACGCACTAATTTAGATTGTTCTAAAGTCAGCACTTTGCTAACTTATAAAATACCAAGAAGCAGTTAAATCATTTAAATGTAGATATTGGGTAAAACAAATTTAATAAAATATAACTAACTAAATTACAATATTTTATAAAAATTTTACTTGTATTATTAAATAAATATTCGTACTTTTATTTAAATACATTTTCTTACGTATTTAAAATTATCAACATTAAATTTCCCCAAATTTAATAGGTTTCTAATTAAAATAGAAGCAAATCAATACTTTACCCCTTTGTCTTGGAAATATTAAAATTTTAACCATTTAATAATTGAAAAATGACAAAGTTAAATCACATTCTTTTCTTTAATGAAATTAGCCTCGATTCTATTGATGAAGTTGGAGGAAAAAACGCCTCACTTGGGGAAATGTACAACCAGCTAAAGCCTATGGGGATTGCAATTCCAAATGGTTTCGCTCTTACGGCAAATGCCTATCGGATGTTTCGAACAGCCAATCATTTGGAAAAAAAGCTAACTGATTTATTGGGAAAATTAGATACCGAAGAATATTCTAATCTTTCCGATATTGGTAAAAAAATCAGATCGTTAGTACTTTCAGCAACAATACCAAAAGAAATTTGTGAGGAAATAAATACAGCTTACAAAGCATTATCAAAACAATGTGATACCATTAATTTAGATGTTGCCGTTCGCAGTAGCGCCACTTCAGAAGATTTACCAACAGCAAGTTTTGCGGGACAAATGCAAACATTTTTGAATATTTGTGGTGAAAAACAAGTCTTGGAAGCAGTTCATAATTGTTTTGTATCCCTATTTACAGATCGCGCCATAAAATATAGAAATGATATGGGTTTTGCAGATTTAGACATTGCAATTTCTGTAGGAATTCAACAAATGGTTCGTAGCGACAAATCGGCTTCTGGAGTAGTATTTACAATAGATCCAGACACAGGTTTCAAAAATACAATCATCATAAATGGAATTTGGGGACTTGGAGAAAATATCGTGCAAGGAATTGTAACTCCTGACGAATGGGTTGTTTTCAAACCTACGTTACACAACGGAAATTGGAGTCCTATTTTGAAAAAAACATGCGGAAGCAAAGAATTCTCCATGCGATATTCCGATAAAAAAGAACGAACATCCATTGAAACAACTGTAAAAAATAGCGTAACTCCTTTAGAAAAGCAAAATCAATTTTGTCTAAACGAAAAAGAAGTTATTCAAATTGCACAATGGTGCTATGCTATTGAAAAACACTATCGAAAACCAATGGATATTGAATGGGCCAAAGACGGATTGAACGATCAAATTTATATAGTGCAAGCCCGACCAGAAACGATTCACGGTTTAAAAAACAGAAACATCCAAACGACCTATAAACTATTAGAAAAAAGTAAAATTTTAGCCCGAGGAATTGCCCTTGGCGATAAAATAGCAACTGGAAAAGCACGGTTTTTGGAAAGTCCTGCAGAAGGTCATAAACTTCAAAAAGGTGAAATATTAATTGCCGATTTCACA
Organism: Flavobacterium sp.; assembly: GCA_044237565.1. Lineage (GTDB taxonomy): Bacteria > Bacteroidota > Bacteroidia > Flavobacteriales > Flavobacteriaceae > Flavobacterium. The sequence goes on from JBIIFA010000189.1 coordinate 1,602, forward strand.
AATCCTGATTGGGATCCAATATTAAAAAAAGCAGCCGGAATTGTCACAAATAAAGGCGGAAGAACAAGCCACGCTGCAATTATAGCAAGAGAATTAGGAACTGTGGCAATTGTGGGTTGCGGAAATGCTTCGGAATGTATTGCAGACGGGCAAGAAATAACCGTTTGCTGTTCCGAAGGCAAAGAAGGTATCATTTACGATGGCATATTAAAATGGGAAATATATGAAGAGGATTTTTCCAACTTAATTCTTCCCGAAACAGAGCCAATGTTTATTCTCGCCGATCCCGAACGCGCTTTCGAATTGAGTCAATATCCTAATAAAGGTGTGGGATTGTTACGAATTGAATTTGCTATTTCAAACTCCATAAAAGTGCATCCATTGGCAGTTTGCGAACCAGAAAAAATTACCAATAAAGAAACTATAAAAACTATAAAAGAAATCACAAAAGGATATGAAGATGGCAAAAAATACTTTGTCGATAAATTGTCGGAAGCTGTTTCTATAGTGGCTGCCGCATTTTACCCAAAAGATGTCATTGTTAGAATGAGTGATTTCAAAAGTAATGAATACGCCAGTCTTATTGGCGGTGCCGAATTTGAACCCAATGAAGAAAATCCAATGCTCGGTTTTCGTGGTGCTTCGAGATATTACAGTGATTTTTATCGAAAAGCATTTGCTTTAGAATGTTTGGCGATGAAAAAAGTACGCAACCAAATGGGTTTACTCAACGTAAAATTGATGATTCCTTTTTGTAGAACGGTCGAAGAAGGTGAAAAAGTAATCGCTGAAATGGAAAAAAACGGACTCGTTCGTGGAGAAAATGGATTGGAAATTTACATGATGGTAGAAATACCGAGCAACGTAATTTTGGCCAATGAATTTGCTAAAATATTCGATGGTTTTTCAATTGGTTCCAATGATTTAACGCAACTCACCTTGGGAATTGACAGAGATTCTCACTTAGTAAGTCCTTTATTCGATGAAGAAAACGCCGCTGTAAAATATTTAATCAGCCAAACAATTCATGCGGCAAGATTCAATAATATTAAAGTTGGACTGTGCGGTCAGGCACCAAGCGATTTGCCAGAATTTGCTCAATTTCTTGTTGACGAAGGAATTGACAGCATTTCTTTCAATCCTGACGCACTCATTAAAGGCATCGAAAACATATTAGAAGCAGAACAAATTCTAAAATAACTTATCAAAAATGGAAACACCGTTCAAAAATAAAGTGGCATTGGTCACAGGCGCCTCATTCGGAATTGGAAGAGCCACTGCGATATTATTTGCCCATAAAGGCGCAAAAGTCGTACTCGTAGATTGGCAGGAAAACAGCGAAACTTTAGAGGCAATTACCGCTTTTGGAGGCGAAGCAACATTCATAAAATGCGATGTTTCTCAACTTTCCGAAGTCCAAAAAATGATACGAAAAATAATTTCAGTTTATGGTAGATTGGATTTCGCTTTCAACAATGCGGGCATCGAAGGCACTTCAGCATCAATTACAGATTGCACCGAAGAAAACTGGGACAAAACCATTGGCGTAAATCTTAAAGGAATTTGGGGATGCATGAAATATGAAATCCCCGAAATGCTAAAACACGGCAACGGTGCCATTGTAAACTGTGCTTCCATCGCGGGATTAGTTGGATATGTTGGACTTCCTGCATACGTTGCCTCAAAACACGGCGTAATTGGACTCACAAAAACCGCTGCTTTAGAAAACGCAAAACTTGGAATTCGGGTTAATGCCGTTTGTCCAGGTGCTATAAAAACGCCCATGATTGATCGTTTAACGGGCAATAAAAAAGAGGTCGAAGCCCAATATGCCGCTCAAGAACCCATCGGTCGTTTGGGAAATCCCAATGAGGTTGCCAATGCAGTAATTTGGTTGTGTTCCGAAGCCGCTTCCTTTGTCACAGGCCACTCGATGGCGGTTGATGGCGGTTGGACTGCGCAATAATTTCTTTTGATTACAAAAGGCAAAAAAGAGTTATAAGTACCGCAAGTTCACAAATTAATATAAGCTTTAAAAATTTGTGCCTTTGCGGTAAAATAATAATATACTAATTTCTACAAACT
>JBIIFA010000190.1:0-3684 GCA_044237565.1 Flavobacterium sp.
GGACGAGGCTAATCTTACTATAATTCAGATTATGCAGCAAGAGCGTAGTTTCCTTCGCCGTGTATGTGTTTTGAAACCTTTTATTAACGAGAATTGTCCCAGTTCTCGACGTGCTTACTTCTCAATTCGACTTGCTGTCAAAACCAGTCGACCCCAAATCAGTTCGCAAATATACGATATAAATTAATTGTGAATTATTAATTAAAAGTTATAAATTATGAATTTATGTAAACAACGACTCAAAACTTCGACTTCCGAGATTTTTAGTCTTTCATCTCTTCGTCTTTCATCTTTTCGTCACATTCGACTTTAAGACATTCGACATTCGACACATTTACTCCTCCTCACTTTCATCCACTTTAAATGGATAATCACCAAACAAAGGAGCCAAATTGCGAACTTTATAAACATTCTTAGAATTTTTATTGGTCAAAGCAATAATCGTTACATTTTCCTTTTGTAGCGTTACATAAGACGACATATTTCCGTGCCACCAACCATTATGGAAGTAAAAATTTTGACCCGTTTCCCAGTTAATCATTCGAATACCCAACCCATAATTTTTTTGTCCTTTGCGCTCATTACTACAACCCAGATAAATTTGACATCGCAATTCAGGACTCAAAAAATAGTCTGTATTTCGAGCTAAATCAAATTTTAATAAGTCTTGAGGGGTAGAAAAAATGTTTTTATCGCCATAAATAGCATCTAAATAATCAAACGCTATTTGTTGACCATTTCCCCGGTAAGAAGGAGTGATTACATTTTTATCTTTGGCATAATCGTATACAAATGAATTGGTCATACCAAGTGGATCAAAAATCATTGATTTCATAGCGTCGCTGTATTTCTTTCCGGTACTTTTTTCTATAATTAATGCCAACATCGCATAATTGGTATTGCAATAACCAAATCGCGTATTCGTTTTGTACTCTAGTGTTATTTTTTTATTAATCATAACATTCAAGACATCTTGATTACTCATAATTTTATGCCTATCCCAAATCCCTTTTTCATTTGTGAAATAAGCATAATTGCGCATTCCGCTTCGATGACTTAATAGGTTTTTAACAGTAATTAATGGATATGGGAAACCTTTTAAAACAGTATTTACTTTTTGATTTAGTCCCAATTTCCCTGCATTGACAAGTTTTAATATTGCAGTGGCTGTAAGCACTTTACTCACTGAAGCAATATGAATTGGGGTCTTACTTGTAATAGGCGTCTTCTTTTTAATATCGCCAAAACCAACATAATTTTCATAGATTACTTGCCCGTCTTTTGCCACTAAAAAGCTGATGTTGTTATTTTTTGAAGGCCAATTTTTATTGAAGAAATGTTCAATTTTGGTTCTTTTAGAATTAATATAGGAATTCGATAATTTTGGATATATCGTATCGGAAGGTTCCATAGTAATGGAAGTCATTTTATCTAAAGCATCTTTTTTTTTCTGGCTGTTGCAGGAAATACAAAGAAAAAGTAAAGCAATAAGTTTAATATGGTGTAAGGGAATTTTTCGTTTCATTAGTAGTTGATGTTAAGCAAATATAAGGTAAAGAAATAAATTATCAAAGACCCTAATGGTTAAACATTTTTTAAAACAACTCTGGTTTTTATGCTAATTTTCTGTTTTTCAGCACATAATATGTTTTATTTAATTAAAAATAAATTTTGACATCGACAGTGATAGCCTTACTTTTACAGGAATTAATAAATTAAATTATCACATGAAGTTCGGAATTATTAAAGAGAGAAAAAATCCACCAGATAGAAGAGTAGTATTCTCTCCTGAAGTATTACTGCAATTGAAAAAAGAGTATCCTGAAGCTGAAATTAAAGTTGAAAGTTCCGACATCCGAATCTTTTCAGATGAACAGTATTCGAATTTGGGTATTGATGTTTCAAATGACATGACCGATTGCGATGTTTTATTTGGTGTTAAAGAAGTTCCAATTGAGAACTTAATCCCAAATAAAAAGTATTTCTTTTTTTCTCATACAATAAAAAAACAGCCGTACAATAGAAAATTATTACAAGCTATTCTTGAAAAAAACATCGAGTTTTACGACCATGAAACTATTGTTGATGCTAATTTTAACCGACTAATTGGCTTTGGGAAATATGCCGGAATTGTTGGAACTTACAATGCCTTTCGAGCTTTCGGAATTAAATTTGGACTTTTTACAATTCCAAAAGCAGAAACACTTTCCGGAAAAGACGAATTAGTGACAAAACTAAAAAGACAAGTTTTACCGCCTATTAAAATAGTTCTTACAGGTTGTGGGAAAGTGGGTAATGGCGCCAAAGAAATTCTAGATGCTATTAAAATCAAAGAAGTTTCAGTAGAAAATTACCTTTCAAAAAAATACACCGAACCCGTTTATGTTCAAATCGATGTGTTGGATTATAACAAGAGAATTGACGGGAAAGTAATTGAAAAAAATGATTTTTATGAAAACCCAACAGAATATACTTCCGATTTTGAACGCTTTACAAAAGTTTCAGATATTTTTATAGCTGGACATTTTTATGCAAATCATGCGCCTTATATATTGACTCGTGAAATGCTTAAAGCTAATGATTGCAATATCAAAGTGGTTGCAGATATTTCCTGTGATGTCAACGGCCCAATAGCGTGCACCATAAAAGCATCTACAATTGCTGACCCGATATTCGGATATTTACCAAGTGAGAATAAGGAAGTTGATGTTTTTCATCCTGCAGCAATCGTCGTGATGTCGGTTGATAATTTGCCCTGCGAATTACCAAAAGATGCTAGCGAAGGATTTGGCGAAATGTTTATGAAACATGTAATCCCTGCTTTTTTCAACGGTGATAAAGACGGAATCTTACAAAGAGCAAAAATGACTGAAAACGGTAAACTCACCCAAAGATTTCTCTATTTGCAAGGGTATGTAGACGGAAAATAAATTATTCCCTATTTAATTAAACAGCTAAAAACAATAAAAAAATACGACAAATTTTCACTTTATTTTTTGAATTGGATTATACTACCTTCTCGTGAAATAAAATAAGAAATCGTTTTCGTTAATAACTTAATTGTCCAACTATTGCAAGTTCTTTTTTTATAAATGTATATTTATCAAAAATTAGCAATTATTTTTTATTGGTATTCTAATTTTAAGTTTGGAATTATGAATAATAAAATAAGTGTAACCTAAATCTATTAATTAACTTTTAAACCAAATTTATGAATTCTGAAAATGTTCAAACCAAATGGGGGCAATTTATTCCCTTAGTAACCGTTTTTTTCTTTTGGGGTTTTGTTGCTGCCAGTAATGATATCTTAATTCCAGTATTTAAAAAAGCCTTCGATCTGACTCAAGGTCAAAGCCAATTAGTTTCACTAGCATTTTATATTGCTTATACTGTTGGTTCCTTAATTTATATGGGAATATCCGTTTTAATGAAAGAAGATTTAGTGAATAAAATTGGTTATAAAAACGGATTGGCTTTAGGTTTAGGAATTTCTGCCCTTGGGACTTTATTGTTTTATCCAGCTGCAAATACAGGTTCTTTTCCATTAATGTTATCTGGATTATTCATTGTAGCATTAGGGTTTTCATTGCAACAAACAGTAGCAAATCCGTTAGCAATTGCTTTAGGACCAATTACCACAGGTTCCCAAAGACTAACATTGGCAGGCGGAATCAATAATTTTGG
>JBIIFA010000191.1:0-3679 GCA_044237565.1 Flavobacterium sp.
AAGTTGATTTACTTGTATCATATTAAAATGGTTATTTGGGAATTTGTTTAATTGTTTATTTGAAATTACACGAAATAAATTAGTTAATTTTCTTGTTGTTTGAATCCGTTTAAAGTGGCGTATTTTCGGGTTTGATAGCCTTTTGTGATTGTGTCCATTATGAAATTTCGGCAAAGCAATCCAATAAATCCAAAGGTTGCGATGGCAATAACACCAGTTTCAGGATTAAAAATTTCCGAAAAACCATAGAATAGTAAACCTGGAATTAAGAATAATGGCAAACCGACAATCCATTGTGAGGCGCCAGTTCCTTGGTAATTCATAAATGGCGTCTTTTCTAAATCGATACGTTTTTTATTGAAAGAACCCGCAAACATTAATACAGGAATATTGATTCCTAAATTATAAACGGCACACGCTAAATTAGCACCTAAAACATTCCATCCAAAATAGGCATAAGGTGTTGTTAATAATGCTAAAACTACTACCGAAAAAGACATTAATCCCACTTTTGAATCTAAATATTTTCGGAAAGTAATATTTTGAGAAAGCATCATTCCAAAATAGCCCGAATCCCAAGATGGAATAAATTGCCCAAAATTCAACATAAAAATTCCCGACATTAACAGCCCAATCGGAATATGAATGAATGATAATTCGTGGTGTCTTGGGTTGGTATAAATCATTAATCCGTAAAGTAAAAAGATAAATGACATAAAAACAGTGGTTCGCGGTCGTTTATTTCTCCAAATTAATTTTAAATCCAATTGCAGAAACGGTGCAATTTCCCCAAAGCGTTTTGTCCAACTTAAATCGGTGGTTTTGGCTTCTTGAATTTTTGATTTTAAAGAATTGTCTAAGTAAAAATTGCTTTTTAAATAATTGTAATTCCAAAAATACAATCCTGCAAAAAGTGCGATTGGTGCAAAAACTAAGAATGGATTTAGTAATAAACTATTTAAAATAGTCCCCGTGAAGCTGCTTATTTTAAAAATTTGGAAATATTCTAACGCTACGAAAGTTCCTCCAAGAATTGCAAATAAAAAGAATGCTTTGATGTTGTCGGCGAATTTCTTTTTGATTAAAAAGTTAGCATAATTTACAGATAAAGCCAAAATATAAAGCGTTAACATCCAAACCAAAACTGGCGTTGCGTTACCATTTTCTTTGATAATAGCGGTAATTCCAAAAGGCAAAATTACCAATAATGGGAAGAAATTATAAATAGAAACCAAGCTTTTCAGTAGCACAAAGTGAATTACCTTTTCTCTTTTAATGGGTAGAATTAGCAACGGCTTTATGTTCATTACGGGCAAACTTTGCATAAAAAATCTGAAAATTAAATCTCCAGCAAGCCAAAAAATAACCGCATTGTTGACAATTTCAATAGGTTTTTGCTTAGGGAAATTTTCATGAAGTAATGGGTAAAGTGCAAATCCTATTACCAGAAAAGACAATAGAAAATAGAGTGCTACAAAACCTAGGAATACTTTTAAGGCAATGCTTTTTCCAACACTTGCCGAACGGAAAAAGGCTTTTAATTCGAGATTGAGAAAATGTTTGAACATAGAATTGGGTGGGTTTAAAATTTTGATAAATATAAGAAAATTACTGATTTGATACTTTATATTCTGGATAAGTTTTTTCTAAGTATTCTTCCGCTTTGGAGGGGATTATAAAAAAGATAATGTATTCTATTATTAACATCGAAACTATAAATAAACTCATTAGAAATACTGTAAATTGATTTGAATGATGTTCAAATTGAAAAAACATTTGAAAGGGCAAATAACTCATCCCTGTAATCGAACTATATCCGTAAATAATATCTTTAAGCAGCCATTTCTTTCCTTCTACTTTTGCTGTTTTTTTTCTTTTATTACTCATCCGAATTAATCCACCAAAGAAGAAAATTAAAATTGTGAACATAAATATTGAACTCATTTGATTAGAAACACTGATGGTTTTCATTAATTGAAACAAAATAAATGTGGATAATAATGTCCCTATTATTTTTGGCAATTTAAAAAACGCTTTAAAATGATTCCAAACCCAATTGTTGTATTTTTTGTTCATTGCTTTTTGTTTTTCCTCAACCACATCCATAAAACCGAAGACGCCAAATTTCTTGAATTCTTTATTTAAAAGGGTTTCAAATGATAGCGTTGGATTACTTTCCCATTCTAACTCGATGGCATTTGCTAAATGATCGACTAGCTCCGTTTGCAAATCGTAATATTCCACATAATGCTGTTTAGTGAAGGTGTAAAGTTGTTCTATTTGTGCGGGTGTTAGTTTCATAACTAAAATTCTAATTTCGGATTCACTAAACTTTGCATGTTTCTGATAAAATCTTCCAATTCCGCCAAACGATTTAAGGTTTCTTTGGTTCCTGATTCGGTGAGTTTGTAATATTTTCTAAGTCTGTTATCCACTTTTTCAACCTCGACATCAAGCAATCCTTCCGCTTCTAATTTATGCAAGGCGGGATACAAAGCGCCTTCCGTAATTTGAAGTTCCCCAAGCGTAATTGCTTTTACTTTTTGAGTGATTTCATAGCCATACATTTTGCCGTTTTCCTCCAGTAATTTCATGATGATGGTGTTTAAACTTCCTTTGTACAATTGTGAGTTTTTCATTTTATTGTCATTACGAGGCACGAAGCAATCTCATTTTAAAAAGCAAATATACATAAGAAACTTATACATAATACATTTAGGTATAAGAAATTTAAAACACATTCACTTTTAGAAACCTAATTCGTTTAGTATCTTTGCAAAAAAGAAAACAATGTCGTCATTTTATAAATTGAACATTACGGAAGTGAAACGCGAGACCAAAGACGCAGTTTCGATACTATTTAATGTTCCTGCAGAATTACAATCCAACTACAAATTCGTTGCTGGGCAATACATCAACTTGAAGTTGACGTTGGACGGGGAAGAAATTCGCCGCGCCTATTCTATCTGTTCTGCACCCGAAAGTGGCGAATTGAGAATTGCGGTAAAAGCTGTGAAAAACGGACTTTTCTCACAATTTGCAAACGCAAAATTGAAAGCGGGCGATACGCTGGAAGTTGGAAGCCCAGAAGGAAATTTCACGTTTGAACCGCAAGTAGATCGCCAAAGAAACTACGCAGCTTTTGTAGCTGGTAGCGGAATTACGCCTGTTTTATCTGTTGTAAAAAGCGTTTTAACGAGCGAGCCTAAAAGTACTTTTGTATTGGTTTATGGAAATAAAACTCCGGAAGAAACGATTTTTCACCAGGAATTACACGATTTGCAATCACACTATGTTGGACGCTTTTTTGTGCATTATTCTTATACACAAGCGAAAGTTGAAAACGAACTTTTTGGTAGAATTGAAAAATCGACTGTGAATTTTGTGTTGAACAAGAAACACAAGGAATTGACCTTTGAGAAATTCTATTTGTGCGGACCTGAAGAAATGATAAATACGGTTTCTGCAGTTTTAAAAGAACAAAATGTAGCTGAAAAAAATATAAAATTCGAGCTTTTTTCGAGTTCAACTTCTGAAAATAAAATCCAAGAATCGTTGGGCGGTCATTCTAAAATCACGGTTTTAGTTGACGATGAAGAAACGACTTTTGAAATGTCGCAAAAGCAAACTATTCTGGAAGCGGCTTTGAAACAAGGAATTGATGCTCCGTATTCTTGCC
>JBIIFA010000054.1:0-10343 GCA_044237565.1 Flavobacterium sp.
AATTAAAATACCTTATTGTTTGATTTTAAGAGTATAATGGTTTTGGTTTCCCAAAATCTTAAATCTTAAATCTAAACTCAAAAATCATAAAAATGAATAACATTGTTGCCATTGTAGGAAGACCAAATGTAGGAAAATCCACGCTTTTTAATCGATTGATACAAAGAAGAGAAGCTATCGTAGATTCTGTTTCGGGCGTAACTCGTGATAGAAACTACGGAAAAAGTGAATGGAATGGGAAGGAATTTTCTGTAATTGATACCGGTGGATATGTGCGTGGATCAGACGACGTTTTTGAAGCTGAAATCCGCAAACAAGTTGAATTAGCAATTGACGAAGCCGACGTAATTATTTTTGTAGTGGACGTTGAAGAAGGCATAACGCCAATGGATGATGCCGTTGCGAGATTATTGCGTAAGGTTACAAAACCAGTTTTATTAGCCGTTAATAAGGTTGATAATTCCATGCGTGAAAAAGATGCCATCGAGTTTTATAACCTTGGATTGGGAGAATATTACACTTTTGCAAGTATTTCAGGAAGTGGAACAGGAGATTTATTGGATGCCTTAATTGATGCTTTCCCAATAAAACCAGAGCCAACACAAGAAGAATTAGAATTGCCTCGTTTTGCAGTTGTGGGTCGTCCCAATGCTGGAAAATCAAGTTTTATCAATGCATTAATTGGTAAAGAAAGATATATTGTTACCGACATTGCAGGAACAACGCGTGATGCCATTGATACAAAATTTGACCGTTTTGGTTTTGAATTTAACTTGGTTGATACCGCAGGAATTCGTCGTAAGGCAAAAGTAAAAGAAGATTTAGAATTTTATTCAGTAATGCGTTCGGTTCGTGCCATTGAACACTCGGATATTTGTATCTTGATTATCGATGCCACTCGTGGTTTTGAAGGTCAAGATCAAAGTATATTTTGGTTGGCAGAAAAAAACCGTAAAGGCGTTGTAATCCTTGTAAACAAATGGGATTTAGTCGAAAAAGACACGATGTCAACACGGGATTACGAAGCTAAAATTAGAGAGGAATTGATGCCGTTTGTAGATGTGCCAATTCTTTTTGTTTCTGCATTAACAAAACAACGTTTGCTAAAAGCATTGGAAGCTACGGTTCAAGTTTTTGAAAATAGAAAACAAAGAATTCCGACTTCAAAATTCAATGACTATATGTTGAAAGTTATTGAAGGCTACCCACCACCAGCTTTGAAAGGGAAATATGTAAAAATTAAATATTGTATGCAATTGCCAACACCAACGCCTCAGTTTGTGTTTTTTGCCAATTTGCCTCAATATGTAAAAGAAGCCTACAAGCGTTTCTTAGAAAATAAAATCCGTGAAAACTGGGATTTCTCAGGAGTTCCAATAGATATTTACATCAGAGAAAAATAAGTAGTAAGCCTTAAGAAATTGGGGCTTTTTTTAACGCAATAATTTTTTCGCTTTCTCCTGAATAATCGAAGCCACAGTTTTGTTTTCGATTTTGCTTTCTAACCAAGAAATAATATCCAAATATAGAAAAGCACGTTTCTCATAAGGATGATTTTCAAATGTTTTCAAACGGCTGCGTAGTTTTTTGAATTCTCCTTTCAATTGATGGGGAAAAATTGACCCTAAATTTTTCAAGAATTTAATCATTTCTCGTTGCACCTCGTGCAAGTCGTTCATCTTGATTAGAAATTTGTAGGTGCTTTTTAATTGAACTTCCAAATGGTAATCCATTCCGCATTCATAATGGGCAACTAAACTCAAAACTCGAGAAAAACACATCAAATCTTCCCGCATTGACAAGTTTTTATTATCGATAATTTTCTTCAAATATTCGATGCATTTTCTATTGTCTCCAGCACCAAAATAAAGACTTGCAATTTTATAATAAAACACCATTACGTGGTGCTCATCTATTCGGTCTTCGTTGATTTTCAAGTTTTTTAGCACTTCATCAACCAAGTATTTTCCACCCTCAAAATCGCCTTCTAAAAAGTGCAAATTGAATTTACTATTGTAATAACATAAAAAATAAAGTGAAGCAGTATTGTCATTTTTAGGAAATGCATCATTAGAAATCGATTGTTCTAATTGTTGCAAAACAACCTCAGAGTAGGATTTGTGTTTTATTAGATACAAACATTCCAATAAATAGGTGTTTCCTTTGATATACCAGACCGGATTTAGATAAATCATTTGTGGATTATCATTGAATAAATTAACCCATTTACTGGCATATTTATAGCAGGAAAGAAAATCTTGAATCAAAAAGCTGTGCCATAAATGCGCTTTGTAAAGCCATAATTTTTCTCGAAATCCAAGCTCTTCAATTTGATATTCGGGCATTCTATTATTGAAATAATCTGTAATTTCTTGCATTTCCAAATCGCTTTTGGCATAACCCGTTTTGAGCATTATGCTGTAAAGCTGTAGGGAAATATTGGAAAGTTTGCTCGCAATTACATTTTGCTGGCTCAATTCCTTTGCTTGGATAGAAAGTTCATCGGCACGATCTTCAATGCTTCGGGTGATGTATTGCGACTCAATAATTTTTTCTAATTCAACAATTTCAAAAGCTATGTTTTTTTCTTCGTGTTCTAATGCAACTAATTTGGTCTTGTCTAAAATTTTTAAACTTTGCTTGTACAATCCTTTATGATATAAAATGGTAGCAAAATCCAATTGTTCTCTAATCTGAATTCGAATATTTTGATTCACAGGATTCAGTCTTAAACTCACCAAAATCTGTTTGTACAAATGCGCTTTCAAATTTGATAATTGCAATTTGGTAACAATCTTACTTTTCAAAATATCCTCTTCATTGTATTCATTCATTTTATCCAAAAGATTAAAAAGCAATAAAAATTTAGCATCTACATTTACCCCTAATCGGTTTACGTAGAGTTTAAATTGCCTTTTTTCTGATTTAGATAGAGAAGAAATTAGCACAAATAAATTATCTTTTGAAGCGTTTGCCATCGTAAAAAAAGCACTTTTAATTATTTAATAATCAGTTAGTTAATAGTTGTATTTTTTCGTTTAATACTGTAGATGAAACCAAATAAATACATTCAGAAACAATCACAATATATACATTCGTAACGAGATAATAAAATTAAGATTAAATATCGATATGGATAATCAAAAAGTACAAATATTTGACACCACTTTGCGCGATGGAGAACAGGTTCCTGGATGCAGATTAAATACAGAACAAAAGCTGGTCATTGCGCAGCGTTTGGACGAATTGGGTGTTGATGTTATTGAAGCTGGTTTTCCCGTTTCAAGTCCGGGAGATTTTAGTTCTGTTGTTGAAATTTCTAAAATCGTAAAAAATGCGACCGTTTGCGCCTTAACAAGAGCTGTAAAAAACGATATTGAAGTGGCTGCCCAAGCTCTAAAATTTGCACTGAAACCAAGAATTCATACAGGAATTGGAACTTCTGATTCTCATATTAAATATAAATTTAACGCTTCAAGAAACGAAATCATTGATCGTGCAGCCGAAGCGGTTGCCTTTGCAAAAACGTTTGTTGATGATGTTGAATTTTATGCCGAAGATGCTGGAAGAACTGACAATGAATTCCTTGCATTAGTTTGCAGCGAAGCCATTAAAGCAGGCGCTACAGTGTTAAATATTCCAGACACGACGGGATATTGTCTTCCAGAAGAATACGGTGCGAAAATTAAATATCTAAAAGAAAATGTAATCGGAATTGAAAAAGCTATTCTTTCTTGTCACTGCCACAATGATTTAGGAATGGCAACAGCCAATTCTATAGCAGGGGTTATAAATGGAGCGCGACAAATTGAATGCACCATCAATGGAATAGGAGAAAGAGCAGGAAATACTGCTTTGGAAGAAGTAGTTATGATTTTGCGTCAACACCCAAATTTAGGTTTAGATACGAATATTAACTCCAAATTATTATACGATACGAGTCGAATGGTTTCTGAAAGTATGGGAATGTTTGTACAGCCTAACAAAGCAATTGTGGGAGCAAATGCCTTTGCACACAGTTCAGGAATTCACCAAGACGGAATGATAAAAAATAGTTCTACCTACGAAATTATGGACCCTAGAGATGTTGGCGTCACAGAATCTGCTATTATTTTAACGGCAAGAAGTGGAAGAGCAGCTTTGGCATACCGTGCTAAAAAAATTGGTTACGAATTGACAAAATTGCAATTGGACATCGTCTATAATGAATTTTTGAAATTTGCCGACAGAAAAAAAGAAGTGATTGATGGCGATGTTCATCAAATTATAAAAATAAGTAATATTGGAATTTTAGTTTAAAATGGATAAAAAAACATTATTCGATAAAGTTTGGGACAGTCACGTGGTTACCAATGTGCCAAACGGACCTCAGGTTTTATATATAGACAAACATTTAATTCACGAAGTTACGAGTCCACAGGCTTTCGCCGAATTGGAAGAGCGTAACATTCCTGTTTTTAGACCCAATCAAATCATGGCTACAGCCGATCATAATGTAGCTACCATAAACCAACATTTGCCAATTACAGATGATTTATCACGAAATCAGATTGAAATGTTGACAAAAAATTGCGCTAAAAACGGAATAGAATTATACGGATTAGGGCACGAATACCAAGGAATTGTTCACGTAATTGCACCAGAATTAGGAATTACACAACCCGGAATGACGATTGTTTGCGGGGACAGCCACACTTCTACACACGGTGCTTTTGGAACAATCGCTTTTGGAATTGGCACAAGCCAAGTCGCACAAGTTTTTGCAAGTCAGTGTTTGTTGCTTGAAAAACCTAAAAGTTTGCGTGTCAATGTAAATGGAAAATTAGCAAAAGGTGTTCTTGCCAAAGATGTTATTTTATATATAATTTCAAAAATCGGAACCAATTCTGGTACGGGTTATTTCTGTGAATATGCGGGAAATGTATTCGAAGAAATGAGCATGGAAGGACGAATGACTGTTTGCAACATGAGTATTGAAATGGGCGCTCGTGGCGGAATGATTGCCCCTGACGAAACAACGTATGAATATGTAAAAGGAAAAAAATTCGCTCCTCAAGGTGCTGAATTAGAAGCAAAAATCGCCTACTGGAAAACACTTCCAACCGATGAAGGCGCTGTTTTTGATAAAGAATACGATTTCGATGCAGCCGATATCGCCCCTATGTTAACTTATGGGACAAACCCTGGAATGGGAATGAAAATCAACGCTTCTATTCCTGTTTTGAATGATGTTTCTTTTGAGAAATCATTAGAGTATATGGGTTTTGAACAAGGCGAACAGTTGTTGAACAAACCAATAAATTACGTTTTTATAGGAAGTTGCACCAATTCTAGAATTGAAGATTTTAGAGTGGCGGCACAGTATATAAAGGGGAAACAAAAAGCAAAGAATGTAGTTGCATTAATTGTTCCTGGTTCCCAACAAGTAGCAAAACAAATTCAAGCCGAAGGGCTAACATCCATATTTGAAGCAGCTGGTTTTGAAATTCGTCAACCGGGTTGTTCTGCTTGTTTGGCAATGAATGACGACAAAGTTCCTGCTGGAGAATATTGCGTTTCTACATCCAATAGAAATTTTGAAGGCCGACAAGGACAAGGTTCAAGAACGCTTTTAGCAAGTCCACTTGTAGCAGCAGCAACGGCAATTGAAGGAAAGATAATTGATGTTACTTTACACTTAAATTAATATGGAAAAGTTTATAAAATTAGTTACAACGGCGGTTCCATTGCCAATTGAAAACATAGATACGGACCAAATTATTCCTGCTAGATTTTTGAAAGTAACGGATAAAATAGGATTTGGAAACAACTTATTTAGAGATTGGAGATTTGATGATAAGGATGAAATTATAACTTCATTTGCATTAAATAACAAAAAATATTCTGGAAGTATTTTGGTTGCTGGTGATAATTTTGGTTGCGGAAGTAGCCGCGAACACGCAGCTTGGGCACTGGCAGATTATGGATTTAAAGTAATTGTATCGAGTTATTTTGCAGATATTTTCAAAGGAAATGCTTTGAATAATGGGTTGTTACCAATTTTGGTTTCACCCGAATTTTTGAAAGAAATTACAGTAATAATTCAGGAAAACCCAAGTACAAATTTATGTGTTAATTTAGAAGACCAAACCATTGCAGTTGAAAATTCCAATTTGGTTGCTAACTTCGAAATAGATGCTTATAAGAAAATTTGTATGATAAATGGGTTTGACGATATTGATTTTTTAATCAATAATAAAGATAAAATTGAAGCCTTTGAAAAAGGTAAAATAACAGAAGTTCAAGTATAAAACAGAGACAGTATGAAATTGAAAATCGCAGTATTAACAGGAGACGGAATTGGTCCAGAAGTTACAAATCAAGCCGTAAAAGTGCTGAAAGCTATCGGAAAAAGATTTGGACATACGTTTGATTTTGAAGAAGCTTTAGTGGGCGCAATCGCAATTGATAAAACGGGAAACCCTTTACCGGACGCAACAATTGCAATTTGTGAAAGTTCAGATGCTGTTTTGTTTGGTGCCATTGGGGATCCAAAATACGATAACAATCCAGATGCAAAAGTGCGTCCCGAACAAGGCTTACTCAAATTAAGAAAAGTGTTGGGTTTGTATGCCAATATCCGACCTATAAAAGCTTATGAAACATTAATCGATAAATCGCCTTTGAAACGCTACATCATTGAAGGAACGGATATGGTTATTTATCGGGAACTGACAGGTGGAATTTATTTTGGTGAGAAAAAATTAAGTGATGACGGAACTGTAGCGTCTGATTTGTGTGAGTATTCTCAAATGGAAATTGAACGAATTGCGCATTTGGCATTTAAATCGGCATTGACAAGAAGAAAAAAAGTCACACTTGTTGACAAAGCAAATGTATTGGAAACCTCAAGATTGTGGCGTCGAGTAGTTACAAATATTGCTTCAGAATATCCAGAAGTGGCACTTGATTTTCTATTTGTAGATAATGCTGCGATGCAAATGATTTTGAATCCAAAACAATTTGATGTTATTCTTACTGAAAATTTATTTGGTGATATTATCTCCGATGAAGGAAGTGTAATTGGAGGATCAATAGGATTATTAGCTTCGGCATCTGTAGGCGATAAATGCGCCATGTTTGAACCAATTCACGGTTCGTATCCACAAGCAACAGGAAAAGATATTGCCAATCCAATTGCAGCAATTTTGAGCGCCTCCATGTTATTGGATCATTTCGGGCTTTTTGCTGAGTCAGAAAGCATCAGAAAAGCGGTCGAAAAAGCATTAGAATTCAATATTGTAACTCCTGATTTGAATGCCATTAGAAATTATGGAACCAATTATGTAGGAGATGCAATTGCGAGTACAATAGTAAACAGTGAAGAATCAAATGGATATATCAATCACGAAAATATAAATTTGGGTAAATCCATATTTTTTTAAAGATAGTTTTTTAGTTAGTTTTAGCTTTTTAGGGGAAAGGAGTCTTGAGCAATCAAGACTCTTTTTTTTGATTTTTTTAAAGTCTACCAGTCTCCGCCCGAACCACCGCCCGAGAATCCACCACCACCAAAACCGCCACCAAAACCTCCGCCACCTCCAGAAGAGCCGCCGCCAAATCCACCAGAACCTCGTCCACCTCCCAAACTGCTCAAGATAATAATATCCAATAAGCTTGGACCACCGCCTGAACTGCCAGAATTTCCGCCACTGTTTTTGCTTCGAGAAATCAAAACCAAAATAACAATAACAATAATAATTAAGGGTAAAGCTGGAAATCCATCTTTCTTGTTTTGCTTTCTTTTGCCTTTGTATTTTCCTTTAAAAACATCTATTATTGCAGTTGTTCCTTTGTCTAATCCACTATAATAGTTTCCAGCTTTGAATTCTGGAATAATAATATTTCTAGTAATTTCTCCTCCAATACCTGCCGAAAGACGGTCTTCAAGGCCGTAACCTGCGGAAATCCATATTTTTCTTTCGGCTTTTGCCATTAGAATAAGAACTCCGTTATCGTTTTTTGATGTTCCGCCAATTCCCCAAGTTTGTCCCCATTTTGGTGTCAAAATCCCAATGTCTTCGCCTTTTAAACTTTCAATGGTTATCACAACAATTTGTGTTGTAGTTGAATCAGAATAGCGAATAAGTTTTTCTTCTAATTGTGCTTTTTCGGTTGCACTTAAAACATTAGCATAATCGTAAACAGAGGTTTGAAATTCGGGTTTTTCGGGTATCGTAAATTGTCCGAAACTGATTTGTGTAAAAAATATACAAACGATAAGCTTTAGTAGAACCTGAATATTATTTTTATATAAAGCCATTATCCTTTTGAAATTTCGTTTGACAATTCATCTGTATCTCCCGCTTCGTATGGAAAATAGGTACTTAATTTATTCCCAGCTTTAACAATCCCGTCAATCAAACCTTGTTTGAAATTGCCGATTTTAAATTGAGCCGCCATTGCATTTTTTGTGCTTTCCCAAAAATCATCTCCAACAATATCATGAATCCCCTTGTCGCCACAAATCACGAATTTTTTGTCATCAACAGCCAAATAAATTAAAACTCCATTTTTCAGTTCGGTTTCATCCATTTTTAATAAATGAAAAACTTCCAAAGCCCTATCATAAGGAACTTTAGAAGTTGTTTTTTCTATATGAACTCTAATCTCGCCAGAAGTTTCTTTTTCCGCTATACAAATAGTAGCAACAATTTCTTGTTCTTCTTCATTGGTTAAAAAAACTTCTTTTGACATTTTATCTCTGTTTTAAATTCCCCCTTGGGGGGTTAGGGGGCTTTAGAATTTTACTTCAACTGGTTTTTCTGCACCAACAGCAGCCTCAAAATAAGGTTTTTCTTTCAAACCATAAAAACCAGCCAAAATATTTCTTGGGAAAGTATTTATGTTATTGTTATAAGGTTTAACCGCTTCATTGAAACGGGTTCTTGCTGTCAAAATTTGGTTTTCTGTACTTGCCAATTCATCTTGCAACTTCAAGAAATTCTGATTGGCTTTCAAATCAGGATATTTCTCAACTGAAACTAACAAACGTGACAAAGAAGAACTAACTCCCGATTGTACTTTATTAAATGCTGCCAATTGTTCAGGTGTAATATTTGTTGGATCAATAGTCACCGCAGTTGCTTTGGCACGTGCTTCAATAACAGCTGTCAAAGTGCTTTTTTCGAAATCGGCTGCTCCTTTTACAGTATTTACTAAATTACCAATTAGGTCATTTCTTCTTTGGTAAGATGTTTGAACATTTCCCCAACTTTCTTTAATATCTTGATCGTAACCTACCGCTTTGTTATATATTCCTGCCGACCAGCTGTAAATTCCAATTACTATTACTGCTACAATAATCCAAGGTAAAAATTTTTTAAGCATTTCCATTTTTGTTTAATTTAAAGTTTATTATTTATTTGTTTATTTATTTATTTATTTCTATTTCCCCCTTCGGGGGTTAGGGGGCCTATAATTCTAATTTAATCGCATTCAACTGCATTTTGATACCCTCCAATTTGCTGATAATTTCATATTTATCTAAGGTTTTTTTCTGACCTTCTTTCAAATGGGTTTTGGCACCATCCAATGTAAACCCGCGTTCTTTAACCAAATGAAATATCAATTTCAAATTGGATACGTCCTCGGGTGTGAACATTCTATTTCCTTTGGCATTTTTCTTGGGTTTCAGGATGTCAAATTCCTTATCCCAAAAACGAATTAATGATGCGTTTACATCAAATGCTTTGGCCAATTCGCCAATGCTGTAATACCTTTTGTCCGCTGATAACTCTATATGCATTAGTCTAAAGATTGATTTTCTTGATTTGCTATTTTTGAAATGGCAACATATTCTGCCGCTGAAATATTTCCGTAATAAAAATTCAAAGGATTCACCACATCACCATTTTTATGAACTTCATAATGCAAGTGCGGCGCTTCCGAACGCCCTGTGCTTCCAACATATCCTATAATATCACCACGTTTTACACGTTGTCCAACACGTGCTTTATATCTACTCAAATGCGCATATAACGTTTCATAACCAAAACCATGCCGAATCACAATATGATTTCCAAATCCCGATGCCGCATTGTCAGCCCTTGCTACAACACCATCACCAGAAGCAAAAACTGGTGTTCCTGTTCTCGCCGTAAAATCCATTCCTTCATGAAATTTTCTTGCCTTAGTAAACGGGTCACTTCGGTATCCAAAACCCGATGCCATTCGCTTCAAATTCTCATTCCGAACGGGTTGAATCGCAGGAATTGCAGCCAATAATTTCTCCTTGCTTTTTGCCAATTTCAAAATTTCATCCAACGATTTCGACTGAACTACAAGCTCTTTTGAAAGCATGT